>NZ_JAWIRX010000008.1:0-215204 GCF_036319965.1 Stenotrophomonas sp. SMYL41 | reverse complement strand
TGGGTCCGGTTGCGGGGGCGTGAGGGCCATGGATGGCGCGACCGAGCCTCCATGGACGGATTTACGGCGTCCCCCGCAACCGGACCCACCTCGCCATCCCACGGAATGCCAGCTTCTGCTGTTGCTGTTGCAGTTGCTTCGGATTCTGGCAGGTGCAGGGCTGCAAGCCCTGCCGACCAACACCCTGCTTACGAACGACTGACGTGGCGCTCATGCCCCATGCGCGAGGCTGTCCGCCTGGCTGTTCGAGTGGAGGTAACAGTGGTGCACTGGCAAAGCGCACAGGCATACGCATGGCCGTTGGGATTGGCCGTAGTGGTGGGCGGCATCGGCGCGTGGCTGATCCTGTGGATCTACCATCGGCTGAAAGGGCGTGATCGTCGGCGTGCACGCATCGGACGTGTGCTCGGTCTGCCGATGGCCACCGCGTGGCCGCTGCTACTGCTGATCCCCGCATTGCAGGCTACGCCGCTGCAGGATCCGCTGCTGGCCAACCTGCAGCACGTGCTGCACATCGCGCTGACCGCGTGCTTCATCTGGCTGCTGGTGCGTGCGGTAGCGGCAGGGGAGCGGGCGATCCTGCGCAGCCATCCCATCGATGTCTCCGACAACCTGGAAGCACGCCGCATCCAGACCCAGACGCGGGTGCTCAGCCGCGTGCTGATGGGTGGCATCATCGTGCTGGGCGCTTCATTGGTGCTGCTGACGTTTCCGATGGTGCAGAAGATCGGTACCGCGCTGCTGGCCTCGGCAGGCCTGATCGGTCTGGTGGCCGGTATCGCCGCCAAGCCGGTGTTCGGCAATCTGATCGCCGGCCTGCAGATCGCAGTGACGCAGCCGATCCGGCTGGATGACGTGGTGATCGTCGAAGGTGAGTGGGGGCGCATCGAGGAGATCGGCAGCAGCTATGTGGTGGTGCGCATCTGGGATGAGCGGCGGATGGTGGTGCCGCTGACCTGGTTCATCGAGAACCCCTTCCAGAACTGGACGCGGCGCAGCGCGGACCTGCTCGGCACGGCGTTCCTGTGGCTGGACTATCGTGCGCCGATCGCGGCGATCCGCGCTGAGCTGGAGCGCATCTGCCGGGGGGAGGCGCTGTGGGATGGCCGGGTCTGCGTGACCCAGGTGACCGAGACCAGCGAGCGTGCGATCCAGGTGCGCCTGCTGGTCAGTGCGCGCAGCTCCGGTGATGCCTTCGATCTGCGCTGCCTGGTGCGCGAACGTATGCTCGATTTCCTTGCGCGCGAGCATCCGCAGGCACTGCCGCAGGTGCGTGCGCGGCTGCAGCATGCAGACGAACTGGACATGCCGCGCGGGCCACGTGCACGTACCGCAGATGTGCGTTCGCCGGGTGCTGAAGATGGAGAGGCGGCAATCGTACCGGTGGAGCCGGAACCCGAACGGTAGCGCGGGTCGCTGGCCGCCGACCCGGGATCTGGCGGCCAGCAGCCGGCACTACTGGATCACGGCTCGCCGGCGTCGATCAGGGTGTCGGTGTCGAAGTGCGGTGGTCGCCGCGCGCGGGTACGCTGTTCATAGGCGTAGGCCATTTCGATCAGCTTCGGTTCGCTCCAGGCGGTGCCCATGAACAGCAGGCCGACCGGCAGGCCATTGATCTGGCCCATCGGGACGGTCAGGCTGGGATAACCGGCCACGGCGGCGGCGCTGTAACTCTCGCCGGGAAAGTCGTCGCCTTCGCTGCGGATCGGCCATGCCACGCCGGTGGTCGGTGCCACCAGGGCATCGAGCTGGTGGGCGGAGAGGGCGGCATCGATGCCTTCCGGTCCGGCCAGCCGGCGTGCATCGCTGCGTGCGCGGATATAGGCGGGGTCGGCCAGGCCGGCAGTGGCATCGGCCTCCACCAGCAGTTCCTGGCCGAACAGGCCCAGTTCCTGCTTGCTGTGCGCCTGGTTGAAGGCGATCAGATCGGCCACGCTGCGCAGGGGAGCGCGGTAGGTGCTGAAGTATCGCTCCAGCCCGGCCTTGAACTCGTACAGCAGCACCGTGCGTTCGGCCTCGGCCCAGGCGCCCTGGTTGGGCAGCTCCACCGGCACCACGACGGCACCGGCCCGACGCAACTCGTTGGCCGCCTGTTCGATCAGCGGCGGCATGCCGCGGTACTTCAGCAGCGGTGTCTGCAGCAGGCCGATGCGCTTGCCACGCAGGCCCTGCGGATCCAATCGCGCGGTGTAGTCGTACACTGCGCGGCCGGGCATGGTCGCAGTGGCCGGGTCGGCATCATCGCGGCCGGCGATCGCGGTCAGTACGGCCGCCGCGTCCGCGACGCTGCGCGTCATCGGCCCTGCGGTGTCCTGGCTGAAGGAAATCGGGATGATGCCCTCGCGGCTGACGAGGCCGACGGTCGGCTTGAGGCCGACGATGCCATTGATCGCCGCAGGGCAGACGATGCTGCCATCGGTTTCGGTGCCGATTGCTACGCTGGCCAGGTTGGCGGCGACCGCCACCGCGCTGCCGCTGCTGGAACCGCAGGGCGAGTGGCTGAGGCGATAGGGATTGCGGGTCTGGCCACCGCGTGCGCTCCAGCCGGACACTGAATCGTTGCCGCGGAAATTGGCCCACTCGCTGAGATTGGTCTTGCCCAGCACCACCGCACCGGCGTCCCGCAGGCGCCGCACCACGTACGCGTCCTCAGGGCGGAAGCCCTGCAGTGCCAGCGAGCCGGCGCTGGTAGCCATCGGAGTGGCGTTGATGTTGTCCTTAAGCAGTACCGGAATGCCGTGCAGCGGGCCGCGCAGGCGTCCATCGCGGCGCTCGCGGTCGCGCGCAGCGGCTTCCTTCACTGCATCCGGGTTGAGCTCGATCACCGCGCGCAGGCGTGGCCCGGTGCGGTCCAGGCTGGCGATGCGCTGCAGGTAGGCCTGGGTCAGGGTGGTGCTGTCCAGCTCACCGGCGGTCATCCGCGCCTGCAGGTCGGCGACATCGGTTTCGGCGTAAGGGAACGGCACGTTGCGGCTCGCAGGTTCGGCCGCATGCGCGCTGGATGTGGCCGGGCTGCAGCCAGCCGAAAGCAGCGCAGGCAGCGCGGCGAGCAGGCAGGTCAGCAGAGGCGGCAAGGACAGGCGCATGGGGCGGCTTGGTCGGCTCCAATCCCCAGTGTAGCCGGTGCTCAGCGGTGGCGCTTGCGCAGGTCGCGGGCGAGGACGTAGACCACGATCAGGTTGATCGCCAGGATCGTCCACGACGGCCAGCCGGGGTGGCGGATGATCGCGAAGATGTCGAAGGGCAGGTACAGCGAGGCGGTCAGGCAGCCCAGCCAGGAGGCCCAGGCCTTTGCCCGCCACAGGCCCCAGGCTTCGACCAGGTGCAGCAGGCCGTAGCCGATCATCCCCGCCGCGGCCAGGTGCACCGCGTCGGGGCTGATCATGTGCAGCAGCGACGGCAGGGTGCCATGGTCCGGATCCAGGCTGAAACGCCGGATCAGGACCATGATGCCGTGCCGCAGCGGCTGCGGACCGAGCACTTCCAGCCCGGTGGCGGCCAACAGTGCCAGCATCGCCTTGCTCGCTTCGAGCAGGGCGATGACATGCAGGCCCGGATGCCGGTGTGGATCCGGGTTGTAGCCGCTCTGGTTCACGGGGTGCTGGCTCAGCCGCCGCGCGAAGCCTTCTTGCGGTCGCTTTCGGTCAGGAACTTCTTGCGCAGGCGGATCTCCTTCGGGGTGATCTCAACCAGCTCGTCGTCTTCGATGAAGTCCAGGGCCTGTTCCAGCGAGTACTTGATCGCCGGGGTCAGCTGGATCGCATCGTCCTTGCCCGAAGCGCGCATGTTGGTCAACGGCTTGGTCTTGATTGCGTTGACGGTCAGGTCGTTGTCCTTGGAGTGGATACCGACCAGCTGACCCTCATACACGTTGTCGCCTTCAGCAGCGAACAGCTTGCCGCGTTCCTGCAGCGGGCCCAGCGAGTAGGCCGGCGTGGTGCCCGGCGCATTGGCGATCATCACGCCGTTGATGCGCTTGGCGATCGCGCCCTGCTCCTTCGGACCGTAGTGGTCGAACACGTGGAACAGCAGGCCCGAACCCTGGGTCAGGGTCTTGAACTCGTTCTGGAAACCGATCAGGCCACGAGCCGGGATCGAGTATTCCAGGCGCACGCGGCCCTTGCCGTCCGATTCCATGTTCTTCAGCTGGCCCTTGCGGGTGCCCAGCTTTTCCATCACGCCGCCCTGGTGGATTTCTTCGATGTCCACCACCAGCTGCTCGATCGGCTCCATCAACTGGCCGTCGATTTCCTTGATGATCACTTCCGGGCGCGACACGGCCAGCTCGTAGCCTTCGCGACGCATGTTCTCGATCAGCACCGACAGGTGCAGTTCGCCACGGCCGGAGACCAGGAACTTGTCAGCGTCTTCCAGCTGCTCGACCTTCAGGGCCACGTTGTGGACCTTTTCACGGTCCAGGCGGTCCTTGATCTGGCGGCTGGTCAGGAACTTGCCACCGGACAGGTCCTTGTTGCCGGCGAACGGCGAGTTGTTGACCTGGAAGGTCATCGAGATGGTCGGCTCGTCGACGGTCAACGCCGGCAGCGCTTCCGGGAAGTCCGGTGCGCAGATGGTGTCGGAGATGGTCAGCTCCTGGATGCCGGAGATGGCCACGATGTCGCCGGCTTCGGCCGAATCCTGCTCGATGCGCTCCAGGCCCATGAAGCCCAGCACCTGCAGCACCTTGCCATTGCGCTTCTTGCCTTCACGGTCGATGACGGCGACCTGCATGTTCTTCTTCAGGGTGCCGCGCTGGATGCGGCCGATGCCGATCACGCCCACGAAGTTGTTGTAGTCCAGCTGGCTGATGCGCATCTGGAACGGGCCTTCCGGGTCCACTTCCGGCTTCGGCGCGTGCTGCATGATCGCTTCGTACAGCGGGGTCATGTCGCCGTCGCGCACGGTGTCTTCCAGGCCGGCGTAGCCGTTCAGGCCCGAGGCGTAGACGATCGGGAAGTCCAGCTGCTCGTTGGTGGCGCCGAGCTTGTCGAACAGGTCGAAGACCTGGTCGATCACCCACTCCGGACGGGCGCCCGGACGGTCGACCTTGTTGACCACGACGATCGGCTTGAAGCCCATCGCGAAGGCCTTCTGGGTCACGAAGCGGGTCTGCGGCATCGGGCCGTCCATCGCGTCGACCAGGATCAGCACGGTGTCGACCATCGACAGCACGCGCTCGACCTCACCGCCGAAGTCGGCGTGGCCGGGGGTGTCGACGATGTTGATCCGGTTCTTGATGCCGGTCTTCTTGTCTTCCCAGGTGATGGCGGTGTTCTTGGCCAGGATGGTGATGCCGCGTTCCTTTTCCTGGTCGTTGCTGTCCATCACGCGCTCGGCGAGGACGGTGCGCTCGGACAGGGTGCCGGACTGCTTCAGCAGCTGGTCGACCAGGGTGGTCTTGCCATGGTCGACGTGGGCGACGATGGCGATGTTGCGAAGATTTTCGATGGACATACGAAAGGGGGCCAGTCGGCGCCGGATTTGGAAAAAGAAGTCCAACATTATACGTCGAACTTGACGATTCGCGAAAAGGTGGATTTCACATCGGTCTCGGGGCCCATTCAGCTGGCTGTCCACGCTGCCGGTCGAGGCCACCTGGCCTGCACGGCGGGCGGGGCCATCCGGTGGCTGAAGCCCGGAACTGCGCCCATGGTCGAAGCCGCCGCCGCCGCGAGGCAGGTGTAAACTAGGTGGCTAGACGCGTTCCCCTCTGCATCAAGGATCTTCATGTCCCTCATCGCCACTTTCGACACCACCCAGGGCCCGATCAAGGTCGAGCTGTTCGCCGACAAGGCGCCGCTGACCGTGGCCAACTTCGTGAACCTGGTCAAGCACGGCTTCTATGACGGCCTGATCTTCCACCGCGTGATCGCCGACTTCATGATCCAGGGCGGCTGCCCGCAGGGTCGTGGCACTGGCGGCCCGGGCTACAAGTTCGAAGACGAGAAGAATGGCGTGAAGCACGAGGTCGGCTCGCTGTCGATGGCCAACGCCGGCCCGAACACCAACGGCAGCCAGTTCTTCATTACCCACATCAAGACCGATTGGCTGGATGGCCGCCACACCGTCTTCGGCAAGGTCCTGGAAGGCCAGGCCATCGTCGATTCGGTCAAGCAGGGCGACGTGATCCATTCGATCACCCTGGAAGGCGACGTCGACGCCGTGCTGGCCGCCCAGGCCGAGCGCGTCGCGGAGTGGAACAAGCACCTCGCCGCCTGATCCCCCTTCGAAACGGCCACCCACGGGTGGCCGTTTCCCTGTTCCCCGCCGCCCGCCAGGCCTGCGTGGCCACGCCCGCGGCGTCCCATCAAACGCTTGCAAGCAAGAGGAAACCCCCATGAAAGCACCCGTTCGTGTTGCCGTGACCGGCGCCGCCGGCCAGATCGGTTATGCCCTGCTGTTCCGCATCGCCTCCGGCGAAATGCTGGGCAAGGACCAGCCGGTCATCCTGCAGCTGCTGGAGCTGCCGGTCGACAAGGCCCAGGCCGCCCTGAAGGGCGTGATGATGGAACTGGAAGACTGCGCCTTCCCGCTGCTGGCCGGCATGGTCGGCACCGACGACGCTGAAGTCGCGTTCAAGGACGCTGACATCGCCCTGCTGGTGGGTGCACGTCCGCGTGGCCCGGGCATGGAGCGCAAGGACCTGCTGCTGGAAAACGCCAAGATCTTCACCGCCCAGGGCGCGGCGCTGAACAAGGTCGCCAGCCGTGACGTGAAGGTGCTGGTGGTCGGCAACCCGGCCAACACCAACGCCTACATCGCCATGAAGTCGGCCCCGGACCTGAAGCCGGAAAACTTCACCGCCATGCTGCGCCTGGACCACAACCGCGCGCTGAGCCAGCTGTCGACCAAGCTCGGCAAGCCGGTCGGTGGCATGGAGAAGCTGGTCGTGTGGGGCAACCACAGCCCGACCATGTACCCGGACTACCGTTTCGCCACCGCCGATGGTGCGTCGATCGCCGATGCGATCAACGATCAGGAGTGGAACGCCAATACCTTCATCCCGACCGTCGGCAAGCGCGGCGCGGCGATCATCGAAGCCCGCGGCTTGTCCTCGGCTGCTTCGGCCGCCAATGCTGCCATCGACCACGTGCGTGACTGGGTGCTGGGCAGCAACGGCAAGTGGGTCACCATGGGTGTGCCCTCCGACGGTTCCTACGGCATTCCGGAAGGCGTGATCTTCGGTTTCGCAGTGACCACCGAGAACGGCAAGTACACCCTGGTCAAGGATCTGCCGATCGACGACTTCAGCCAGAAGTACATCGACAAGACCCTGGCCGAGCTGGAAGAAGAGCGCGCCGGCGTCGCCCACCTGCTGGGCTGATGCAGGCGGTGCCGGCCCTGGCCGGTACGTCTTCCATCGAGGTAGGTACCGGCCGTTGGCCGATACGCAGAAAACGGGGAAGCTTCGGCTTCCCCGTTTTTGTTTGGACGGATACGGAACCGCATGATCCACCTGCATTACATCGATGACGCGCTGCTGGTGGCCGAGAAGCCGGCCGGCCTGCTGTCCGTGCCCGGCCGCAGCGCAGACAACCAGGACTGCGTGGTCGCGCGCCTGCAGGCGTTGTACCCGGACGCGTTGACCGTCCACCGGCTGGACCAGGTGACCTCCGGCCTGCTGCTGCATGCGCGTGGCAAGGAAA
This sequence comes from Stenotrophomonas sp. SMYL41, assembly GCF_036319965.1. Lineage (NCBI taxonomy): Bacteria > Pseudomonadati > Pseudomonadota > Gammaproteobacteria > Lysobacterales > Lysobacteraceae > Stenotrophomonas > Stenotrophomonas sp. SMYL41. Next base: position 207,558 of record NZ_JAWIRX010000008.1, on the reverse strand, counting down.
TGCAGGCGGCGTTGTCGATGCAGTTCGAGCAGCGCCAGGTCGGCAAGCGGTACGAAGCGGTGGTGCAGGGGCTGCTCGATGGCGATGCCGGCGAAGTGGACCTGCCGTTGATCGTGGACTGGCCGAACCGGCCGAAGCAGAGGATCGATCATGAACGTGGCAAGCCGGCGCTGACACGCTGGCACGTACTGGCTCGCGATGTTGAGGCGCGACGCACCCGGGTGGCGCTGGAGCCGGTCACCGGCCGCAGCCATCAGCTGCGCCTGCACATGGCCAGTCTCGGCCATCCCATCGTTGGCGACGTGCTGTATGACGCCGCGCCTTCGCAGCGCGTGCATCTGCATGCGCGCAGCCTGTGGTTCACCCATCCGGTGACAGGCGAGGTGCTCGCGTTCGAGTCTGCGGCTCCCTTCTAGAGAGTAAGTGTGTCGGCAGGGCTGCGCCCTGCACCTGTCTTCAAGCAACGGCAACGTCAAAAGCCAACGCGGCATTCCGTGGGATGGCGGGGCACTGTGGGTTTGCGGGGACGCCGTAAACCCATCCATGGGGGCTTGGTCGCGGCATCCATGCCGCTCACACCCCGCAAACCCACAGTGCCCCGCCTTCGACAGTTGGCCGGCAGCCAGTAGATCCATGCCATGCGTGGCTGAATCTCAATCGGAATCGAATATTTCGAATTGAAATCGAAATGCATCCACGCATGGCGTGGATCTACGGTGTCGACCAAGGTCGACACCCACCAAGGCAGAACGTCGTTCCGACAGATCGCGGAGAACTGTCGAAGGCGGGGTGGGTCCGGTTGCGGGGGCGTGAGCCGCATGGATGCGGCGACCGAGCCTCCATGGACGGATTCACGGCGTCCCCCGCAACCGGACCCACCCCGCCATCCCCCAGTAAGCCAGCTTCTGCTGTTGCTTCGGCTTGGGCAGGTGCAGGGCTGCAAGCCCTGCAGAACAAAACCCCACCCCCTACCAAGGTAGGGCGGCCCGCGCGGCAGCGCCGGACTATCCTCGAACCCATGACTTTGTCTGGGAGGGCTGCGTCATGAACTACGAGGAAACCTACCGTCGCTCGATCGACGAGCCGGAGGCCTTCTGGGGCGAGGAAGCCAAGCGCATCCATTGGCACACACCGCCGCAGCAGGTGCTCGACTACAGCAATCCGCCGTTCCGGCGCTGGTTCGTCGGCGGCGAGACCAATCTCTGCTACAACGCGGTCGATCGGCACCTGGCCGAGCGTGCCGAGCAGCTTGCGCTGGTCGCTATTTCCACCGAGACCAACAGCACCCGCGAGATCACTTACCGCCAGCTGTATCGCGAAGTGAACGACTTCGCCGCCGTGCTCAAGCATCTCGGCGTCGGTCACGGTGATCGTGTGGTGATCTACATGCCGAACATGGCCGAAGCCGTGTTCGCGATGCTGGCCTGCGCGCGCATCGGCGCCGTGCATTCGGTCGTGTTCGGTGGCTTTGCCGCGCACAACCTGGCGCTGCGCATCGACGACGCCAAGCCCAAGCTGCTGATCGCCGCCGATGCCGGCATGCGCGGTGGCAAATTGATTCCGTACAAGCCGATGGTGGACGCCGCCTGCGCCGAAGCCGCGTCGCCGCCGCCGCACGTGCTGATCGTGTCGCGCGGACTGGATGCCGCCGAACCACGCGTGCCGGGCCGCGATGTGGAGTACGCCGAGCTGCGTGCGCAGGTTGGTGAAGTCGATGTGCCGGTGCAGTGGCTGGAAGCGAGCGAGCCGAGCTACCTGTTGTATACCTCCGGCACCACCGGCAAGCCGAAGGGCGTGCAGCGCGATGTCGGCGGCTACGCGGTGGCGATGGCACAGTCGATGGAAACCGTGTTCGACTGCAAGCTGGGACAGGTGATGTTCTCCACTTCCGATGTCGGCTGGGCGGTAGGCCATTCCTACAATGTGTACGGCCCGCTGATCGGCGGCTGCACCTCGCTGCTGTACGAAGGGCTGCCGACCAACCCGGACCCCGGCATCTGGTGGGCGCTGTGCGAGCAGTACAACGTGCGCACGATGTTCTCATCGCCCACCGCCATTCGCGTGCTGAAGAAGCACGACGCGGATTTCATCCATCGCCACGACCTGCGCGCGCTGAAGTACCTGTTCCTGGCGGGCGAACCGCTGGACGAACCGACCGCGCACTGGATCAGCGAAGCGCTAGGCAAGCCGATCATCGACAACTACTGGCAGACCGAAACCGGTTGGCCGGCGCTGACCCTGCTGCCGGGCCTGGAGATGAAGCCGGTGCGCTTCGGTTCACCGGGCTTCCCCAACCTTGGTTACCGGATGAAGGTGATCGACGAGAACACCGGCGAGGAAGTCGCCCCGGGGCAGAAGGGTGTGCTGGTGGTGTCGCCGCCCTTGCCGCCGGGCTGCATGAGCACGGTGTGGAACGACGACAACCGATTCCTGCAGAGCTACTTCAGCCACTTCAAGGAACTGCTGTACAGCTCGCTGGACTGGGCGATCCGCGACGACGATGGTTACACCTTCATCCTTGGCCGTACCGACGATGTGATCAACGTGGCCGGGCATCGACTGGGCACGCGCGAGATCGAGGAGGCCATCTCCAGCCATCCACGCGTGGCGGAGGCCGCTGTGATCGGGGTCAAGGACGAACTGAAGGGGCAGGTGCCGCTGGTATTCGTCACCCTCAAGCAGGGGCTGGATGGCGAGGATACGGCGGCGCTGGTAGCCGAGATGATGGCCACGGTGACCACCTCGCTTGGGGCGGTGGCGCGCCCGGCGCACGTGCACGTGGTCAACGCGCTGCCCAAGACCCGTTCCGGCAAGCTGCTGCGGCGCTCGTTGCAGGCGCTGGCCGAGCAGCGCGACCCGGGTGACCTGTCCACACTGGACGACCCCAGCGCGCTGGAGGAGATCCGCCGGGCGCTGGGCCGTTGACCAGGTAGCGCCGGCCGCTGGCCGGCACCCCCATCGATCCCCAGGTTGCCGGCCAGCGACCGGCACTACTCTGCGCACTTGCGCTAAGCTCGGCCTGTCATCGACCTGCAACACGCGGCGCGCGCCGGGGAACGCGCGTGCCGCCCGGGGATGGCACCCAGGGGGGCGTGCCCGCGAGGGTGCGCTGGCATTGCGCATCAAGGGAGGGGGGAGGCAATGGCATTGCTGCACGCCAAGACGGCTGCTGGCCGTCAGGAAATCGAAGACCGTAGCCGGCGCCTGCCGGCGGCACTGCGTTCAATCCTGCTGATGGTCGATGGCCATCGCGACGACACCGAGCTGCGTGGCCTGTTCGAAGGCCTGCGCGCACCACCCGATGCATTGGAACAGCTGGCCGCACAAGGCCTGATCGAAGTGATCGGCGGAAGCGCAGAGGTGGCGCCGGCGCGTGGTATCAGCACCGGCCGCGAACAGGATCCGGCGCTGTACCAGCAGTTGTACGCTGCGATGAGCGAGGCGGTGCGCCGCCACCTGGGCCTGAAGGGCTACTTCATGCAGTTGAAGATCGAACGCTGCACCGATGCGCTGGCGCTGGAGCGCTTGTGCCCGGAACTGCTGGCGGCGGTGGGCAAGGCGCGCAGCCCGGCATTGGCGCAGCGCTGGTGGCAGGAAACCCAGGCGGCCCTGGTGAACGCTGGCACTGAGGTCGTGCAGGCCTGAGCCACCGCGTAAAGTGATCGGTTCACTTCCCCACAAGGAGTCCCGCGTGCAGGACGACCACGACGACACCGACACCCCAGGCTGGGACGCGATCAATGCGGCGCTGGCGCCGCTGTATGCCGGCCAGGAGCCGCGCCACTTCGGCACCGCGCTTCCGTACACGCTCGGTGGCCAGGATCCGCTGGATGGCATCAGCGTGTACTGGGCGGAAACGCCGATCCCGCACTGGCACTACATCACCTACGGCTTCTCCGAGCTGTACGCCAAGGAGAGCAGTGATGTCGCCGCCAGCGGCTATGGTTTCGAGCTGACCTTCCGCCTCGCTGCCGAAGCCGGTGAGAACGCCGGCAGCACGCCGCCGGTGTGGCCGATGAACCTGCTGCAGAACCTGGCGCGCTATGTGTTCGGCAGTGGCAACGTGTTCGAGGATGGTCACCACCTCAACGCCAACGGTCCCATTGCGCTGGAGACCGGCACGCGGCTGTGCCATCTGGCCTTCATCGCCGACCCGCAGCTTCCCGCACGCGATACCGCCAACGGTCACCTGCTGTTCCTGCAGTTGGTCGGGCTGACGGATGAGGAGATGGAGGCGGTCAAGCGCTGGTCGACGCGCGGCGTGCTGCAGGCACTGCAGCCGGCGATGCCGCTCTGGATCAGCGACCTGCATCGCAGCAACTTGCTGGAAGATCCGGCACTGGCGGCACAGGTGCAGGCCGGCAGCGAGCGTGAGGGCTCCAGCACCGGCATGCTGTTCATCGAGACGCTGGACTGGCGGCAGGAGGCGGGCGCCACCACGCTGGTGCTCGGTGCCGGCCAGGTGGCCAGCGTATGCGAGCTGCTGCCGCTGCGCCTGCGCCACGGCAAATCGCTGGAGCTGGCCAGCCGCGAGCGCCAGTGGGAATTCATACCGGCCGCGCGCGGTGACGCCGGCGTGGTGTCGGCAGACAGCGCGCGCTGGGCGCTGGATGAAACGGGGCTGCAGGCCCTGGCGGGCGTGCGCGCCGAGCGCGGCATCTACCCGGTGGCGGGGGCACTGCGCATTGAAGTGGTGCCGACCTACCTGCGCGATGCCAAGGGCGAAGTGATCCGCCAGATCGGCTGAGCGGATCGATGGAACCGATGGGGTCAGATCCGTTCGCCACGCGAGCGGCTCTGACCCCCCAGGTCAGGCTCAGGCCAGCCCTTCGGCCTTCAGCGCGGCCTGCACGCCGGCATCGGCGTCCATGCGCGCCTTGTAGGCGGCCAGGTTGTCCAGGCCGGACAGGTCGACCTTGGTGCCGGCGGCCCATCGCAGGGTGATGTAGAAGTACGGGTCGGCAAAGCTGCGGAAGCCGGCCAGCCAGGGCTTGTCGGCCAGCTGCTTGTCAGCGGTCTCGAACAGGCCACGCAGGCGCTTGTGCGCGGCGGCGCGGATCGCATCGAACTGGCTCTCGTCGGCGATGAACTTGCCTGGCGCGAACAGCGGCGAGAAGGCCGGGTGCACGTCGGAATTGACGAAGGCCAGCCAGCGGGTGGCTTCGGCGCGCTGACGCGGGCTGCCATCGCCGCCGAGGCCGGCCTGCGGGAAGCTGTCGGCGATGTAGCCCATGATCGCGGCGTTCTGCAGCAGCACGAAGTCGCCGTCTACCAGTGCGGGAACGGCGCCGGCCGGATTGATCTTGAGGAATTCCGGACCCTTCAGGGTGTCCTTGTTCAGCAGTTCAACCTCGAACGGCTGGCCGGTCCACTGCAGGGCGATGTGGTCGGCGGTGGAACAGGCACCGGGCTTGCTGTACAGCTTCATGGGAACTCCAGGTGATGCGGGCGGGAAACGCCCACTATCCCAGAGCCTGGCGGCGGGCGGCAACGCTGCCGCCAGCACGGATCGTTACGACTGCCGCGGCTTGAGGTTCTGCACCTTGTAGAAGGTGTGATCGCCGATGGTGGCCACCTGGTAGGCGTTGCGCCAGTTCGGGCTGGCGATGGCCAGCGCGGCGAAGTGGCTGGCACCGGGCACGATCTCGCGGCGCTCGCCGGCCGGCAGCGCCCAGTTGCGCTCGGCGTCGAAGGCCACGTTCATCGCCTCGCTCCAGGCCGCGTCGTTGCCCAGCTGGGTGCCGGGGGAGACGATGGTCGGCGCGAACTGCTTGCGTGCGGTGACCACCTGGCACATCGAGTCGCCCCACAGGCCACTGTCGAGACGGCGCAGTGCGACCTCGGCGACGGCCTGCTGGCCACGCAGGGTCTGGTCGCGGGCTTCCAGGTAAACGGTGGTGCTCAAACACAATGAATCAGCGGCCGGCTGCGGCAACAACTGCGACAGCCAGAGAATCCAGGCCAGTTTCATATAACTCCTTGCTCCGTATGGGCCGCACACTCCGGTTCCGGCCGCAGGGCGACAGGAGGCGGGGCACGACTTGGCGTCATGGGGAGGCGGCCATCGGGGCCGCCCCGTGGGCAGCCCCAAAAGAAACGATCAGTACCGATCGAGGGGCTGCGCCGGCTCACCGGAAACTGGCTGGTGAGCGGAAAGATGGCGCAAGGTAGGGGGGCGTAGCCGAACGCATCGTGAACCGCTCGGCTTGACATTCAGGTTCAACGGGGGTGACGAAAATCACATTCCGCCCCCCATTCAGGCGCTTGTCAGAGCGCGGCAGCGACCCGGCTGCCCTGATCGATGGCGCGTTTTGCATCGAGTTCCGCGGCCACATCGGCACCGCCGATCAGCTGCGCGTTGATGCCGGCCGCCTGCAATTCGGCCTGCAGCATGCGGTTCGGTTCCTGCCCGGCGCAGATCACCACATGGTCGACCGGCAGCAGCTGTTCGCTGCCGTCCACGCGGATGCGCAGTCCTTCGTCGTCCACGCCGAGGTACTCGACGCCGCCGAGCATGCGCACGCCCTTGGCCTTCAGCGTGGCGCGATGGATCCAGCCAGTGGTCTTGCCCAGGCGCGCGCCGGGCTTGCCCGGGCTGCGCTGCAGCAGCCACAGCCGGCGCGGTGAGGCCTCGGCATGCGGCTGGGCCAGCGAGCCGCGGGCCTCGAAGGTGCCGTCCACGCCCCATTCGGCCATCCAGCGCTGCGGGTCGAGAGAGGGTGACTCGCCGGCGTGGCTGAGGAACTCGCCGACATCGAAGCCGATGCCACCGGCGCCGATGATCGCCGCATTGGCACCTACTTCGACCCGGCCCAGCAGCACGTCCAGGTAGCTGACCACCTTGGCGTGATCAGCTCCGGGGAAGTCGACCTTGCGCGGCGTGATGCCGGTGGCCAGCACCACCTCGTCGAAGCCGGCCAGCTGGGTGGCATCGGCGCGGGTGCCGAGGCGCAGCTGCACACCGGTTTCCTGCAGCGCGTGGCGGAAGTAGCGCAGGGTCTCGTGGAACTCTTCCTTGCCCGGGATGCGCTTGGCCACGTTGAACTGGCCACCGATTTCGTCGCTGGCATCGAACAGGGTGACGTGGTGGCCGCGCTGGGCAGCGACGGTGGCACAGGCCAGGCCGGCCGGGCCGGCACCGACCACGGCGACCTTCTTCGGCGCGTGGGCCGGGTGATAGACCAGCTCGGTCTCGTGGGCGGCGCGCGGATTGACCAGGCAACTGGCCAGCTTGTTCTCGAATACGTGATCCAGGCAGGCCTGGTTGCAGGCGATACAAGTGTTGATCGTCTCGGCGCGGCCGGCGCGGGCCTTGTTTGGCCATTGCGGGTCGGCCAGCAGGGGGCGCGCCAACGACACCATGTCGGCGCCGCCATCGGCGAGGATGCGTTCGGCCACCTCGGGCATGTTGATGCGGTTGGTCGCCACCAGCGGCAGTGTCACATGCGGCTTGAGCTTGGCGGTGACCCCGGCGAATGCAGCCCGCGGTACCGAGGTGGCGATGGTCGGGATGCGCGCTTCATGCCAGCCGATACCGGAATTGATGATCGTCGCGCCGGCCGCCTCGATCGCCTGCGCCTGCTGCACGATCTCTTCCCAGTTGCTGCCGTCTTCCACCAGGTCGACCAGCGACAGCCGGTAGATGATGATGAAGTCCGGACCGCAGGCCTCGCGGATGCGGCGTACGATTTCGACCGCGAAGCGCATGCGTTGGCGCGCGTCGCCGCCCCAGGCATCGGTGCGCTTGTTGGTGCGCGGGGCGATGAACTCGTTGATGAGGTAGCCCTCCGAGCCCATCACTTCCACGCCGTCGTAGCCCGCCTCGCGGGCCAGCTTCGCGCTGCGTGCGTAGTCGGCGATATGGCGCTCGACGCCGCCGGCCGAAAGCGCGCGCGGGGTGAACGGGTTGATCGGTGCCTTCAGCTTCGACGGTGCCACCGACAACGGGTGGTAGGCGTAACGGCCGGCGTGCAGCAGCTGCAGGCAGATCTTCGCGCCGTGCTGGTGTGCGGCGGCGGTGAGCTGGCGGTGCGGCCGCACTTCCCAGGGCCAGGACAGCTTGCCGCCGAACGGCTTCAGCCAGCCGACCACGTTCGGCGCGAAGCCGCCGGTGACGATCAGGCCGACGCCGCCCTCGGCGCGCTCGGCGAAGTAGGCCGCCAGCCGCGGGAAATCGCGGGCGCGATCTTCCAGGCCGGTGTGCATCGAGCCCATCAATACGCGGTTGCGCAGCTGGGTGAAGCCCAGGTCCAGCGGGGCGAACAGATGGGGGTAGGCACTTTCGTTGGCTGGCGACATGGTCGATACGCTTGCGTACGGAAGCGCGAAGCGTGCCGCGAAACGGCGGCCGGGGCAAGGGTTGCTTGGCGGGCGGTGCCGGCCGTTGGCCGGGTACATGACTACCCGTGGCCGCGCTGCGCGCTCGCCGGGCGCGGCCCGGCGCTACCCACCGGTGGGCGGCCAATCCCGAACCAGCCCAGGGTCACTCCGCACAACGGGCCGATCAGCAGGGCGAAGGCGAGGGTGCCGAGGCCAACATTGCCGCCCAGCCACCAGCCCAGCAGCAATACGCTGCCTTCAATCAGGCTGCGTACCTTCCAGATCGGCCAGCCGGTGCGGGCATGCAGGCCGGTCATCAGGCCATCGCGCGGCCCGGGGCCGAGCTTGGCGCCGATGTACAGGCCAGTGGCCAGCGCGACCAGCAGCATACCGGCGCAGAACATCGCCAACTGCCAGCCCAGGCCAACGGCCGGTGGCAGCAGCCAAAGCCCGAACTGCGCGGAGGGACCGATCAGCATCACGTTTAGCACGGTGCCGACGCCCGGCTTCTGCCGCAGCGGCCACCACAGCAACAGCACCAGTGCGCCGATGACATTGGTCGCCAGGCCGAAGGACAGCGGCGTCTGTGCGGCGATGCCCTGCGACAGCACATCCCAGGGCGCCACGCCGATGGCGGCGCGGATCATCAGCGAGGCACCGAAGCCATACAGGAACAGGCCGGTGATCAGTTGCAGCAGGCGCAGGGGCAGGGCGGTAGGCATGGCGACGCTCGGGGGGGAGGAATCTGTTTCCACCGTATCCCCGTTTTCGCTTGGTCCATAGATACAGATGCCGGTCAATCCACCGCTACAGGCAGCGTCCAGCCTGCCGGTGGGGCGTTACATGAGGCGTCAGTCGTCCCAGCCCACCAGCACCAGCTTGCCCACCGTGCGCCCACTGGCCAGGCGTTCATGCGCGATGTCCAGATTGGTGGCATTGATCGTGCCCAGCGTTTCACTGAGCGTGCCACGCAGCTGGCCGGCATCGATCATGCTGGCCGCGCGGCTGAGAATGCGGTGCTGCTCGATGCAGTCGGCAGTGGCGAAGCGCGAGCGCGCGAACATGAATTCCCAGTGGATGCCGATGCATTTGGCCTTGTAGGGATCGCCGATGCGCAGCGCGCCACGCGGCTCCACGATCAGGCCGACATGGCCCTGCGGTGCCAGCAGCTGGCCCAGCTCATCCCAGTAGTGATCGGTGTCGGCCAGATTGAGCGCAACCTGGACCGCATCGATGCCCAGCGCCTGCAACTGTGGCTGCAGTGGCTGCCGGTGGTCGATCACGTGCGTGGCCCCCATCTGCCGGCACCAATCGATCGAGGCCTCGCGCGAGGCAGTGGCGATCACTTCGAAACCTGCATGGCGGGCCAGCTGGATCGCCATCGAGCCCACGCCGCCCGCGCCGCCGATCACCAGCAGGTGCTGGCCGCCATGGCGGCGATCATCCAGGTGCAGGGGCATGCGCTGGAACAGCAGCTCCCAGGCGGTCAGCGTGGTCAGGGGCAGCGCGGCGGCGTCCGCGAAGTCGAGCGTGGTCGGCTTGCGGGCGACCAGGCGCTCGTCCACCCACTGGTACTGGGCGTTGCAGCCCGGCCGGGTCACGTCGCCAGCGAAGTAGACCTCGTCGCCGGAGGCGAACAGGCTGGCCTCGTCACCGATGGCTTCGACCACACCGGCTGCGTCCCAGCCCAGCACCCGGGGAACGTCGAGTGTGGCCGGATCGGTGGCGGCCCGCTGTTTGCCGTCGACGGGGTTGACCGATACCGCTTCGATCCGGACCAGCAGGTCGCGGCCGCGTGGCGGCAGCGGCGGAGGCAGGAGGACATCACGCAGGGCAGGGGCGAATTCACGACTCAGGGCGACGGCTTTCATCACGGCTCCGGCTGGGTTCGTGATCCCATCATAAGGTTCCTCACGTTTCCGCAAACCTGCTGAACCGTGTCCTGCAGCGCGTTGCGCAATATGTCGTTTTTGCCGCTTAAACCCCGTCAAACCCTTGCAGCGTGTGGGTCTTGCGGATTTTCATCATCCTGTATAGGGTTTCAACGTCGGACCGGCGGACGGTCGGGCGCAACACTTCACATGTTACGGGACTGTTAACATGGCCTTCACCCGCCTGAGCATAATGTTCGCGGCGGTGGCGTGCTGAATCGGCTGTCGTACATCGACGCACTAGTGCTGGCCCATGCCTCTACCGGTTTCATACCCCCGAAATAGGAGCTGTACTCAATGAACAAGAAGATCCTTACTGCCGCGCTGCTGGGCGGCCTGGCTTTCGCCCAGGCAGCTTCGGCGCAGGAGTTCGATGACCGCTGGTACCTGACCGGTTCGGCCGGCTTCAACTTCCAGGACAGCGACCGTCTGACCAATGACGCTCCGTTCGTGACCCTGGGCCTGGGTAAGTTCATCAGCCCGAACTGGTCGCTGGACGGTGAGCTGAACTACCAGAACCCGAACTTCGACAGCAACCAGGACCTGAACTGGTCGCAGTACGGCGTCTCGCTGGACCTGCGTCGCCACTTCATCAAGGAAGGCCGCGGCTGGAACCCGTACATCGTCGGTGGCCTGGGCTACCAGAAGTCGGAAGAAGAGTACGCTGCGCTCGACAACAACGGCCCGCGCCAGCGTAAGGACGGCAATGTTGCCGCCAAGCTGGGCGTCGGCCTGCAGACCACCTTCGAGAAGCGTGTTGCTGTCCGCGCCGAAGTGGCCTACCGCGCTGACTTCGACGACCAGAGCATCGCCGCACGTGACGAGAGCTGGTTCGGCGACGTGCTGGCTTCGGTCGGCGTCGTGATCCCGCTGGGCCCGGCTCCGGTCGCGGCTGCTCCGGCTCCGGCTCCGGTTGCCCCGAGCTGCGCCGACCTGGACGACGACGGTGACGGCGTCAACAACTGCGACGACAAGTGCCCGAACTCGCAGCCGGGTCAGACCATCGGTCCGGACGGTTGCCCGGTTCCGGTCTCCATCGACCTGAAGGGCGTCAACTTCGACTTCGACAAGTCGAACCTGCGTCCGGACGCCGTGGCGATCCTGAGCGAAGCCACCGAGATCCTGAAGCGTTACCCGGATCTGCGCGTTGAAGTCGCCGGTCACACCGACTCGAAGGGTACCGACGCTTACAACCAGAAGCTGTCGGAGCGTCGTGCCACCGCCGTGTACAACTACCTGACCAAGAACGGCGTTGACGCCGGTCGCCTGGTCGGCCCGATCGGCTACGGCGAGAGCCGTCCGATTGCTCCGAACACCAACCCGGATGGTTCGGACAACCCGGAAGGTCGCGCCAAGAACCGTCGTACCGAGCTGAACGTCCAGAACTAAGTTCTGACGCTCTGCAAGTAAGACACAGCAGGACCCGGCTTCGGCCGGGTCTTGTTGTTTCTGCGGCCAGGAACCTGGATCTTCATGCGCGAGGGCAGCCGCTCGTCGGGTTTTTGTCCATAAAACCAATGAGTTGCCGTATTCATTGAAAGTGGCGCTTGAAAGCTGGCGCGGCATTGCTAAACTCGCCGCGTCACTTCCTTCCGTGGATGTCCTCATGCTGCGCTCTGCATCGGCCGCCGTCCTGGCGCTGGCCCTGGTTCCCGCCGCCCACGCTGCGGTCGATTGCTCGGTCAACACCAGCGCGTCGCCGCTGCCGTTGCCGGCCACGACCATCGCACCGGTGGCCGACGAGCTGTACATCCGTGGCAACCAGCTTGGCATGCCGGCTGGCGTGTTGAGCAGCAACTACGATCCATCGCAGTCGCTGGACCAGGTGCTGCAGCGCCTGCGCATCGACGGCTGCCAGAACATCGCCAAGGCCATCCCGAGCGCGCCGGCGGTGAAGCCGAACGATCCGGCGGCCTACAAGCCGCAGACCGAGTTCGACAACACGCCGTGGCGCTTCGACATGAGCCAGAACGGCAAGCGCATGACCGCCGAAGAATTCGATGCCTGGATGAAGGCGCGCGGCGTGCGCGTGGTCAAGGCGCGTCCGGCGCCGGTCGCCACTCCGGCTGCGGCCGAAGCACCGGCTGAGACCAAGCCGGTCGACAAGAAGTAAGCGCCGCGGGGAGCAGAGGCTTGCGCACGCGCCGCCCACCTGCCACCCCCGCCGCCCGCTCCCACGCACCGCGTGGGCGTGCGGTTCCGAATGCCTCCAGTGGCGTGCGCCATGGCCTGGCGCGCGTGTTGTCCAAGGCCGGCGTGTGCTCGCGCAGCGAGGCCGCGCGCTGGATCGCCGAAGGCCGCGTGCGTGTGTCCGGCCGCATCGTGCGCGATCCCGAGTTCCCGATTGGACAGCCTGCGCCATCGATCGAAGTCGATGGCCAGCCGATGGGTGCGCCGCAGCGCATGTACCTGATGCTCAACAAGCCGCGCGGCGTGGTGACAACGACGCAGGACGAGCGTGGTCGCGACACCGTGTATCGCTGCTTCGATGGTGCCGGCCTGCCGTGGATCGCGCCGGTCGGGCGCCTGGACAAGGCCAGCGAAGGGTTGTTGTTGTTCAGCAATGATCCGCAATGGGCGGCGCACCTGACCGACCCGGAGACCGGGCCGCAGAAGACTTATCACGTGCAGGTGGATCGTCTGCCTGACGAGGACACCCTGGCAGCGCTGCGCGCCGGTGTCGAAGACGAGGGCGAGTTCCTCGTCGCCCTGGCCGTGCGCGTGCTGCGCAGCGGTGACAAGACCGCGTGGCTGGAGGTGGTCCTCGACGAGGGCCGCAACCGCCACATCCGCCGCCTGTTGGCGGCCTTTGACCTGCAGGTGCTGCGCCTGGTCCGGGTCGCGATCGGTGGGCTGTTGCTCGGCGATCTCGGCAAGGGGCAATGGCGGGTACTGGAGGTCAGCGACCAGCAGCGGCTGGGGGCCGCCGCACCGGGCTGATCACCGCCCACGGCCGGCAGTTGCCGGCCACCGTTCCAGGCGTAGGGGGCGCCTGGCTGTCGACATTCCCGAACGGAGCCTGCCATGTACCACCCGACCCTCAACCAAACCCTGCGCTGTGCAGGCCTGCTGCTGCCGATGGTGCTGCTGACCGCCTGTGGCGGCCACAAGAAGGTGGCCAAGGCGGAAACGCCTGCCGAGACCCCGGTGGTGGAAGTAAAGACGCCGGAGCTGGATGGTCGCGGCAGCTACCGCTTCCTGATGAGCAACGGCGACAAGAAGATGACCGCCGATGAGTTCGATGCCTGGATGAAGGCCAACGGGATCCGTGTCGCCAAAGGCAACGGCCAGGACGCCGCCGCCAAGCCGGTGGTGGTGGCCAGCAAGGACCAGCCCAAGGACAAGAAGAAAAAGAAGTGACGCCTGTGGGTGTCGACCTTGGTCGACACGCCTTGACCGGTGGGGTCAGAGCCCTTTCCGCAGGAAAGGGATCCGACCCCGGCCATGATCAGCCCTTGACCACGCCCAGTTCGACACCGATGCGGGTGAAGGCATCGATCGCGCGGTCCAGGTGCTCGCGGCTGTGCGCGGCGCTGATCTGGGTACGGATGCGGGCCTGGCCCTTGGGGACCACCGGGAAGAAGAAGCCGATCGCGTAGATGCCTTCTTCCAGCAGGCGCTCGGCGAACTTCTGCGCCAGCGGTGCGTCATACAGCATCACCGGGCTGATCGGATGCACGCCCGGTTTCACGTCGAAGCCGGCGGCGGTCATCTTCTCGCGGAAGTAGGCGGTGTTCTCGGCCAGGGTGCTGCGCAGGTCGTCGGCGGCAGCCAGCATTTCGAACGCCTTGATGCCGGCGGCCACCACATGCGGCGGCAGCGAGTTGGAGAACAGATACGGACGCGAGCGCTGGCGCAGCAGTTCGATCACCTCGGCACTGGCGCAGGTGAAGCCGCCCAGGGCGCCGCCCATGGCCTTGCCCAGGGTGCCGGTGATGATGTCGATCTTTTCCAGCACGCCCTTGACCTCGGCCGAACCACGGCCGGTGGCGCCAAGGAAGCCGGTGGCGTGGCATTCGTCGATGTGCACCAGTGCGTTGTACTTCTTCGCCAGCGCAGTGATTTCGTCCAGCGGCGCGATGAAGCCGTCCATCGAGAACACGCCGTCGGTGGTGATCAGCTTGGTCTTGCAGCCGGCGGCATCAGCGGCCTGCAGCTGCGCTTCCAGGTCGGCCATGTCGCAGTTGGCGTAGCGGAAGCGTTTGGCCTTGCACAGGCGGACGCCGTCGATGATCGAAGCGTGGTTCAGTGCATCGGAAATGATCGCGTCGTTCTCGCCGAGCAGCGGCTCGAACAGGCCGCCGTTGGCATCGAAACAGGCCGCGTACAGGATGGTGTCCTGCTTGCCGAAGAAATCGGCTATCTGCTTCTCCAGCTGCTTGTGCAGGTCCTGGGTGCCGCAGATGAAGCGCACCGAGGCCATGCCGAAGCCGTGCGTGTCCAGCGCGTCCTTGGCGGCCTGGATCAGGTCCGGGTGGTCGGCCAGGCCCAGGTAGTTGTTGGCGCAGAAGTTCAGCACCTTGCGGCCGTCGTCGAGGGTGATCTCGGCGGACTGCGGGCTGGTGATGATCCGCTCGGACTTGAACAGGCCCTGGGCGCGGATGGCGTCCAGTTCCTCGGCGTAGTGGCGGGTCAGGGCGGAGGAGGCGTCGGTCATGGCGTGGGCACGGCTCTGAACGGGGAAACCGTTGATTCTACCGGGCATCGCCGTTCGCCGACCGGGCCGGATGGGCCATCGCCATGGTCGGCGCATGTTGCATCGCAATAGCAAACTGGTTAAGAATTCGTGAACCGGAGCTGTCGCGCTCCGGCTGCTTCCGCCTTCCACGCCTCGCCACCGCCCCCACCGGAGACGCTCATGAAGCACGCCCGTGCCTGCCTCGCCATTGCCGCTGCCCTGACCCTGGCCGCCCCGTTCGCCGCCAGCGCCCAGGAAAACGAATCGCCGTACAGCTGGAACGTCACCGCTGTTTCCGATTACCTGTTCCGTGGTGTGTCGCAGACCGACGAGGATCCGACCCTGCAGGCCGGTTTCACCTACACCAGCCCGGTTGGCCTGTATGCCGGCGTGTGGGGTTCGGGCGTGGATTTCGGTGCCGGTGATCCGAAGACCGAGGTCGACTACCTGATCGGCTACGGCGTGGATGTCACCGAGCGCGTCAACGTTGATGTGCTGCTGAACCGCTACACCTACCTGAAGTCCAGCCACCAGAACTACAACGAGCTGATCACCACCACCACGCTGGATGACACCTACAAGCTGACGGTGGCCTACACCAACGATGTATGGAACAGCAGCACCGATGGCTGGTACTTCGGCCTGGGCGGCAGCTGGGGCCTGCCGAAGGACTTCGCCCTGAATGCCAACGTCGGTCGCAGTACCTTCGAGGATGGCATCGCCAAGGATTACACCGACTGGAACGTCGGCGTCGCGCGCCAGTTCGGCCTGTTCAACGTCGGCCTGGGCTACTACGGCACCGACGGCAACGGCCGCGACAACTCCGGCAAGCTGGCCCACAGCCGGGTGATGCTGTCGGTCGCGATCGGGCAATAACCGGGGCCTGCGGCACCGGCGATTGCCCCGCGCATTTCACCTTATCCCTGCGCCGTTGGCGCCCCCCCTTGAACAACAAGGGGGCTCTCCTCCAGACAGGCAGCGGTACATGAAAAAGGCGCCCACAGGGCGCCCTTTTCTTTCCGGTAGCGCCCGGCCATGCCCGGCGTCGCCGTGTGCCGGGTCAATTCCAGCTCAAAACAACCTTGCCGGCCTTGCCTTCTTCCATCAGGTCGAAGCCCTTCTGGAAGTCGTCGATCGGCAGCTGGTGGGTCATCACCTTGCCGAGTGGGAAACCGGACAGCACCAGCTGGGTCATCTTGTACCAGGTCTCGTACATCTTGCGGCCGTAGATGCCCTGCACGGTCAGGCCCTTGAAGATGATCTTGTCCCAGTCGCAGCCAGCGCCCTTGGGCATGATGCCGAGCATGGCGATCTTGCCGCCGTGGTACATGCAGTCGAGCATGTCGTTGAACGCGCGCGGGTTGCCGCTCATTTCCAGGCCCACGTCGAAGCCCTCCATGTGCAGTTCCTTCATCACGTCCTTCAGCGACTGGTTGGCGACGTTGACCACGCGGGTGGCGCCCATGTCGGCGGCCAGCTTCAGGCGGAAGTCGTTGACGTCGGTCACCACGACGTTGCGCGCACCGATGTGCTTGCAGATGCCGGCGGCGATGATGCCGATCGGGCCGGCACCGGTGATCAGCACGTCTTCGCCGATGACGTTGAACTCCAGCGCACAGTGCGCGGCGTTGCCGTACGGGTCGAAGAACGCGGCCAGCTCCGATGGGATCTGGTCCGGGATCGGCCACAGGTTGCTGGCCGGCATCACCATGTATTCGGCGAAGGCGCCGTTGACGTTGACGCCGATGCCGACGGTATTCGGGCACAGGTGCGGGCGGCCGCCACGGCAGTTGCGGCAGTGGCCGCAGACGATATGGCCTTCGGCCGAGACGCGCTGGCCGATCTCGTAGCCGGTCACCGCCGAGCCAAGCGCGGCGACGCGACCGACGAACTCGTGGCCGATGGTCAGGCCCGGCTTGATGGTGCGCTGGCTCCACTCGTCCCACAGGTAGATGTGCAGGTCGGTGCCGCAGATCGCGGTCTTCTCCAGCTTGATCAGGACCTCGTTCGGGCCCGGGGTCGGAACCGGAACTTCTTCCAGCCAGATGCCCTTGGCTGCTTCGCGCTTGACCAGGGCCTTCATCGTTTGCTGCGCCATCGGGGTGGAACTCGTCAGGGGGAAAGCGCGGATTATAGGGTGCCGCGCGGATTTCCCATGTTGCGCTGCGGGTGCAGTGGCGGAACGAAAGGCGTGCGCCAGCGGGCGTTTCGAACGTACTGCAAACAGCAGCGCCTCCCTGGTTCGGGGGAGGGGGCGACCACGCCCCCTCAGGAGGGTTCCCGTGCGCGCGGCGGAACGAAGTGAGCCCATGACTTCCGGGGTTCGGGCCGGGGCAGGGCGGCGGGCTACAATCGAAGGTTCCACTACCAGGGGCCGCTCCATGCGCTCGAACCTGCTTGCATTCTCCATCGTCGCCAGCCTCGGGCTGGCCCAGGTCGCCCATGCCGCTGAAGGCATGTGGGTACCGCAGCAGCTGCCGGAAATTGCCGGTCCGCTGCAGAAGGCCGGCCTGAAGCTGTCCCCGCAGCAGCTGTCCAACCTCACCGGCGACCCGATGGGCGCGGTCGTCGCCCTCGGCGGCTGCACCGCCAGCTTCGTTTCGCCGCAGGGCCTGGTGGTCACCAACCATCACTGCGCCTACGGTGCGATCCAGCTGAATTCGACGGCCGAGAAGAACCTGATCAAGGACGGCTTCAACGCGCCGAAGCACAGCGATGAGCTGAGCGCCGGCCCGAACGCCCGCGTTTACGTGCTCGACCAGATCACCGACGTCACCGCCCAGGCCAAGGCGGCCATTGCCGCCGCCGGCAACGACCCGCTGGCCCGCAGCCGCGCGCTGGACGCCTTCGACAAGGCCCAGGTCGCCGCGTGTGAGGCCGAGGAAGGCTTCCGCTGCCGCCTGTATACCTTCTCCGGCGGCAACACCTACCGCCTGTTCCGCAACATGGAAATCAAGGACGTGCGCCTGGTCTACGCGCCCCCGGGCAGCGTCGGCAAGTACGGCGGCGACGTCGACAACTGGATGTGGCCGCGCCACACCGGCGACTTCTCGTTCTACCGCGCCTACGTCGGCAAGGACGGCAAGCCGGCCGCGTTCTCGGCCGACAACGTGCCGTACCAGCCCAAGCACTTCCTGAAGTTCACCGACCAGCCGCTCGGCGCCGGAGACTTCGTGATGGTGGCCGGCTATCCGGGCCGCACCAACCGCTACGCGCTGGCCGGTGAGTTCAACGAAACCGCCAGCTGGACCTACCCGACCATCGCCAAGCACTACAACGCGGTGCTGAAGATGATCGATGAGGCGGGCAAGGCCGACGCCGACGTCAAGGTGAAGTACGCCGCCACCGCGGCCAGCATGAACAACGTGGCCAAGAACTACGCCGGCCAGCTGGAAGGCTTCAAGCGCATCGACGCCGCTGGCCAGAAGCAGGCTGAAGAAGCCGCCGTGCTGGCCTGGCTGAAGAAGCAGGGCGCCGCCGGCAAGCCGGCCCTGGCGGCGCACGCGCAGCTGCTCAAGCACCTGGATACCAGCAGGTCGACCCGCGAACGCGACCTGTTCGTCGGTCAGTTCAACAACACCTCGGCCGTTGGCGCAGCGATCACCCTGTACCGCCTGTCGATCGAGCGCAGCAAGCCGGATGCCGAGCGTGAGGTCGGCTACCAGCAGCGCGACCTGCCGACCCTGGAAGGCGGCCTGAAGCAGATGGATCGCCGCTATGTGGCGAAGATGGACCAGCAGCTGCAGGCCTACTGGCTGGAGCAGTACGTTGCCCTGCCGGCCGCGCAGCGCAACAACGACGTGCTGAACAAATGGCTGGGCGGCAGCGATGCCAGCGCCGTCAAGGCGCTGGTGAGCAAGCTGTCGGGCACCGAGCTGGGCAGCCTGGATGCGCGCCTGAAGTGGTTCAAGGCCGACCGCGCTGCGTTCGAAGCCAGCACCGACCCGGCCATCCAGTACGCGGTGGCGATCATGCCGTCGCTGCTGAAGCAGGAAGAGCAGAAGAAGATCCGCGAAGGCGAGTCGCTGACCGCACGCCCGCTGTACCTGCAGGCACTGGCCGACTACAAGAAGAGCCAGGGCGAGTTCGTGTACCCCGATGCCAACCTGTCGCTGCGCATCACCTTCGGCAACGTGATGGGCTATGAGCCCAAGGATGGCGTGGCCTACACCCCGTTCACCACGCTGGAAGGCATCGTCGCCAAGGACACCGGCGTCGATCCGTTCGATGCGCCCAAGGCGCTGCTCGACGCGGCCAAGGCCAAGCGCTACGGCGGCCTGGAAGACAAGCGCGTCGGCTCGGTGCCGGTGAACTTCCTGTCCAACCTGGACATCACCGGTGGCAACTCCGGCTCGCCGGTGCTGGATGCGAACGGCAAGCTGGTCGGCCTGGCCTTCGACGGCAACTGGGAATCGGTCAGTTCCAACTGGGTGTTCGACCCGGTGATGACCCGCATGATCGCGGTCGACAGCCGCTACATGCAGTGGATCATGCAGGAAGTGGCGCCGGCACCGGAGCTGCTGAAGGAACTGAACCTGGCCAAATAACCCGGTTGCGGTAGTGCCGGCCGCTGGCCGGCAAACCTCGACCCAATGACCGGAAACTCCGGAACCCCGCGACGCAGGTCGCGGGGTTTTTTCATGCCCGGCCCGGCCCGGTGCGCCGAACAGGTATCATCGCTGTTCCGCGTACTTCACAGGATGTGAACGAAACGCGGAAACCTCCTCCCCCCAGGACCCCTTGCACGCATGCGCATCCTGCTTGCCCGCCACGGCGAAACGCCGTGGAACGCCGAAGGCCGCTACCAGGGCCAGATCGACATCCCGCTTTCGCCGATCGGTGAAGCCCAGGCCCAGGCACTGGGTGCCCGCCTGGCCTCGGTCGACATCACCCGTGCCGTCGCCTCGCCGCTGTCGCGCGCGCAGCGCACCGCGCAGCTGGCGCTCGGCGCCGCCCGTGCCGACATGCTGCTGACCGAGCCGGAGCTGCAGGAAATCGCCCATGGCGAATGGGAAGGGCTGCTGGCCAGCGAGATCCACGAGAAGGATCCGTCGCGCCTGCAGGCCTGGCGCGAGGAACCGGATACCGTTCTGATGCCCGGCGGCGAATCGCTTCGCCTGGTGCTGGAGCGCAGCTGGCGCGGCCTTGCCCGCGCTGCCGAAGGCCTTGGCGAACACGACACCCTGCTGGTGGTCGCCCATGACGCGGTCAACCGGGTGATCCTGTGCAGGGTGCTGGGCCTGCCGATCTCCCGTCTGTGGACCTTCCGCCAGGCACCGACCACGCTCAACCTGCTCGAAGGCGCCGACCTGGACAGCCTGGAGGTGGTGCGCCTGAACGACTGCGCCCACCACACCCCGTTCTTCGGTGAAGCCAAGCACCGCGCTCTCTGATCCATCCTCCCGCATCAACTGCTTCTGCTGGAACCGCTGCCGTGACGAACACCCCGACCACCCTGGCCGACTGGCTGGATTACATTGAACGCCAGCACCCGGCGACCATCGACATGGGCCTGGAGCGCGTGCGCGCCGTAGCCACGGCGATGGGGCTGGGGACGCCGGCCCAGCGCACCATCGTGGTCGGTGGTACCAACGGCAAGGGCTCCACCGTGGCCTTCATCGAAGCCATTGCGCGCGCGGCGGGCTGGAAGGTCGGCGCCTACACCTCGCCGCACCTGCTGCGCTACAACGAGCGCGTGCGCATCGACGGGCAGGAGGTGGACGATGCCGCGCTGGTCGCTGCGTTCAACGCAGTCGAGGCCGCGCGTGGCGAGATCACGCTGACCTATTTCGAGTACGGCACGCTGGCCGCGCTGCAGCTGTTCGCCGACGCCGGGCTGGACCTGGCGGTACTGGAAGTGGGCCTGGGCGGTCGACTGGATGCGGTCAACATCATCGATGCCGACGTGGCCGTGATCACCACCGTGGACATCGACCATGCCGAATGGCTGGGCGAGGACCGCGAAGCGATCGGCACCGAGAAGGCCGGCATCATCCGTGGCTGGAAGCCGGTGATCCTGGGCGAGACCGATCCGCCCTCGAGCGTGCTCGCACGTGCCTACCTGGTCGGTGCCAATGCGATCCGGGGTGGCAGCGATTACTTCTACGAGCCGATCGATGCCCAGCGCTGGCGCTGGCGCGACGTCGGCCTGCGCATGGAACTGCCGGCGCCGGCGCTGGCCGGCCCGATCCAGCTGGCCAATGCGGGTGCTGCCATCGCTGCGCTGCGTGCGCTGGACAAGCCGGTGCCGCGCGCCGCGTGGGCTGCCGGTATCGCGGCGGCGCGCATCCCTGGCCGCCTGCAGGCGTTCGAGCGGGAGGGTGTGCAGATCCGCGTCGACGTCGGGCACAACCCGCAGGCGGCGGGCCAGCTGGCGCGCGCGCTGAAGGCCGAAGCGGCAGCCGGGCGCACCCTCGCGGTATACGCCGCGCTGCAGGACAAGGACGTGGTAGGCGTGGTGCAGGCGCTGCAGGACGTGGTCGGCGAGTGGACCCTGGCGGGCCTGGACGGCCCGCGCGGGCAGAGCGCTGCCCAGTTGCAGGCGCGCCTGGCCAGCACGGCTGCGGCCCAGGCACAGCGGGTTGATAGCGTCGAACAGGCGCTGGCACAGGTGTTGTCACGGGCCGAACGCGGTGACCGCGTGCTGGTGTTCGGCTCCTTCCATACCGCTGCTGCCGCGCTGCAATGGTTGCAGGGCGCCGCCTGATCCGCGTTCAGCCAATGCCGACGCCGTCCGGTCCGGCACCCGTATAATCGACTGCAACCTCCGGACAGTTGCCGCCTCACGTGGATACGCCTCTGAAACAGCGTCTGATTGGTGCCATCGTGCTGGTCGCGCTGGCCGTGATTTTCCTGCCGATGCTGGTCAAGGGACCGGCGCCGGACAGCGGTGTGGCCTCGGTGCCGATCGCCGCGCCGGATGCACCGGCCGATGGCCAGTTCGAAACCCGTGAGCTGCCGCTGGTTGCTCCGGCCGGTGGAGCCACCGGCCTGCAGGCCGGGCAGGCCAAGCCCCTGCAGGAGGCCGCCGCCCCGGCCACTCCGCCGACCGTGGACACGTCTCCGGCCGTTGCCGCCGGCAACTACGCCGTCACGTTTGGCGCCTACGGCAGCAAGGCCGACGCCGACGCGGTCATCGCCTACCTGCAGCGCTCGCAGCTGCCGGGCTTTGCCGAAACGACCACCATCAACGGGCGCCAGGCGTGGCGTGTGCGCGTCGGACCGTATGCCGACCGTGCGCAGGCCGAGGCTGCCCGCCTGCAGGCGGTGAAGGTCCGCGCCGATGTAAAGGCCGAAGTCATCGCCCTGGACGCGGCAGCAGGCAGCAGTGCGGCGGTCGCCGCCACGCCGGCGCCGACTGCCAGCGCCCCGGCTGCGGCCACTACGCCGTCGGCCACCAGCAACCCGGTGCGCAGCGAAAGCCTGCCGCCGAGCACGCCGACGGCGGCCACCAAGCCGGAACCGCCCAAGCCGGCGCCGAAGCCGGAAGCCAAGCCCGAGCCGAAGCCGGAGGCCACCGCCAGCAAGCCGGCGGCGGCACCGGCCACGCCGGCCGCACCGGCGGCCAGTGGCGTCGGCTTCGCTGTGCAGCTGGGCGCGTTCGGCCAGGCCAACGATGCCAATGCGCTGCGCGACAAGGTCCGTGCCGCCGGCTTCAGTGCTTTCGTCGAGCAGGTGCGCACCGAAAAGGGCACCCTGCATCGCGTCCGCGTCGGGCCGGTGGCCAACCGGGCTGACGCCGAGCAGTTGAAGGCGCAGGTCGCCGCCAAGGTCGGCGTGGCCGGCATGGTCCGACCGCACCCATGACCCACGCGCAGGCCCGTTGCCAGCGCCGCCGAAGGAGCGGGGCGCCATGATCGACGTGGTGCTGCTGATCGTGATCGCCGCCTCGACTCTGCTCGGGATGCTGCGTGGCTTTGTTGGAATCGTCATCGGCACGCTGTCGTGGCTGCTGGCCGCGTGGGCGGCCTTCGCCTTCGGTAACGATGCGGCACGCTGGTGGGCGGCGCCGGCCGCGCCTGGCGGCGAGCACTTCGTCGGCGGCTACCTGGGCGTGGGAATTGGCGTGATGATCGTGGTCGCGGTGATCGGCATGGTCATCAAGGCGATGATCCACCGCAGCATGCTGACCAGCCTGGACCGGTTGCTGGGCGGCGTGCTGGGAGCCGTGCGTGGCGGCCTGATCGCGGCGATCCTGGTGCTGCTGGCCGGTTTCACCCCGCTGACCGCCGAACCCTCCTGGAAGCGCTCGGCGGTCCGCCCGGTGCTGAACCCGGCCGTGGCCTGGATGAACGGGAAGCTGCCGCACTGGCAGGTGCCCGGCGCCGATCTGCTGCCCAAGACCTTGCCGACCGACATGCTGTCCCCATCTGCATTGATGGAGCTGGGAAAGAACGCAGGCGCCGATTTGGGAAAGCCGGGCGCGGCAGGCGATAATGGCATCCTCAACCAGGTAGTGGCGGGCGGCGGATGGCTGCGGCCCGCGAAAGCGGAACAGGGCGACGCATACGATCCGGCCGAAGTGCGCCCGGACGCCCCAGCACTGCCGGACAGTATCGAGCCGGGCGATCCGGCCAATGTCGACCGCGGGCGCGGCGACCACCGCGGCCAGGTACGGCCACCTTCCTTGTAACTGGGCACAGCCCAGCGGAGACTTCGCACCATGTGTGGCATCGTCGGAATCGTCGGCAACCAGAACGTCGCCGGGCAGTTGTATGACGGCTTGACCGTTCTCCAGCATCGCGGCCAGGATGCGGCGGGCATCGCCACGGCCAATGGCAGCCGCCTGCGGGTGCAGAAGGCCACCGGCCTGGTCCGCGATGTGTTCGATGCACGCACCATGTCCACCCTGGAAGGCAGTGTCGGCATCGCCCATGTGCGCTACCCGACCGCCGGCTCGGAAGGCATGGACGAGGCGCAGCCGTTCTACGTCAACTCACCGTACGGCATCGCGCTGGCCCACAACGGCAACCTGATCAACACCGAGGCGCTGCGCCAGCAGGTGTTCGAACAGGACCGCCGCAACGTCAACACCGATTCGGACAGCGAAGTGCTGCTGAACGTGTTCGCCTACGAACTGGAGCAGCAGCGCCAGCTCAGCCCGGAAGCCGCGATCCGCGCGGTGGCCGGCGTGCACCGCCGCTGCAAGGGCGGCTATGCGGTGGTCAGCGTGGTACTGGGCCTGGGCCTGGTTGCCTTCCGCGACCCGCATGGCATCCGCCCGCTGGTACTGGGCAAGCGCAGCCATGCCGAGGGCGACGAGTACATCGTGGCCTCCGAGTCGGCCGCGCTGGACGTACTGGGCTTCCAGCGCGTGCGTGACGTGCAGCCGGGTGAAGCGCTGGTGATCACCGCGCGCGGCGAGCTGTTCTCCGAGATCTGCGCCGAGCCGGCCGAACACACACCGTGCATCTTCGAGTATGTGTACTTCGCGCGCCCGGATTCGATGATCGACAATGTCTCGGTGCACAAGGCGCGCATGCGCATGGGCATCAAGCTGGGCGAGAAGATCCTGCGCCTGCGCCCGGACCACGACATCGACACCATCATCCCGATCCCGGATACCTCGCGCGATGCCGCGCTGGAGATCTCCAACGTGCTTGGGGTGAAGTACCGCGAGGGCTTCATCAAGAACCGCTACATCGGCCGCACCTTCATCATGCCGGGCCAGGGCGAACGCGTGAAGTCGGTGCGCCGCAAGCTCAACCCGATCCACCTGGAGTTCCGCAACCGCGTGGTGCTGCTGGTGGACGACTCGATTGTGCGTGGCACCACCAGCCAGCAGATCGTGCAGATGGCCCGTGATGCGGGCGCGCGCAAGGTCTACCTGGCCAGCGCGGCGCCGCCGGTTCGCTACCCGAACATCTACGGCATCGACATGCCGGCGGCCGAAGAGCTGGTCGCGCACAACCGCACCGTGGAAGAGATCGAAGCCCACCTGGGCTGCGACTGGCTGATCTACCAGGACCTGGAAGACATGGAAGCGGCGGTCAGCGAGGGCAACCCGGCGCTGCGCAACTTCGATTCGTCCTGCTTCAACGGCCACTACCCGACGGGTATCGAGCCGGGCTACTTCGAGCGCATCCAGCAGTTGCGTTCGGACGACGCCAAGCACAAGCGCCGCGCCTGAGGTCCAGGCGTGGTTGCGGTGCCCGATGTTGGTGGTGACCTGCTGCGCGCGGCGCAGCAGTGCCTGGCTGAAGCCGACCCGCTGCGCAAGGTGGCGCTGACCCAGGCGTATGCGGCCGCGTTCCGTGCCGGCCGCCTGAGGGTGACCGCCGATGCGCCGCCGCCGGAACCGATCCGCATGCCTGGCCGGCCGGCTCGGCTGGTGCTGGTGCATCCGCGCGAAGTGCCGCGGCGTGGCCTGGGTGGCGTGGAAGGGCGTGCCGCCTTCATCCACGCCATCGCCCACATCGAACTCAATGCGATCGACCTGGCCTGGGATGCGGTGTACCGCTTCCGCGGCCTGCCACCGGCGTTCCATGCCGACTGGGTCAGCTGTGCCGACGACGAATCGCGGCACTTCATGCTGCTGCGCGAGCGCCTGCAGGTACACGGCCACGACTACGCCGATTTTCCCGCGCACAACGGCCTGTGGGAAATGTGCGGGAAGACCGCCCATGATGGTCTGGCGCGCATGGCACTGGTACCGCGCGTGCTGGAAGCGCGTGGCCTGGACGTGACCCCGGGCATGATCGAAAAACTGCGCAATGTGGGTGATGGCGATACCGCCGACGTACTGGAAGTGATCCTGCGCGAGGAAGTGGCGCACGTTGCGGCCGGTTCGCGCTGGTACCGCTGGTACTGTGATCGCGCCGGTGTCGAACCGCGCGCGCGGTTCAAGGAGCTGCTGGTGGAATACGCCGGCGGCTACCTGCATGGGCCGTTCAACATCGAAGCGCGCCTGCTGGCCGGCTTCGATGCCGACGAGCTCGCCAACCTGGTCGAACAGGCCGGCTGACAGAAAAGGGGACGGAGGGGATTAAGTCGTTTGTGGCACAAACGACTTAATCCCCTCCGTCCCTTTTTTCATGCGTTCGGCAACACCACGCGCTTGCCATCCACCGTTGGCCGGTTGATGTAGAACAGGCCGGGACCCGGCCTGTAGGGCAGTTCGCTGACGCCGGCGTCGGCGGTGTAGGTCAGTGCAGTGTCGCCCAGTGCATCGAAATTCCAGTGTGCCGACTGCATCAGGTAGCGTCGGCGCAGCAGCGCCTCCTGGGGCTGGGTCAGCGCCTGTCCGGCCACCAGTCGGCGTGCGATCGGCTGCAGGGAGGACGGCAGCTCCCAGCCGGGAACTCCAGCGGCATTGGCGGTCCATTGCACGCCGGCATCGATGGCGTGCTGCTGCATCACCTGCAGCGCGATCAACTGGTAGCGCCAATCGATGCGCCGGCGCAGCACCGCAGCCGCGGTGACGTACAGCACCGGGGAGAGCAGCACGCTGCGGCTGCCGGCGCGACGCTGCTGTTGCCACTGGTGCCAGACATCCACCCAGACCTCCTTTTCACCCACGCCCAGCTGCTGCCGCCAGCGCTCGGCATCGGCCTGCGTTTCGGCGTAGGCCGTGGTGGCCTGCAGCAACGCCAGTGGAGGGACCTGGTAGTCGGCAACGGCCGGGCGACGCAACTGCTGCCGGCGCGGGCGGCTGAGCAGCTTGGGACCTTCTTCCAGCTGGTTGTAGCCACCGCCGATGTTGGCGTGCACGCCGGGCAGGGCGATCTCGGTGAACGGCGGTGCCACCGTGGTCAGCGGATAGTGCTGGCGATGTTCGTCGCGCGCGGTCAACTGCACCACGCGCGCAGCGATGCCGCTGCGCAGGGCGAGCTGCGGGTGTTCGTCGGCGCGGCCACCACTGACCGCAACCACGGTGTCGAACAGTCCGATGAAGCGCAGCACCGGCGTGACGGCGGCGAAGTGCACAGTGCAGGGCAGGCCGGCGCCCTGCAGCAGCTGGCGCCAGCGCGCGCTGTCCCAGGCCTGCAGCTGGTTTGCGATATCACGTGCCGCGGCAGCACCGCGCGAATAGCCGAACAGATCCACCTGCACGCTATGCAGCGGTCGTTGCCAGCGCGCGGACAGCTCGGCCAGTGCCGCCGGCAGCAGCACCTGCAGCGCGCGCTGCACTTTCGCGCGAACGCCACTGGCACCGATGCCGAAGGCCAGTCCGATCAGATCGTCATCGGCATCATCGCGGGTGCCCACGCCCTCGACATAGATCGACAGCGAAGGCACGGCCATCGCATCGCGGCGGCTGTCCGGATACAGCTGTTGCAGGCGCGCGATGTTGGTCAGGCCGTTGTCGTAGCTGCTGGTCAGCCGGCTCTGGTAGGTCGAATCATCATCCGCGCGCAGCTGCGCCGGGCGTGGCTGCGGAACCTGTGGGCGACCGCGCGCCAGGTTGTGTGCGTTGTTGCGGGTGCCATCGAAGAACAGGCCGATCCGCAGCAAGCCGACATCTTCGTCCGTGTCCTGCGATGGTGCCATGTGCATTCCCCGTCGTGGCTGCGTCACGGTAGCGCGAAAGCGGTGTATTGGCGAAGTGTAGTGACGCTTTTGACCTGACTGAACGCAGATGCGGTAGATCACAAATCCCGACTTTCATTTCACTCGCCTATTGAATTCACACGACCCGCGCAGGCCAGATGGCCAGACCCGGCAAACCGGGTCGTGCTGCATCAACGCTGTTCACATCATTCAAGGAGCGACGCAATGTTGTCCAGATCGATTGGTAAAGCGGCAGGTGGCCTGGTCCTGGGTTTGTCGGTGGCAGCGGCCGCGCATGCCGCACCGTTGTTTGAGCCGGTGACGGTCATCAGCCGCGCATCGGCAAGCAGTGAGCCCGCACTTGGCAAGTTGCTGGCCACCCCGTCCACGGCGACGGTACAGGAAGTGCGTGTCGATGCAGCAGCCACTGCACAGCCGCAGCTGGAATTCGAACTGCTCGGCCAGCGCGTGCAGGCGGTGCGCAGCAAGGTTCAGGCGCTGCCCGATGGCGGCAGCATCTGGTACGGCCAGTTCCGTTCGCCCTCGGACAAGCTGACCGCGGCCACCTCCAACGGCCAGGACGATCCCGGCAATTCGCTGATCCTGGTGCGCTCGGGCGATACCATCACCGGCTCGATCCGCAAGGATGGAAAGCTGTACCGCCTGCGCCCGCTGGGCAACCGCCACGTGCTGGTGGAAGTGGATGAGTCGCGGATGCCGGCCGACCATCCGGCCGATTACAACCAGCTGCCGAAGATCCCGATGGGCAACAATGATCGCCTCGGTATCGCCCAGGCTTCGTCCGGCACGCCGGCGACCATCCGCGTGCTGGTGGTGGCGACGAATGCTGCGGTGGCTGCCTATGGCGGCAACATGCAGTCGCTGGTGCAGCTGGCCGTGGCCGAATCCAACCAGGGCTACACCAACAGCAACGTCGGCCTCACCCTGCAGCTGGCCGGGTACGAGACCACCAGCTACGCCGAGTCCGGCAACTTCACCACCGACCTGACCCGCTTCCGCAACACCAGCGACGGCTACATGGACAGCATCCATACCAGCCGCAACAACACCGCCGCAGACGTCGGGGTACTGCTGATCAACAACGCCAGCTACTGCGGTTTGGCCTCGGGCATCGGATCGACAGCGTCGACGGCGTTCGCGGCGGTGTACTGGGATTGCGCGACCGGCTACTACTCGTTCGCGCACGAGATCGGCCATCTGCAGAGCGCGCGGCATGACATCGCCACCGACCCGAGCACGTCGCCGTACGCCTACGGCCATGGCTACCGCTATGAGCCGGCAACCGGCACCGGCTGGCGCACGATCATGGCCTACAACTGCACCCGCAGCTGCCCGCGCCTGAACTACTGGTCCAACCCGAACATCAGCTACAGCGGCATCCCGATGGGCAATGCCAGTACCGCCGACAACCAGCGCGTGCTGGTCAATACCAAGCACACGATCGCGGCATTCCGCTGAGCCTGTATCGTCCGCGGCCGCCTCGTGCGGCCGCGGATTTCCGGCCCGCGCGCATCAGCTGCGGGCAAGAGTATCCAGCGTCCAGCCGCTGGCATCCACGCGCAGCACCGAACCCTGTTCGTACCAGTCACCCAGCACGATGCGGGTGCGCTCGCGACCACCGGCCTGCAGCGTGTGGATCGCCGGCCGGTGCGTATGGCCATGGATCATGGTGTCCACGCCATGGCGCACGAAGGTGGCATCGACTTCGGCAGCGGCCACGTCGGTCACCGACTCGAACTGTGCACGATCGTCCTGTTTCATTTCAGACTGGCGCGCCTGGCTGGCTTCGCGGGCCTTCTGCGCGAACGCGATGCGTGCGGCCAGCGGCTGAGAAAGGAACTGCGCCTGGAACGCCGGATCGCGCGTCTGTGCACGGAACTGCTGGTAGGGGATGTCATCGGTGCACAGCAGGTCACCGTGCTGCAGCAGCACGGGTCGGCCGTACAGTTCGATCATGCACGGGTCGGGCAGGATGCGCAGGCCGGCACGGCGCGCGTAATCCTCGCCGAGCAGGAAGTCGCGGTTGCCGCGGATGAAGTACACCGGCACGCCGCTGTCGGACAGCACCTTCAATGCATCGGCGACGGCATCGGCGGCGGGCGAGGGCGTGTCGTCGCCGATCCAGGCTTCGAACAGGTCGCCAAGAATGTACAGCGCATCGGCGCCGGGCGCCTGCTCGCGCAGGAAGCGGAGGAACAGGTCGGTGATCTCCGGACGGCTGGGGTCCAGATGCAGGTCGGAAATGAACAGCGTGGTCATGCCCGCATTCTAGCCCCTCCCCGATGACGGTAGCGCCGCCGCCATTGTGGGGGTCAGATCCCTTTTCCGAAGGAAAAGGGATCTGACCCCGGGCTACACCGGCAGCGGCAGCCAGGCCAGGCTGGCCGACGCCAGCAGCACCGCGATGCCCGTCGCCGCCAGTACGTCGCTGGGGTAGTGCAGGCCCAGAACCACCCGCGACAGCGCGACGCCGGCGGTGAAGGGGACCAGCAACGGTGCCAGCCAGGGGTAGTAGGCCAGGGCGACGATGGTGAACGACACCGCATGCAGGGTGTGCCCGGAGGGGAAGCTGAATTCGTCCAGCGGTGCCACCCAGGCGCGGATGCGCAGGTCGGCCGCATAGGGCCGCGGGCGCCGGGTCCAGCGCTTGAGGCCCTTGTACAGCAGCAGCGCGGCCAGGCCGGTGGCAGCCATGTGCACCGAGGCGCGCAGGCCATCGAATCCGTCCAGCACCACCAGCGCACCCATCAGCACATACCAGAACACGCCATCGCCGAGCCGGCTGATGATCGAGAACAGGCGGCGCACCCGGCGGCGCCGGCAGTAGTGGTTGGCCCGTCGGCACAGGCGTGCGTCGCGGTCGGCCAGCAACTCAAGCCGCGTGGTGCGCATGGCCGCTCCTCCTCGACTGTGCCAGTTCGGCCAGCAGGGCATCGAACTCGGCTACCACCTGCTGTGGATGCAGGCGCTTCATCGCGCGCGCGGCGTTGCCGCCCAGTTCGCGGCGTTGCGCGTCATCGGCAGCCAGCTGCACGGCGGCCTCGATGAACTGCTCGTCACTGCCCACCGCCGCGCCGTTCTCGCCGTTGCGCAGGTACTCGCGTGCAGCACCATAGTCGAACGCCACGGTGGCGACACCGCTGGCCATGCTTTCCAGAGTCACGTTGCCGAAGGTCTCGCTGCGGCTGGGGAACAGGAACAGATCGCCGCTGGCGAAGTGCCGGGCCAGGGCGTCGCCGCGCTGGATGCCGCAGAAGATGAAGTCGGGATTCTCGTGTGCCAGCCTCTCGCGGGCGGGACCCTCCCCCACCCACACGAAGCGTGCCTTGGGCCGGATCTGCTGCAGCCGGCGAAATGCCTTCACCGCCAGGCCAAGGTTTTTCTCCGCGGCAATGCGGCCGACATAGATCGCCACCAGGCCATTGCCATCCACGCCCCATTCCTCGCGCAGCGCAGGATCGCGCCGGCCCGGATCGAACTGTTGGCTGTCCACCGCGCGGGCCAGCAGGCGCACGCGCTCGAAGCCCTGTTCGCCAAGGAACTGCTGCAGCTCGCGGGTCGGCACCAGGGTGGCGTCCGCCTGGTTGTGGAACCGGCGCATCCAGCGCATGGCGGCAGCCTGCAGCCACGCCACGCCATAGTCGGGCAGGTATTCGTCGAAGCGGGTGTGGAAGCCGCTGGCGACGGGAATCCCGAGGCGGCGTGCAGTACGCAGCGCGGACCATCCGAGTGGACCTTCGGTGGCGATGTAGACCGCATCCGGGCGCTGCTTCTGCCAGTGGCGGCCCAGCCGGATCGGCGCTGGCAGGCCGAAACGCAGGCCGGGGTAGCGGGGCAGGGCGGCACCAGGAACCAGCAGCGTGCCCGGCGCCGAATCCAGTGCTTCGCTGGACTGGCGGGGGCGCACCAGGTCGATCTCGTGCCCGGCTGCGCGCAGACCCTGTTCCAGCCCCTGCACGGTGAGGGCAACGCCGTTCACTTCCGGTGGATAGGTCTCGGTGACGATGGCATAGCGCATGGCGGGCCTCCCGGTTTCCGGCATGCTCGGGCCTGGCGATGTAGCCGACATGACCGCTTTGCGACGGTCAGATGACGGCGGCGCCGGCCACCGTATGGAGGCCCTGCCCCCCTGAAAAAACCACGGCCCCGAAGGGCCGTGGTCGTAGTGCTTCACATCACAGCGCGATGGATCAGAAGCGCTGCTGGTACTTCATGTAGACGAAGCGGCCGATGTCGTAGCCACCGTAATACGAGAAGGCCGAGTTCGGCTTGGTGTACATGATCGGGCCGGTCTTCTCGAACACGTTGTTGGCACCGACCGAGACGGTGGCATCCCACGGCAGCGAGTAACGGAACTGCACGTCGTGGAAGGTGACCGAACCACGCTCGTTGTAGTTGCGTGCGCCCTTGTACCACGGGGCGTACACGCCCGGATCGGAGCACTCGTCCGGATAGGCACGGATGTCCACGCACTGTTCCTTCACGCCGGAATAGTAGCGCGCGGTCCAGCTGACGCCGAAGTTGCCCAGATCCCAGCCCAGCACCAGGTTCGAACGGACGCGGAAGTTGCTGCCGATGCCATTGGAGACAGTCGGCACCACCGTGCTGTCGTTGGTCGAGCGGAACTCGCTCTTGCTGACATAGGTGGTGGCCCAGCCAGCGTTGAACTTGCCGACGCTGGTTTCCAGGCGGTAGTTCAGGTCCAGGTCGTAGCCTTCGGTTTCCATGAAGCCGGAATTGCGGCTGCCGAACTGCAGGGTATCGACGATGCCGGCGGTCGGGCCGGTCGACTTGTCACGGGTGAAGCGCTGGCAGCGTGCATCGATGCCCTGCTCGTAGCAGTCGATCAGGATCTGGGTCGGGCTGTCGGCAACGATGGTGTTGTCGATGCGGATCTTCCACCAGTCCAGCGATGCATTGAAGTTCTTGATGAAGCTCGGGCTCCAGACCAGGCCCAGCGTCTTGCTGGTCGAGGTTTCCGGGGTCAGGGTCGGGTTGGAACCCGACACGAACGGCACCGGCGTCGCATCGACGGAAGTGGCGACCGGCTGATTGCCCTGGCGCAGCTGGCGGAAGGTTGCAGCGTTGGCGATGTCACGGGCGCAGCGGGCGCGAACCTCGGCGCTGGTGCGCGAGGAGCCGAACTGCACGTCGCAGGGATCGCTGAACTGGGCGAAGGTCTGCGAGCCGCCACCGTACAGATCGCTGATGGTCGGGGCGCGGAAGCCTTCAGCCCAGGTACCACGGACCAGCAGCTGGTCGAACGGCTTCCACTTGAAGCCGAACTTGCTGTTGAGCGTGTTGCCGAAGGTGTCGTAGTCCGAGAAGCGGGTGGCACCGTTGAAGGTCAGTTCCTTCGCGCCCGGCAGGTCCGCCAGCACCGGCACGTTGATTTCCAGGTACGCCTCGTTGACCTTGTAGCCGCCACCGGTCGGGCCCGCGGCCAGGTTGGTGGTGGCGCCGGCCTGCGCCAGCGGATCCGGACGGTACTCACCGGTTTCCTTGCGGCTTTCCACACCGAAGGCGAAGCCCAGGTCACCTGCCGGCAGGGTCACGATGGAACCGGCGATGTTGGCGAAGAAGTTCTTGCTGGTGGTCTTGCCGGTGGTGACTTCCGGCGGGAACAGCCAGGCCTGCAGTTCGGCGTTGCCATCGATGCCGTTCGGATCGATCGTGCCGTAAGGCACCAGCGGGTTCCACGGCTTGCACACGTCATAGGAGATCGGCGCGGCAGCGGTGCCGCACTGGACCTTGCCGGTGGCCGCATTGTAGAACGACGGGCCGACGCCGCCAGCGACGCGCGCCTTGTGCAGGTTGCCGGTCGCGATGGTTTCCAGTTCGTTGCGGTTGTACTGGTAGCCCGCTTCCCAGTCGAAGTAGCGGCTGCCGATCTCGAACGAACCGTCGAACGAAGCCACCGCACGGTAGGTCTTCAGCTCGCTGGTGGTCACGCGCGGCACTTCCCAGGTACGGCGGTTCCAGGCCACGGCGGTCGGGGTGGCGTAGCCATGCTGGCGGCCGAACGGGTTGAAGTAGCTGTCGATCGACATCGAACCCACGCCGGCGGTGCTCGACTGCAGCGGGTAGCCGGCGATCTGGCGCACGGCCTTGCGCTTGTTGTAGCCCAGCTCGGTACGGAAGTTGACGTTGTCGGTGATCTTGAAGCGGCCGTCGAAGTACACCGAATCACGCTTGAGCGGGAAGTTCAGGTGCATCTGCTCGTTGGCGTTGCTGACGTCGCCGGTGAACGCCGACGGATCGGTGATGTGGTAGTTCGCCGGGTTGGTCGGGTCGGCACCACGATTGAGCGAGTAGTTGCAGCCGTCCTTCGCGTTGGTGCAGCCTGGGCGACCCTTCAGGCCAGTGAACTGGCCCCACTGGCTGATGGTGGTCCAGTTGGTCAGGTTGTCGGCATGGCGGTCGGTCAGGCCATAGGCGCTGAAGCCGCGGTCCTTGGCCCACACGGCCTTTTCTTCGGCATGTTCGGCCGCGACGGTCAGCGAAATGCGGTCGTTGCTCCAGCCTGCCACCACGTCGAAGCGGTCACGCGCGCCGTCGCCCTGGCTGAACTGGCCGTGGTAGACGTTGGCGGTCACACCGGTGACATTGGAGCGGGTGATGATGTTGACCACGCCGGACATGGCATCGGAACCGTAGATGGCCGACGCGCCATCCTTCAGCACTTCGATGCGCTCCACCGCCGACACCGGAATCGTAGAGATGTCCTGGTAACCGGAGGTGCTGATGCCCAGGCGCTTGCCGTTGATCAGCACCAGCGTGCGCTGGGTGCCCAGGTTGCGCATGTCGATGTACGAACCCCCCGCGTTCTCGCCGGCGGTCAGCGCGTTGGCGCGGCTGATCGCCGGGCTGCCCATTGCGGTGACGTTCTGCAGGATGTCGGCGACCGAGCTGAAACCCTGCTGCTCGATGGCCGTACGGGTGATCGCGAACACCGGCTGGGCGGTTTCCACGTCCACCTGGCGGATGCGTGAGCCGGTGATCTCGATGCGGTCGAGGTTGGTGGGAGTGGCGCTGCTGCCGTCCTGGGCAAACGCGGGCAGGGCGGCCAGCGTTGCGGTGGTAGCCAGGGCGTAGCGGATGGCCTGCCCCAGTGCGGTGGTGCGTGAAGTCATGGCGAGCTCTCTCTCTCAGGTCGTGCAAAGGACGCCAAAGTGGGCGTCGAAGGAGCCAGCAGGGTCAATGACCGAGCCGGTGACCCGATAGTAGTCTCGTTGGTTAATGCCCTGTAAAGAGTTCGTATCAATCTATGTCACGCTGCATCCTCTTCCTTCACGAAACGTGAACAAAAGCAGGTGCTTACGTGAGGGGTGCGATCGCCCGTACCGCGCCGTTGTGTTGCGAAGCAGCATAAAAAACCGCCAGACTGCGCAAAGCGGGAGTGGGAAGTGCGTCACCCCTGCTGTCCTGTGGACAACAGGGGACAGCGT
Source organism: Stenotrophomonas sp. SMYL41 (assembly GCF_036319965.1). NCBI lineage: Bacteria > Pseudomonadati > Pseudomonadota > Gammaproteobacteria > Lysobacterales > Lysobacteraceae > Stenotrophomonas > Stenotrophomonas sp. SMYL41. The sequence goes on along the minus strand of NZ_JAWIRX010000008.1, from coordinate 172,672 downwards.
ATTCAGGCCACGAACGGACGGAACTGGATGCCCAGCCCGGCGATGCCGTCGGTCTCGCCGATCAGGTCGGCGCGCAGCAGCGGACGGGCATCGATGAAGGCCTGCGGCACGATCAGTGACAGGCGGTTGTCGTCGGCGGTCAGTTCCAGCGCCGGCAGCGGGTCGTCCTCATGGGCGCGGTTGAGCAGCACCGCCAGGCGCAGCAGGGCCGCCAGCCGGCGTGCGGTCAGCAGCAGGCGCTCGGGCAGGGCGTCGAATGCGGTCTTGGTCACGCTGCGGCGGTGGCTGCGCACCAGGGCGGCCAGCATCTGCTGCTCCTGGCGCGAGAAGCCGGCGATATCCGAGTGCTCGAGCACGTAGCTGCCATGCACGTGGTAGCCGCTGTGCGCGATCATCAGGCCCAGCTCGTGCAGGCGCGCGGCCCAGCCGAGCATGCGCGCATCGTCGGCATCGAGCCTCCAGCGTTCCTGCACCTGCTCCAGCAGCGACAGCGCGGTGTCCTGCACGCGGTCGGCCTGCACCGTATCGATGCCATAGCGCTGGCTGAGTGCGGCCACCGATTCATCACGCAGGTCGTTCTCGCCGGCGCGGCCGACGATGTCATACAGGATGCCTTCGCGCATCGCCGCCTTGCTGACCAGCAGCTTCTGCAGGCCCAGCGCCTGGAAGGCGGCCTCCAGCACCAGGATGCCGCCGGCGATGATCGGCCGGCGGTCGCTGGACAGCCCCGGCAACTGGATGTCGTCGATCTTCTTGGCCTTCAGCAATTCATCTCGCAGCTGGGGCAGCGCCTCGGCGGTGATTGCGCCCTTGCTCAGCTTCATCGTTGCGCAGATCTCGCTGATCGCCTTGTGCGTACCTGAAGACCCGAGTGCTTCCTGCCAGCCCAGCGCGCGGTACTTGCTGGCGAACGGCTGGAACTCGCGGCCGATCTCGGCCAGCGCGTCCTTCCAGCGCTTCTTGCTCAACTTGCCGCCGGGGAAGAAGCGTCGGGTGCTGGCGATGCAACCGGCCTGCAGGCTTTCGCGCTCCAGGGTCTGCATGCCCATGCCGATGATGAACTCGGTCGAACCACCGCCGATGTCGATCACCAGCCGGCGCTGGCCGGGTTTGGGTGGTTGCGCGTGGGCCACGCCAAGGTAGATCAGGCGAGCCTCTTCGCGGCCGCTGACCACTTCGATGGCATGCCCCAGTGCGGTTTCGGCGGGGACCAGGAACGACTGCGGCGAGCGCAGCTGGCGCACGGTGTTGGTGGCCAGTGCGCGTACCCGGTGCGGCGGCACATTGCGGATGCGCTGGCCAAAGCGGGCCAGGCATTCCAGCGCGCGCTGCCGGGCAGCGGATGAGAGTCCACCCTTGCCATCCAGGCCGTCGGCCATGCGCACGGTTTCGCGCAGGCGGTCGATCACCCGCAGCTGGCCGAGCGTGTAGCGCGCGATGACCATGTGGAAACTGTTGGAGCCAAGGTCGATGGCGGCCAGCAGGTCGCCATCCTGCAATGCGGGCGGAGTCGTGGTGGTATGCGGCATGGACGAATGTTAGCCGAAGGGGCGGTGTGCTCGTCACCGCGCGGCCTTCACATTTTGGAAGAGGGGAGTGCGGCAGGGCAGCGCCCTGCACGTGCCGAACCGGCGGCAACAGCAACAGCAACAGCGGGCTATCCGTGGGATGGCGGGGTGGGTCCGGTTGAGGGGGACGGCGCAAGTACGTCCATGTAAGCTCGGTCGCGCTTGCTCGTGTGCGCTGTCCTGCGCACACGGCAAGACCGGGGCTGGGCATCCTGCCCAACCCGTCCGAGCATGCCTCGGGCCCATGCCGCTCACGCCCCCTCAACCGGACCCACCCCGCCTTCGACAGAATTCCGCGATCTGATGGTGGGTGCCGACCGTTGGTCGGCACTGATCCAATCCCGACCAAAATCGGTGCCTACCGCTCTTGGCAGGTGTCGACCTTGGTCGACACACCGGGCTACAGCCCCTGCATCAATGCCATCTGTGCCGAATGCGGTGCCTCGTCGTGGGCCGGCGCGCGCTTGTGGTAGACGCCGTCGGCGTCCAGTTCCCAGGCGTTGAGGTTGTCGTCCAGGTAGTTCTGCAGGACTTCGCGGTATACCCGCTTGGCCAGTTCCGGGTCGAGGATCGGGAAGCAGGTCTCGACCCGGCGCAGCAGGTTGCGTTCCAGCCAGTCGGCGCTGGCGCAGTACATTTCCGGTGCGCCGTCGTTGCCGAACCAGTAGACGCGGCTGTGCTCCAGGAAGCGGCCGACGATCGAGCGCACGCGGATGTTGTCCGAGATGCCCGGCACGCCGGGTCGCAGCGTGCAGGCGCCGCGAATGATCAGGTCGATCTGTACGCCGGCCTGCGAGGCGGCGTACAGCGCGCGCACCACCTGCGGTTCGTTCAATGCGTTCATCTTGGCGATGATCCGCGCCGGGCGACCGGCGGCGGCAATGCGCGTCTCGCGTTCGATGCGGCCGAGGATGCCGGTGTGCAGGGTGAAGGGCGACTGCAGCAGGCGCTTGAGCTTCATCTTCGAGGCCAGCCCGGACAGCTGCTGGAACAGCAGGTGCACGTCATTGCCGATGTCCGCATCGGCGGTGATCAGGCTGATGTCGGTGTACGCGCGGGCGGTGCCGCTGTGGTAGTTGCCGGTACCCAGGTGCACGTAGCGGCGCAGCTTGCGGCCCTCGCGGCGCACGATCAGCAGCATCTTGGCGTGGGTCTTGTAGCCGACCACGCCATACACCACCTGCACGCCGGCTTCCTGCAGGCGATCGGCCAGGCCGAGGTTGGCCTCTTCGTCGAAGCGCGCGCGCAGTTCCACCACCACCGTCACATCCTTGCCGTTGCGCGCGGCCTGGATCAGGGCGTCGACGATCAGCGAATCCTTGCCGGTGCGGTACAGGGTCTGCTTGATCGCCAGCACGTTGGGATCGACCGACGCCTGCCGGATCAGTTCCAGCACTGCGGTGAAGGCATCGAACGGGTGATGCAGCAGCAGGTCGTGGCGCGCGGTGGTCTCGAAGATGCCGTCGCTGTCGCGCAGGGTACGCGGGGTCATCGGCGGGTACTTCAGGTCCGGCTGTGCGATCAGGTCGTAGAGCTGGATGATGCGGTTGAGGTTGACCGGTCCATCGATGCGGTACACCGCGTTCTCGGTCAGGCCGAAATTCTGCAGCAGGGTGCGCACGATCTCGCGCGGCATGTCCTGCGCGATTTCCAGGCGCACCGCCGGTCGGTAACCACGGTCGACCAGCTCGTCGCGCAGCGCCAGTGCCAGGTTCTCCACCTCCTCCTCGTCCACTACCAGCTCGGAGTTGCGGGTGACGCGGAACTGGTAGGCGCCCTGGACTTCCAGGCCCGGGAACAGCTCATCGACGAAGGTGGACAGCACCGAGGACAGGAACACGAAGTTCTGCGGGCCGCCGAGCTTCTCCGGCAACTGGATGATGCGTGGCAGCGAGCGCGGCGCACGCACGATGGCCAGGTGGCCGGCGCGGCCGAACGCATCGGTGCCCTTCAGCACCACCACGATGTTCAGCGACTTGTTGAGGATCTTCGGGAACGGATGCACCGGGTCCAGGCCCAGCGGCGACAGCACCGGCATGATCTCGTTGCGGAAGTAGGCGCGCAGCCAGCGCTTCTGGCGGTCGGTCCAGGAATGGCGGCCGAGCACGCCGATGCCTGCGTCCATCAGTGCCGGGCGCAGGGTCTCGTTCCAGCAGCGGTACTGCTGGTCCACCAGTTCGGCGGCGCGGTCATGGATGGCATTGAGGATCGCCTGCGGACTCATGCCGTCGGGTGCCGGCGGCAGGCCGAATTCCTGTGCGTGGCGCACGGCCGCTGCGCGGATCTCGAAGAACTCGTCGAGATTGGTGCAGGAGATGCACATGAAGCGCAGGCGCTCCAGCAGCGGCACCTGCGGGTCCATCGCCTGCGCCAGCACGCGGAAATTGAAATCCAGCTGCGACAGCTCGCGGTTGATGTACAGCGCCGGGTCGCGCAACGGATCGTTGTCCGGGCTCACGGGGAGGGGGAGGGATCCGAGGCTGCTCATGGCGTCATTCTTCGATGGAGGTCAGGGGGGCGGACTCGCGCGGGCGCACGTGGTCGGCATCGAAATGGCAGGAGAACACCGAACCCTTGCCGACCTCGCTTTCAATCTCCAGCCGTGCGTGGTGCAGGCCGAGGATGTGCTTGACGATGGACAGGCCCAGCCCGGTGCCGCCGCTCTCGCGTGAGCGGCTGCTGGAAACGCGGTAGAAACGTTCGGTCAGGCGCGGCAGGTGGGTAGCCGGGATGCCGTAGCCGGAATCGCGCACCGCCAGCACCGCGCCGTCGCCCTCGCGGCGGAACTCCACCGCGATGCGGCCCCCGGCCGGGGTATAGCGCACAGCGTTGGTGACCAGGTTGGAGAAGGCGCTGTGCAGTTCCTTGGTCGAACCCTGCAGGTCGACACCGGCGAGGTCGTCGATGCTGATCTGGTGGCGGCCCTGGCTGTGCGCCTCGGCCTCGCGGCGCAGCGTCGCCAGCATCGGCTGCATGGCCACGGTCTCTTCCTCGCTGTGTTCCTGCGATTCGAGGCGCGACAGGGTCAGCAGGTCTTCCACCAGCTGGGCCATGCGCTGGCTCTGCTTGCGCATTTCTTCCAGCATCGGTCCGGTTCCCGGGAAATCCTCCGGGTCCATCATGTCCAGGTAGCCGTGGACCACGGTGAGCGGGGTGCGCAGTTCGTGTGAAACGTTGGCCACGAAGTCACGGCGCACCTGTTCCAGGCGCAGGAGCTTGCTGACGTCGCGGGCGATCAGCAGCCAGTAATCCGACGAATAAGGAATCAGGCGCAGGTTCAGGCGGATCGCCGGATCGACCGGCGAGGGCACGTCCAGGATCGGTTCGGCATTGCGGCCACCGGCCAGCCAGTGGGCCAGCGGCATCGGCTGCAGGCGTTCGACCAGGGCCTCGCCAAGGTCGCCGGGATGGTGCAGGCCGAGCAGGGCGGTGGCCGCTTCGTTGAACCACTGCACGCGCTGGCTGTTGCGGTCCAGCACCACCACCGCATCGGGCAGCGCGGCGGCGGCGGCGCGGTAGCTGCGCAGCATGTCCAGCAGGCGGCGCTTGCGCACGCGCATTTCCACCTGGTTGCGATACAGCAGGCGGTCCAGTTCGTTCCAGACGCCGGTGCCTTCCTCGGCGGTGTCCCAGCGCTGGCGTGCGGTCAGGCGGCGCAGCACGCTGCGCAGGCGCCAGTAATGCCAGGCCAGGGTGGCCAGCGCGCCCAGTGCGATGCACAACCACAGATGGCCCGTGAACCACCCCACCAGTCCGGAGAACAGCAGTACCGCGGCAACGGTGGCCAGGGTCTTCAACCAGGCAGAGCGGATGTGGCGGGGCATTGCGGTCTCGTCGTTGAGGTGCGGCGGTTCACTGGGGTGAACCGAGGGTTATAGCAGAGTTGCCGGCACCGGCACCCGCAGGTGCGCGGCGCCGGCACGACGAGACTCAGGTGGCCGTGGAGAAGCGGTAGCCGGCGCCGCGCACGGTCTGCACCATGTTCTCGGCGTTGAACGGTTCCAGCGTCTTGCGCAGGCGGCGGATGTGCACGTCGATGGTGCGCTCCTCCACGTACACGCTGCCGCCCCACACATGGTCCAGCAGCTGGGCGCGGGTATAGACGCGCTCCGGGTGGGTCATGAAGAAGTGCAGCAGGCGGTATTCGGTCGGGCCGATCGGCACCGGCTGGTCGTTGGCGAACACGCGGTGGGCAGCGCCGTCGATGCGGATCGGGCCGACTGCCACGCTGCCATCCTCGTCATCCTCGCGGGCACGGCGCATGACTGCACGGATGCGGGCCAGCAGTTCGCGCGCCGAGAACGGCTTGACCACATAGTCGTCGACGCCTGCTTCAAGGCCTCCAACACGGTCGTTCTCTTCGCCACGGGCGGTCAGCATGATGATCGGCACTTCGCGGGTCAGCGTTTCCTTGCGCCAGCGGCGGGCCAGGTCCAGGCCGCTGGTGCCGGGCAGCATCCAGTCCAGCAGGATCAGGTCCGGAACGCGGTCGGCGATCGCGGTCTGGGCCTCCCGGGCATCGCCGGCGTGGACCGGTTCGTAATCACCCTTGCGAAGGGCGAAGGCGACCATTTCACGGATCGCGGGCTCGTCATCGACGATCAGGATGCGTTTCTGCACGAGGACACCGTAGGGCTCGGTTACTGGAGTGGTGCCAGTAGACTACGGTTTGATGACATGTTTGTGACTACCCGGCCGGAACCGGCCTGGATTGCCATCGGCCGGTCATGCAGCGCTCAGCGGCGGTCCAGGTCCGGGTCCTGCACGCCCTGGCGGCGCAGCTCCAGCACGGTCGGGGTGATCGATTCGATGCGGGCGTCGACCCGCGCCCGGCCGATGTAATCCAGCGCCGGGTTGCGCTTGAGCGCCTGCAGCTGCATCAGCGCCTGTTCCGGCCGCCCACTGAGGAAGGCCGCCTCGGCATAGGCCTCGCTCGCACGCACGCTGTCGCCGGCCAGCTCGCTGGCGCGGGCAAAGCGCTGCTGGAAGACCGGATCGTTACCGCTTTGCGACAACAGCGGGCGCAGCATTGCCTGCGCGCGCTGGCCGGCCTCGCGGTTGCCCTGTTCGTTCAGGATCTCGGCGTAGGTCAGTGCCACCGGGCGGCTGTTGGGGTGTTCACGCAGCAGCTGCTCGAAGCGGCTGTTGGCCTGGGCGGCCTGGCCCGCCCGCGACTCCGCTTCGCCCAGGCCCAGCGCCAGCCACAGGTTGCCAGGATGGGTCTGCAGCAGGCTGGCCAGGGTCTGCCGGGCCTGGCCGGCACCGGCACGACCACCGCGCATCACCGCCAGTGCCTGGCCATAGCGCTGTGCGTCGTTCAGACCGTCCTTCTGCCGCTTGGCCAGGTCGGCATACTCGCGTTCCAGCTCGGGGGTGGAATCCGCGCTGAGCACGCGCAGGCGCTCACGCGCCCAGTCGAAGTCGCCGCTGGCGCCACGGTTGAGCTGGCCGATCGGCAGGCGCAGCACATTGCTGGGCAGCAGCGGATTGTTGCCGCGCAGCAGCGGCTCGCCCAGGCTTGGATCGGCCGGGTCCACCCGCTCCTTGCGCTCACCAGTGGGGGTGCTGGTGGTCAGCAGCACCGTATCCTTCTTCATCTGCTCGGCGCGGGCCTTGGCCTCGCTGATGCGGGTGATGTTGACCGGGTGGGTGCGCAGGAACTCCGGCACGCTGTAGCCGCCCTCGTTGCCACGCATCGCCGCCGACATCCGTTCGAAGAAGCCGGCCATGGCATCCACGTCGTAGCCGCTGCGCGACAAGGTGCGGATGCCGAGGCGGTCGGCCTCGGACTCGTTGGAGCGGGTGTAGTTGATCTGCCGCTGCTGCATCAGGCCCATGCCGGAGCTGATCGCAGCCATCGTCGCGTTGCCGGACGACGTGCTGTTGCTGGCCTGGGCGGCAACCACCGCCGCGAGCATGCCCAGCAGGATCGGGATCTGGTCACGCTGGGCGCGCTCGACACCGCGCAGCACATGCTGCTGGGTGACGTGGGCGATTTCGTGGGACAACACTGCAGCGACCTCATCCTCGCGCTCGGCGGTCAGCACCAGGCCCGCATTGACCCCGATGTAGCCGCCCAGCGTGGCGAAGGCGTTGATCTGGCGGTCGTTCATCACGAAGAAGGTGTACGTCTGCCGTGGCTGGTCACTGTTGGAGCCGAGCCGGGTGCCCATGGTCTGCAGCCAGTCATTGACCAGCGGATCCTCCAGCAGGTAGCCGTAGTTGCGCAGCTCGCGCAGCATCATCGCGCCGTACTCGGCCTGCCGGGCCGGGGTCAGCAGCTCACCGGCCGAGGAGCCGATGTCGGGCAGCTTCTCCTGGGCCCGGGCCAGCGGCATGGCCAGGGCAAGGGTGACGGCGGTAGTCAGCAGCAGGGCTCGCAAGCAGAAGGTCCTCGGGCGGGGCGCGCCAAGCGTGGCAGGGCAGGGGGCAACCATTCGTTAATCCACAGTGTTGCGGCCGTGGCGTGGAAATTCCAGCGCACCGGTACCATATGTAGACCGTCGATCCATCGTGGAGTTTCCCGTGACAGCCCAGACCGCCGGCGGTGCCCCCGCCATCACCATCTATTCCACCGCCGTCTGCCCGTACTGCGTGGCCGCCAAGAACTTCCTGAAGAGCAAGGGCCAGCAGTGGACCGAGGTCCGCATCGACCTGGACCCGGCCGAGCGCGAGAAGATGATGGCGCTGACCCGCCGCACCAGCGTGCCGCAGATCTTCGTCGGCGACGTCCATGTCGGCGGCTACGACGACATGATGGCCCTGCACCGTGAAGGCAAGCTCGAGCCGCTGCTGGCCGGGCAGGGCCAGGCATGAGCACGGCCGACGACGGCAGCAAGGACCGCATCGCCGAGTTCACCGAGTTCCGCAAGCGCATGAACGAGCGCATCCTGGGCGAACCGAACCAGGTGGTTCGCCGCTTCTTCGCGCTGGATACGCAGACCTACCAGGCCGGCGCGCTGGACGTGAAGACCAAGGAACTGCTGGGGCTGGTGGCCTCCATGGTGCTGCGCTGCGACGACTGCATCAGCTACCACGTGGCCCAGTGCAAGGACGCCGGGGTGACCCGCGAGGAGTTCTTCGAGACCTTCTCGGTCGGCCTGGTGGTCGGCGGTTCCATCGTGATCCCGCACCTGCGCCGCGCGGTCGACTTCCTCGACCAGCTCGAAGGCGGCGCCGCCGCCCCGGAAGCGCACGCGCATTGAGGTAGCGCCGGGCCCGTTCCCGCGATCCAACAGCCCAGGGAGCCCCCTTGTTGTTCAAGGGGGCGCGCCGACAGGAGCGGGGATAAGGTGGGATGCGCGGGCAATTCTGCCTTACCCGGCTCGGACTAATTGCCTATTTGGGGTCTCCGAGCCGGGTAAGGCATAATTGCCGGTGAAACTTCCTTTGCGCCGGCGTTTCCGGGCACGTCCGGACGGCGTTTTTCCCCCTGTTCGGAACATCGATCAATGACGCAGAAAATTACGGTCATCCGCGGCGACGGCATTGGCCCGGAAATCATGGACGCCACCCTGTTCGTGCTCGACCAGCTCAAGACTGGCCTGGAGTACGAAGACGCCGACGCCGGCCTGGTGGCCCTGGAAAAGCACGGCGACCTGATGCCGGCGGTGACCCTGGAATCGATCGCGCGCAACAAGGTCGCGCTGAAGAGCCCGCTGACCACCCCGGTCGGTGGTGGCTTCACCTCGATCAACGTCAGCCTGCGCCGTCACTTCGACCTGTACGCCAACGTGCGTCCGGCCCACACCTTCCCGAACACCAAGTCGCGTTTCGACAACGTCGACCTGATCACCGTTCGTGAGAACACCGAAGGTGCCTACCTGGCCGAAGGCCAGGAAGTATCGGCCGACGGCGAAACCGCCTTCTCCGGCACCCGCATCACCCGCAAGGGCTCCGAGCGCATCGTGCGCTACGCCTTCGAGCTGGCCAGGAGCACCGGCCGCAAGAAGGTCACCGCCGTGCACAAGGCCAACATCATCAAGTCGACCTCGGGCCTGTTCCTGAACGTCGCCCGTGAAGTCGCCGCGCAGTACCCGGAAATCGAGTTCCAGGAAATGATCGTCGACAACTGCTGCATGCAGCTGGTGATGCGTCCGGAACAGTTCGACGTGATCGTCACCACCAACCTGTTCGGCGACATCATCTCCGACCTGTGCGCCGGTCTGGTCGGCGGCCTGGGCCTGGCCCCGGGCGCCAACATCGGCAAGGACGCAGCGATTTTCGAAGCCGTGCACGGCACCGCGCCGGACATCGCCGGCCAGGGCAAGGCCAATCCGTGCGCGCTGCTGCTGGCAGCCGCGCAGATGCTGGACCATGTCGGCCAGCCGGAAAACGCCGAGCGCCTGCACAAGGCCATCGTCGCCACCATGGAAGCCAAGGACTCGCTGACCGGCGATCTGGGCGGCACCGGCACCACCATGAGCTTTGCCCAGGCCATCGCCAGCCGCCTGTAAGCGGCCGGCCGACCTCGGTTGGATCCACAGCGGGGCGCCTTCGGGCGCCCCGTTGCGTTTTCCCGCTCTTGCAGCGTCGAGCATGGCTCGCCTCGACACCGCCGGTCTGTGCATAATTCGCACAGATCATGTGCTGATATACGGCTGGTTCGTGCGCCATTCGCTCCGCATCCTGTGCCCACTTCCCAACGCACAGGAGCCTGAACATGAACCTCACCGCCTTTGGCCTGGCCAGCCTGATCGGCATGGCCACCGTTACCCCCGTCAGCGCTGTCGAACCGGCCCATCCGACCATCCGCCACATGGCCGGCGCGCCGGTGGCGACCTCGCTGGATGCGGCGAAGACCGCCGTGCTGGTGATCGACTTCCAGAATGAGTATTTCGATGCCAAGGCCGCACCAGGCTTTGCCGGTGGCCGCATGGTCATCCCCGATGGCGTGGCCGCGCTGCGCCAGGCCAAGCGGGTGGTCGAATTTGCCGACGCCCATGGCATCCGCGTGATCCATGTGCAGCACGTGTTGCCGGCCGGCGCGCCGCTGTTCGCGCAGGGCAGCATCAATGCCGCGTTCCATCGAGACCTGCAGCCACGCCAGGGCGAGACCGTGGTGCAGAAGGACAATGTCAGCGTGTTCGCCGGTGCGTCCGCCGCAGTACTCGACCAGGTGCTGAAGAACGCCGGCATCGACACCCTGATCGTCACCGGCCTGCAGACCCATGCCTGCGTGGCGGGTGCCGCGCGCGACGCGGCAGCGGCGCCGCGCGGCTACCGGGTGATCGTTTCGTCCGATGCGAGCGCCAGCCGCGACCTGGATCTGGCCGGCGGCCAGCGCATCGGCCATCGTGCGCTGCATGAGGCCTCTCTGGCCCAGATCGAGGACACCTTCGGTGATGTCATGAGTACTGACGCAATCCTGGCGCTGCCGGTGCGCCAGGCCGGCGACGGCGCTTGATAAGCTGGCGGGGTCCGCATGCCGCGGGCCCCGCCACGTGGAGCTGCCCGCCGATGGATCACTTCGCCGCCCTGCGTGCGCTGCGCGCCATCGTCGACGCCGGCAGCTTTACTGCGGCCGCCGAACGCCTGGGGACCACCCACTCGGCGATGTCGCGGCAACTGCGGCAGTTGGAAGAACACCTGCAGGTGCGCCTGCTCGATCGCAACAGCCGTCGGCTGTCGTTGACCGAGGCCGGGCGCGATTACTACCGTGAGGCGGCGACGCTGCTGGATCGCCTGCAGGAAGCCGACGACCGTGCCCGTGCCGGGCAGGCGCAGCCCAGTGGCAGCGTGCGGATCAGCGTGCCGCAGGTGGTGGCCAGCCAGGAGCTGCCGCACTGGCTGCCGTCGTTCCTGCAGCGTTACCCGCAGGTCACGCTGGACCTGTCGGCAGATGATCAGCTGGTCGATGTAGTGGGCGGTGGTTTCGACCTGGCCCTGCGCATTGCGGCTTCATTGCCGGACAGCCAGCTGGTCGCGCGCGAACTGGCCAGCTGCCCGCGCATCCTGGTCGCCGCACCAGCCTACCTGGCGCGCCACGGCCTGCCGCGGCAGGCAGCGGACCTGGCACAGTACACGCTGCTGGGTTTCAGTCCCACGCCGTCAATGCCGCCCTGGCAGTTGCAGGGGCCGCGCGGCGCAACCGCGAGCGTCGAAGCCGGGCAGCGCCTGCGCGTGGATGCCACGCCCGCACTGTACGCCGCCGCGCTGGCCGGCATGGGCATCAGCCTGTTCACCGCGCTGACCGTGCAGGAGGATCTGCGCGCCGGCCGTTTGATCCGCGTGCTGCCGGCCTGGCATGCCGGCCAACGACGCTACTTCGCGCTGTATCCGCATGCACGCGCGCTGGCGCCCAAGGTACGTGCGCTGGTCGAGCATCTCGCGGCGCACTACGCTGCACAGGTGAGCGCGGCAGGGTAGCCGCGCGGCTGCAACCGAGGTGGTGATGGAGTCGGTGTATCTGCTGGTCGCGCTCGGGGCGATCGTCGCCGGATTCGTGCAGGGCCTGTCCGGTTTCGCTTTCGGCATGGTGGCGATGTCGTTCTGGGCATGGGGGCTGGAGCCGCGACTGGCCGCCACGCTGTCGGTGTTCGGCGCGCTGGTGGGTCAGCTGGTGGCAGTGTTCACCGTGCGGCGTGGATTCAATCTGCGCCTGCTGCTGCCGTTCGTGCTGGGTGGGCTGGCGGGCATTCCGCTGGGCGTGATGGTGTTGCCGCAGCTGGACATGGACTGGTTCAAGGCGCTGCTGGGCGGCTTCCTTGCGCTGTGGTGCCCGGTGATGCTGATGGCGCGCTCGTTGCCGCCGATCCGCGTGGGTGGTCGTATCGGTGACGCGATCGCCGGCATGGCCGGTGGCGTTCTCAGTGGCATCGGCGGTTTCGCCGGACCGGTGCCGACGCTGTGGAGCACGCTGCGTGGCTTCGGCAAGGACGAGCAGCGCGCGGTCATCCAGAACTTCAATCTGGCGATGCTGGCAGTGACCATGGCCACCTATGTCGGCAGCGGACTGGTGAGCCGGCAGATGCTGCCGTACTTCGCCATCGTGGCACCGGCCATGCTGGTGCCGACCCTGTTGGGGGCGCGTGTCTACATCGGCATCAGCGAGCTGCGGTTCCGGCAGGTCGTGCTGAGCCTGTTGACCGCCTCGGGCATCGCATTGCTGGCGTCGTCGCTGCCGTTGCTGCTGGCGCGCCCGTAACCGGTTGAGCGTCAGGCCGGACGGAACATGCGGAAGCGCTGTTCGGCGCCGATGCGGAAGTAGTCGGCGGGCCCGCCGCCGCGCAGGATCGGGGCCGCCGCCGCAGTGTCGTAGACGCCTTCGACCAGCAATCGGGCATCGATATGCACCGCGACCACCTCGCCCAGCACCAGCCAGCCGTTGGTGTCCTGGCCGGCGGCGTCGCGCAGGCGCACGATCTGGGTGCAGCGGCATTCCATGCTCACCGGGCTCTGTGCAACACGTGGTGGCGCGACCTGGGTGGATGCCAGCGGAGTCAGGCCGGCGAGGGCGAACTCGTCGACGTCCGGGGCGACCGCGCGGCAGCTTTCGTTCATGGCCTCGGCCAGGTCGAACGTGGCCAGGTTCCAGACGAACTCGCCGGTCGCTTGGATGTTGCGCAGCGAATCTTTGCGGCCCTGGCTGGAGAAGCCGATGATCGGCGGGGTGTAGTTGAAGGCGTTGAAGAAGCTGTACGGCGCCAGGTTCAACGTGCCGTCTGCATCGTGGCTGGAGATCCAGCCGATCGGGCGCGGGCCGATGATGGCGTTGAACGGATCATGCGGCAGTCGGTGGCCCTCTGCCGGGCGGTAGCTGTGGAAGGTGTCGGGCATGGGGCGGGGTTCAGTAGTGTCGAGCGTGCTCGACTCCAAAAAAAACCGCGACCCTTGCGGGTCGCGGCTTGTCGTTCTCGGCGCGGCTGGATTCAGCGCTGCTGGATCTTCGACAGCAGGCGCAGGAATTCCACGTACAGCCAGACCAAGGTCACCATCAGGCCGAATGCGCCATACCACTCCATGTACTTCGGTGCGCGCTGGGCTACGCCGGTTTCGATGAAGTCGAAGTCCAGCACCAGGTTCAGCGCGGCCACCACCACCACGAACAGGCTGAAGGCGATGCCCAGCCAGCTGGAGTCGTGGATCACCGGCACATTGATGTTGAAGAAGCCCAGCACGAACGAAGCCAGGTAGAGCAGGGCAATGCCGCCGGTGGCGGCGACCACGCCCATCTTGAAGTTCTCGGTGGCCTTGATCACGCCGCTGCGGTATGCGAACAGCAGTGCGGCCAGGGTACCGAAAGTCAGCAGCACCGCCTGGAACACGATGCCCGGGTACTTCATGTTGAACAGTGCGGACACGGCGCCCAGGAACAGGCCTTCGACCAGCGCGTACATCGGCGCGGTGACCGGCGACCATTCCTTCTTGAAGATGGTGATCAGCGCCAGCACCAGGCCGCCGATCGCGCCACCGATGGCGTACAGGCTTGCGCTGCCGGAAATCTGGCCGTACTCGTCGACCGACTGGCTCCAGGCGAACGCCGCGGTCAGCACGGCCAACAACAGCAGGATGCCGGTCTTGTTGGCGGTGCCGTTGAGGGTCATCACCTGGTCGGGGCTGGTCACCACCGAGCCGCTGGCGAGGTCGAGGAAGGTCGACTCGGAAAGAGCCGGGTTGCCGCTGCGCATGCGTATTCTCCGTGCGAATGAGGGTCGGGACGGCCATCCGGCCGATGACCGCGAGCATAGCTGATGACCACGCACGGCGCTGTGGCAGACTTCGGGTCGGCACCGCCTGCGTTGACAGTTCGCGATGTGCTTGGCGACAATGAACGACTCCGCGGGCCTGACCCGAGGGGATTGCAAGACCGGGGTATAGCGCAGTCTGGTAGCGCGCCTGCTTTGGGAGCAGGATGTCGGGGGTTCGAATCCCTCTACCCCGACCAATCCCACGTCACGTCGGATTGGACACCGTTCCGGTTCGGGCGCCCGTAGCTCAACTGGATAGAGCACCGGCCTTCTAAGCCGGCGGTTACAGGTTCGATTCCTGTCGGGCGCGCCATCGGCGAGACAGCGGGATCGTATCGGCGGATGTGAAGAAGTGCTTGCAAAAGCGTAAAGACTCCACCAGAATATCGCACTCGCTTCGGCGGACCGGAACTTCGGTGACAGTCTCCAGGCAAAGATTTGAGGTTCCACCGCCAGTGGCATCGGCGGGTGAACGAAAGTTTCAGTGGTGGCTGTAGCTCAGTTGGTTAGAGTACCGGATTGTGATTCCGGTGGTCGGGGGTTCGAATCCCCTCAGCCACCCCACTGATTGAACCGCATCGGCGCTGCCGAAACGGTATTGCAATAAACAGAAAGCACGCTACAATGTGCGTCTGAGTTTCACGGGCCGTTAGCTCAGTTGGTAGAGCAGTTGACTCTTAATCAATAGGTCCAAGGTTCGAATCCTTGACGGCCCACCAAGACAGAAGCCACCTGGTATGCCAGGTGGCTTTTTTCTTATAGGTGTGACCCTTTCGTTTCGACGGGCCACACGTTGCAGAACCCCGCGTGGCGTGGATCCGCAACGCAGCGGGATCGCAGTGCTGGTTTCAACGATGTTGAAGAAAGTGCTTGCACCCACCGAGCGGATCGGGTCATAATTCGCGCCCCGATTTCGGGCTGTTAGCTCAGTTGGTAGAGCAGTTGACTCTTAATCAATAGGTCCAAGGTTCGAATCCTTGACAGCCCACCAGACGAAAGCCACTTGGTTCGCCAAGTGGCTTTTTTCTTGCCTGTACGCTGGGTTGTGCTTCATCCACGCATGCCGTGGAACTACTGAAGCGATGCTGAAATCTGGGGCATATGCGCCATCGTTGTTTTCAATGCTGTGCACTGCTTCTCACCGCATCGCCTCCTGCATCGCACCCAATGAATCTTCCGCGCCGATGGCGCATGCACGAAGGAAGATGTTGATGGCTGAGATCACTCGATTGCACCGCACGCTGTGGGTTCCCTTCGCCTTGATGGCACTGGCGGCCTGCGCGCCGGGCAATGATCCCGCGCAGACCGTCGAGCGCGATGCGGGCGCGGAGAGCATTCCGGCGCGCCCGGTCGGTGACGCCCTGCAGATGCAGCCGGCCCAGCCCGCGGAGGGGGAGGTCCTGCCCGACGCGGTCGAGGTGCAGCGCAATGCGGACTATTCGATGGATGTGCGCAAGGCTGCGCCGGAGTCGGTGGCCCTGCGTCGTACCGACGATGGGGGCGTGGAAGTCCGGAAGGTGGATGCAGCCGTTGAGTCTGGCACAGGCATGGCGCCGGCCCGCGCCGTGCCGCAGCGGTAAGCTGCAGCCCTCCCGGCGGGTCGCGCACCCGCCGGGGCGGCTGCGATGCAGCAATGGCGCGGAGTGCGGTGGATTCAGCTTTGTGCAGGCCTTCCGATTCCAGTCGCCGCCTGCGACAATGAGCGCCTGTGCCGGCCACGCGAAAGTGGCGGAATTGGTAGACGCCCTGGATTTAGGTTCCAGTGCCGCAAGGCGTGGGGGTTCGAGTCCCCCCTTTCGCACCAGTGCCGGCCTGTCCCCGCCCTGATCGGGCCATCTGCGCCCCCTTGACCGGCACGCGCTGGCAGTGCAGGCCGAATTGGGCGAAACTAAAGGGCTGCGGCAAGCAGGCGCGTCCCAGACGTCGTGTCCTTACAACCGTTTCATCCCAATCATCGAGCCGGGGGCCTGGGCCACCGGTGGCAGGAGTCAACATGCAAGCTTCGATCGAATCCACCGGCAACCTGGAACGCCGCCTGAGCTTCTCGCTGCCGGAAGACCGTCTGCAGAGCCATATCGTCGGCCGTCTGGGCGAAATCGCCCGTACCACCCGCATCAAGGGTTTCCGTCCGGGCAAGGTGCCGGCCAAGGTGATCGAGCAGCGCTTTGGCGCGCAGGTCCGTGGCGAGGCGCTGGACGGCCTGCTGCGCGAAACCTTCGATGCCGCCGTGCGTGAGCACGACCTGCGCATCGTCGGCAGCCCGCGCATCGACAAGGGCGACGAGGGTGAATTCTCCTTCGTGGCCACCGTGGAAGTGGTGCCGGACTTCGGCGACATCGACGTCAGCAAGCTGACCGTCGTGCGCCACAGCGCCGAGATCACCGACGCCGACATCGACCAGATGATCGAGAACCTGCAGAACCAGCGTCGTACCTGGGCCCCGGTCAGCCGTGGCGCGCAGGACGGTGACCTGGTCGCGGTGGAAACCTGGTCGCAGGCCGGCGAAGAGCGCCTGCCGGCCGAAGGCACCGAGAAGGGTTCGATCGTGCTCGGCCAGGGCATGATGTTCGACACCATCGAAAAGGGCCTGGTCGGCCTGGCCAAGGGCGAAGAAAAGACCCTGGACGTCGAGTTCCCGGCTGACTGGCGCGTGCCGGTGCTGGCCGGCAAGACCGTGCAGGTCACCGTCAAGGTCGCCGAAGTGTCCGAGCCGGTCGTGCCGGCGGTCGACGAAGCCTTCATCAAGAGCTTCGGCGTGAAGGGCGGCGACGTCGAGCAGTTCCGCAGCGACATCCGTGCCAACCTGGAGCGCGAGCTGAAGGGTGCTCTGATGAACCGCCTGCGCCGCGAAGTGGGCGAGCAGCTGATCGCCGCCTATTCGTCGGTGGAAATGCCGCCGCGCCTGGTCGAGAACGAAGCCCGCGCCATGCTGGCCCAGCAGGTCGAGCAGATCCGCCGCAACGGCCAGAACGTCGGCGAAATCCCGGCCGATGCCCATGAAGGCTTCAAGGACGCTGCCGCCAAGCGCGTGCTGGTCGGCCTGCTGGTCGGTGAAGTGGCCCGCATCAACGACCTGCGCCTGGAAGCCAAGCGCCTGAACGAAACGATGCGTCTGATCGCTTCAACCTACGAAGAGCCGGAACAGGTCATTGAGATGTACCGCAACGACCCCCAGCTGATGTCTGGCCTGCAGAACCGTGTGATGGAAGAGCAGGTGATCGACTGGATCGCCGAGCGTGCCCAGCACACCGAAGAGAAGCTGTCGTTCCAGGACGCGATCCGCCAGTAAGCCCGGGCGGATCACCGGATGCCCCGCGCCTTTGCCGGCGCGGGGTTGTTGCCCCCCAAGATAGGTACCTCACGTAATGGACAACCGAACCAAAGCCCTGAACCTGGTTCCGATGGTGGTCGAGCAGACCAGCCGCGGCGAGCGTGCCTACGACATCTATTCGCGCCTGTTGAAGGAGCGCCTGATCTTCCTCGTGGGGCCGATCGACGATCACATGGCCAACGTGGTGGTGGCGCAGTTGCTGTTCCTGGAATCGGAAAACCCGGAAAAGGACATCAACATCTACATCAACTCGCCGGGTGGCGTGGTCACCGCCGGCATGGCGATCTACGACACCATGCAGTACATCAAGCCGAATGTGAGCACCACCTGCATCGGCCAGGCCGCCTCGATGGGCGCCCTGCTGCTGGCCGCGGGCGAAGCCGGCAAGCGCTATGCGCTGCCGAATTCGCGCGTGATGATCCATCAGCCGCTGGGTGGCTACCAGGGCCAGGCCACCGACATCGACATCCACGCGCGCGAGATCCTGACCCTGCGTTCGCGCCTGAACGAAGTGCTGGCCAAGCACACCGGCCAGTCACTGGAGACAATCGCGCGGGATACCGAACGCGACAACTTCAAGAGCGCCTTCGAGGCGCAGGCCTACGGTCTGGTCGACCAGGTCCTGGAGCGTCGTCCGGATGAGTCGATCCAGGCCGGTTGACCGGCCTTCACGGGGCCATGGAGGCCCCGTTCCTGCAGGGTCGGGCGGGACTGGTGTCCCCTCGGCCCTGTGCTATTCTCGAATCGAACCCCCGTTCAGCGGGTGGGGTAACTGGGTAAGCGAAGCATGAGCGAAGACCGCCAAGGTCGTTCCACGGACACCGGCAAGATCCTCTACTGCTCTTTCTGCGGTAAGAGCCAGCATGAAGTGCGCAAGCTGATTGCGGGTCCGAGCGTATTCATCTGCGATGAGTGCGTGGAGCTGTGCAACGACATCATCCGTGAGGAACTCGAGGAAAAGGCGCAGTCGGCGCGCAGTTCGCTGCCCAAGCCGCGCGAGATCCTTGAGGTTCTCGACCAGTACGTGATCGGCCAGAACCGCGCCAAGCGCACCCTGGCCGTGGCCGTGTACAACCACTACAAGCGCATCGAGAGCCGGCAGAAGAACGACGACGTCGAACTGGCGAAGTCGAACATCCTGCTGGTCGGGCCGACCGGTTCGGGCAAGACGCTGCTGGCCGAGACCCTGGCCCGCCTGCTCAACGTGCCGTTCACCATGGCCGACGCCACCACGCTGACCGAAGCCGGTTACGTGGGCGAGGACGTGGAGAACATCATCCAGAAGCTGCTGCAGAAGTGCGACTACGACGTCGAGAAGGCGCAGCAGGGCATCGTCTACATCGATGAAATCGACAAGATCTCGCGCAAGAGCGAGAACCCGTCGATCACCCGCGATGTTTCCGGCGAAGGCGTGCAGCAGGCCCTGCTGAAGCTGATCGAAGGCACCGTGGCCAGCGTTCCGCCGCAGGGCGGCCGCAAGCATCCGCAGCAGGAATTCCTGCAGGTGGACACCAAGAACATCCTGTTCATCTGCGGTGGCGCGTTCGCCGGGTTGGACAAGGTGATCCAGGCCCGTTCCACCGACGTCGGCAGCATCGGCTTCGGCGCCAAGGTGAAGAGCAGCGAGCGCAAGCAGGAAGTGGGCAAGGTGCTGGCCGAAGTCGAGCCGGAAGACCTGATCAAGTTCGGCCTGATTCCGGAGTTCGTCGGCCGCCTGCCGGTGGTGGCGACCCTGGAGGAGTTGGACGAGCCGGCCCTGATCAAGATCCTGACCGAGCCGAAGAACGCCATCACCAAGCAGTTCAAGAAGCTGTTCGAGATGGAGAACGTCGAGCTGGAGTTCCGTCCGGACGCGCTGTCGGCCATCGCCAGGAAGGCGCTCAAGCGCAAGACCGGCGCCCGCGGCCTGCGCACCATCGTCGAATCGGTCCTGCTGGACACCATGTACGACCTCCCGTCGCAGGAGAACGTCAGCAAGGTGGTGGTGGACGAGTCGGTGATCGAGCACAAGTCCGAGCCGTACCTGATCTACCAGACCCCGGCGGCCCCTGAACAGAAGGCCGCAGGCGCCGAGTGATCCTTCCAGGTTGTTGATTGGAAAGGACTTTAAACGAACGCCTTGCATCTGAAAGCCGATGGCCCCATAACGGGACCATCGGCTTTTTTTGTCTCCGGAAGATGCCCTCCCGGAGGCGGTTTTCCCCTTCCCTGGAGCCCCCATGGCCCGTTCCCCAAGTGAAACCCTCGACCTGCCGGTCCTGCCGCTGCGCGACGTAGTGGTGTTCCCGCACATGGTCATCCCGCTGTTCGTCGGCCGTGACAAGTCGATGCACGCGCTCGAACAGGCGATGGAAGCGGACAAGCGCATCCTGCTGCTGGCGCAGAAGTCGGCCGAGACCGACGACCCGCACGCGGCCGACCTCTACCAGGTCGGTACGCTGGCGCAGGTGCTGCAGCTGCTGAAGCTGCCCGACGGCACCATCAAGGTGCTGGTCGAGGGCCTGTCACGCGTGCAGGTTACCCACGTCGACGAGCGCAACGGCTCGCTGCACGGCCAGGCCGTGGAGATCGACGCCACCGACGAGCGTGAAACGCGCGAGGTCGAGGCGATTGCCCGCTCGCTGATGTCGCTGTTCGAGCAGTACGTGAAGACCAACCGCAAGCTGCCGCCGGAACTGCTGCAGACCCTGTCGGGCATCGATGAGCCGGCCCGCCTGGCCGACACCATCGCCGCGCACATCAGCGTGCGCCTGGCCGACAAGCAGCGCCTGCTGGAGACGTTGGCCGTCGGTGACCGCCTGGAGATGCTGGTCGGCCTGGTCGATGGCGAGATCGATGTGCAGCAGATGGAGAAGCGCATCCGCGGCCGCGTGAAGTCGCAGATGGAGAAGAGCCAGCGCGAGTACTACCTCAACGAACAGATGAAGGCCATCCAGAAGGAACTGGGTGACCTGGACGACGCGCCGGGCGAACTGGAAGAGCTGGCCCGGAAGATCGCCGAAGCGGGCATGCCGAAGGCGGTTGAAGCCAAGGCGCGCAACGAACTGAACAAGCTCAAGCAGATGTCGCCGATGTCGGCTGAAGCCGCGGTCGTGCGCAACTACCTGGAATGGCTGCTGGGCGTGCCGTGGAAGAAGCGAAGCAAGGTGCGCAAGGACCTGAAGGCTGCGCAGGATACGCTTGATGCGGACCACTACGGCCTGGAAAAGGTCAAGGAACGCATCCTTGAATACCTGGCAGTGCAGTCGCGCGTGAAGCAGATGAAGGGGCCGATCCTGTGCCTGGTCGGGCCGCCGGGCGTGGGCAAGACCTCGCTGGGCCAGTCCATCGCCAAGGCCACCAACCGCAAGTTCGTGCGCATGTCGCTGGGCGGCGTGCGTGATGAGGCCGAGATCCGTGGCCACCGTCGCACCTACGTCGGTTCGATGCCGGGCCGCATCGTGCAGAACCTGAACAAGGTCGGCAGCAAGAACCCGCTGTTCGTGCTCGATGAGATCGACAAGATGTCGATGGACTTCCGTGGCGATCCGTCGTCGGCGCTGCTGGAAGTGCTTGATCCGGAGCAGAACAACGCGTTCAACGACCACTACCTGGAAGTGGACCTGGACCTGTCCGAAGTGATGTTCGTGGCCACCTCGAACTCGCTCAACATTCCGGGCCCGCTGCTGGACCGCATGGAAGTGATCCGCATCCCGGGCTACACCGAGGACGAGAAGCTCAACATCGCCGCCCGTTACCTGGTGCCCAAGCAGATCAAGGCCAACGGCCTGCAGCCGGAAGAGCTGGAGATCGGCAGTGATGCGATCCAGGACATCGTGCGCTATTACACGCGTGAATCGGGCGTGCGCAACCTGGAGCGCGAGATCGCCAAGATCTGCCGCAAGGTGGTGAAGGAGATCGCGCTGGCCGGCCCGCAGCCGGTGAAGGCGAAGAAGGGTGCGAAGAAGTCCAGGGCGCTGGTGAACGTGTCCGGCAAGAACGTGGACAAGTATCTGGGCGTGCGTCGCTTCGACTTCGGCCGCGCCGAAGAAGAAAACGAGATCGGCCTGGTCACCGGCCTGGCCTGGACCGAAGTCGGTGGTGATCTGCTGCAGATCGAATCGACGCTGGTGCCAGGCAAGGGCCAGCTGATCCTGACCGGCCAGCTCGGCAACGTGATGAAGGAATCGGCCTCGGCGGCGCTGTCGGTGGTGCGTTCGCGCGCCGTGGGCTTTGGCATCGACAGCGACTTCCTGCAGAAGCACGACGTGCACCTGCACGTGCCCGATGGCGCCACGCCGAAGGACGGCCCGAGTGCCGGCGCGGCGATGGTGACGTCGCTGGTGTCGATGCTGACCAAGGTGCCGGTGCGTGCCGACGTGGCGATGACCGGCGAGATTACCCTGCGTGGTCGCGTCACCGCCATCGGTGGCCTGAAGGAGAAACTGCTGGCCGCACTGCGTGGCGGCATCCGTACGGTCATCATTCCGGAAGAGAACCGCAAGGACCTGGCCGACATCCCGGCCAACGTCACCCGCGATCTGAAGATCGTGCCGGTGAAGTACATCGAAGAAGTCCTGGACCTGGCGCTGGAGCGTCCGCTGGCACCGAAGAAGGCGCGCAAGAGTGCGCAACGTGTCACGGTGCGCAGCAAGGCCAAACCGAGTGGAAACGCGCGCGTCAAGCATTGACGCGCGCTGTCCAATGGCTTGAAACCCGCGTCGTTGCTGGCTTTCCAGCTTGCGTGGGGGTAGGGCCACTGGTATAAAAGCAGCACTCGCGAATGGGTGATCGCAGTCGGGCGATCACTGAATTCGGCGAACCGTTTCCACATGGCGGCCGCATGCAGAGCGTGTGCGGTTGCTTCCCTGTCGAATAAGCGGAACCCACCGCCAAAGGAGTTGTAGAGAATGAACAAGACCGAATTGATCGATGCCGTTGCTGAAGCTGCAGACCTGACCAAGGCCGAGTCCAGCCGCGCTGTCGATGCCGTCGTTGCCGCCGTCACCAAGGCGCTGAAGGACGGCGATGCGGTCACCCTGGTTGGCTTCGGTACCTTCCAGGTCCGCGACCGTGCTGCCCGCACCGGCCGCAACCCGAAGACCGGCGACACCATCAAGATCGCTGCTTCGAAGAATCCGTCGTTCAAGGCTGGTAAGGCCCTGAAGGATGCTGTAAACTAAGCGGCTCGCTGGGGTGCTTAGCTCAGCGGTAGAGCGTCTCCTTTACACGGAGAGGGTCGGGGGTTCGAAACCCTCAGCACCCACCACAGCACCGCGGTAAAAGTTTGAGTGTGGAGCGGTAGTTCAGCTGGTTAGAATGCTGGCCTGTCACGCCGGAGGTCGCGGGTTCGAGTCCCGTCCGCTCCGCCATTCAACGAGGCCTCCGGCCAAAAGCTGGAGGCTTTGTTTTCTCCCTGGCCCAGGCCGGCTGAAAGCAAAAAAGCAACACTGTGGAGCGGTAGTTCAGCTGGTTAGAATGCTGGCCTGTCACGCCGGAGGTCGCGGGTTCGAGTCCCGTCCGCTCCGCCATTGCATCGAGGCCCCCGGCCGAAAGCTGGGGGCCTTGTCTTCTCCCCCGGCAGGTTTGGGGGCAAGGCGAAAAGGTTTTTGCAAGAACGGAGCGGTAGTTCAGCTGGTTAGAATGCTGGCCTGTCACGCCGGAGGTCGCGGGTTCGAGTCCCGTCCGCTCCGCCATTGCAGAATTCTTAAGTCCCTGTGAAAAAACTTTGAAAAAAGTGTTCATCGGGCTGGGTTTTCAGGGAATCTTCGGATATACTGGGCGCCTGCAAAGTTTCAGCGCGGAGCGGTAGTTCAGCTGGTTAGAATGCTGGCCTGTCACGCCGGAGGTCGCGGGTTCGAGTCCCGTCCGCTCCGCCAACTTCAAAAGCCCTCGGCGCAAGCCGGGGGCTTTTTCTTTGCGTTGCGCCGGAGGGTGCCGATGCGTGGGTGGCGCGCGCCGGCGGTGGTGGGCGCAGGCCACGCCGCTGGTGCTTTTGGTCCCTGCGGCGAAGCGGGTTACACTGCCGGGCTCGCCAATCAGGCCTTGTGATTCCTCACCATGCTGCAGAAACTCCGCGACAAGACCTCAGGCTGGATCGTCACCGTGATCCTGGGGCTGCTGATGATTCCGTTCCTGTTCGTGATCGACAACAGCTACCTCGGTGGCGTTGGCGCACAGAACGTGGCCAAGGTTTCCGCGCCGCCGACCTGGTGGCGTTCGGCGCCGTCGTGGTGGCCGGTGCGCATGCTGTGGCAGCACCATGAGATCAGCTCGCAGGATTTCCGCACGCGTTTCGAGCAGGAGCGCATGCGTGAGCGCCAGCAGCAGGGCGACAACTTCGACCCGCGCGCGTTCGAGAGCACCGAGAACAAGATGGCCGTGCTCGACCAGCTGATCGACGAGCAGGTCGTGCGCCTGGTCGGTGAGCAGGCGGGCGTGGTGATCGGCGACGGTGCGGTGCGTGAATACATTGCGACCATGCCGGCGTTCCTCGATTCGAACGGCAAGTTCAACGAGAACAACTATCGCCTGGCCCTGGCCGGCGGCAACCCGCCGCGTACGCCGACCCAGTTCCAGGAACTGGTGCGTGAGAGCCTGCAGCAGTCGGTGATCCCGTCGGGCCTGCAGAGCTCGGGCTTCGTCACCCAGGCTGAGACCGAGCGCCTGCTGAAGCTGCTGGGCGAAACCCGCGACGTCGAGCTGGCCGCGTTGCCGCCCGTGCCGGCTGATACCGCACCGGTCACCGATGAGCAGATCAAGAAGTGGTACGACAGCCATGGCAAGGATTTCCGCCAGGCCGAGAGCGTGTCGCTGGAATACGTCGAGATCAATGGCGCGAACCTGCCGGCACCGACGGCGGCCGATGAAGCGACCCTGCGCAAGCGCTATGAAGACGAGAAGGCGAAGTTCACCTCGCCGGAGCAGCGCCAGGCTTCGCACATCCTGATCACCGGTGACGGCGCCGAAGCCAAGGCGAACAAGCTCGCGGCCGAAGCCAAGGCCGCTGGTGCCGATTTCGGCGCGCTGGCCAAGGCCAATTCGGAAGATCCAGGCTCCAAGGACCAGGGCGGTGACCTGGGCTGGGTCGAGCGCGGTGCAATGGTGAAGCCGTTCGAGGACGCGCTGTTTGCGGCCAAGGCCGGTGACGTGATCGGCCCGGTGAAGACCGAGTTCGGTTACCACATCATCAAGGTGGCCGCTGTGCGCGGTGGCCAGGGCAAGTCGTTCGAGGAAGTGCGTGACACGCTGGCCGCCGAGCAGCTGAAGGCGGACGGTGAGCGTGGCTTCAACGAGCTGGCCGGTCACCTGGTCGATGCCATCAACAAGAGCCCGAGCGACCTGGCCGCTGCGGCCAAGGAAGTGAACCTGCCGCTGCAGACGCTCGGCCCGATCACCCGCGCGACCGCCAGTGGCATTGCCGCTGACCCGGCTGTGCTGCGTGCTGCCTTCTCCGACGTGCTGGTGCAGGACGGTACCGCCAGCGACCCGATCGCCCTGGGTGGCGCGACCAACCACAGCGTGGTCATCCGCGTGGCTGCGCACACCCCGGAACAGGCCCTGCCGCTGGAAAAGGCCCGTGAGCAGGTGATCGCCGCCATCCGCGCTGACCGCCAGCGCCAGGCCAGCGACAAGGCCGCCGATGCCATCCTGGCCAAGCTGAAGGCAGGCGCCGCCCTGCAGTCGCTGGCTGCCAGCGAGAAGCTGCAGCTGAGCCCGATGCCGGGTCTGCCGCGCAGCCAGCCGGTGCCGACCCCGGAAATCAACCGCGCGATCTTCAGTGCGCCGGTACCGGCCGAAGGCAAGCCGAGCTATGGCAAGGTCGACGTCAATGGCCACGCGCTGCTGTTCGCGGTGAACAAGGTCAATCCGGGCGACATCAAGGAAGTGACCGCCGAGCAGCAGAAGCAGCTGAAGGAACAGCTGAGCCAGATCGACGGCATGGCCGCGGCCAAGGCCTACATCGAGGCGATGCGCAGGAAGTTCGTGGTCCAGACCACCGAAGCGAACCTGTAAGCCTTGCGGCTGCATCCATGAGAAAGGCCCGGCAATGCCGGGCCTTTTTTTTACGTGCCTATGTAGAGTCGAGCTTGCTGGACTGCATCTGCCGGGCGCAGCCGTGAAAAAGCCGAGCATGGGCCCGGCGCAGCAGGAAGGCGTGCGCGCGGGGGGACCGCGCCGGCCGTCAGTTTTCGACGCGCAGTACCGCGCCCGGCTTCAGCACACTGCTGCCGCTCAGCCCGTTCAGCGACAGCAGGGCCTTGACCGGCATGCCGTAGCGGCGGGCGATGGTCCAGGCCGACTCGCCATCTCGCACGGTGTGGCGGCGGCTGCGCGGACGATCGGCAATCGCGGCGACGGTCCTGGCGACCTGCGGCGTTGGCGTGGCGGCGGCAGCCGGTGCGGCGCTGGCCACCAGTGCAGTGGCCGCTTCGGCGGCAGTCGCATTGGCGGCCGAGACCGGTGCCAGCACGCGGGTAGTGCCTGACGAGGCGCGGCCACCGCCCGCCAGGGCAGGGTTCAGGCGGGCGATCCTGGCCGGGTCCAGGGCGCGCTGTGCGGCCCACTGCTGGACGCTGGTGCCAGCCGGCAGAGTGTGGTCCTTCAGCACCGGCACGGTGCGGTCGAGCGAGGCCATCACGCCGGGTTGGTCTTCCACGTCTTCCAGCACGCAGGCCAGGGCATGCAGCTTCTCGACATAGGCATAGGTGACCGGCGATAGGCCGGGCAGCGCGGACGGCTTGGCGTTCTGTGCGTTCATGCCGGCCTTGCGCAGCGACTGCAGCACGCGGTACTCGCCGGCGTTGTAGGCCATGGTGGCCAAGCGCCAGTCGCCGCCGAACATGCCGTGCAGGGTCTTCAGGTAGCGCACTGCGGCCTGGGTCGAATCGACCGCCGACAGGCGGCCGTCGTAGCCGTTGGCCATGGGTACGCGATGGTTGCGCGCGGTGGTGGCGATGAACTGCCACAGGCCGGTCGGGCCGCTGCCGTTGCGGGCGTTGGGCCGATAGCCGCTTTCCACGAACGGAATCAGTGCGAATTCGGTAGGCAGGTTGGCCTTGCGCAGCTCTTCGACCACGTAGCCGAACAGCACCAGCGCATCGTCATCCTGGTTGGCCAGGCGCGACGGGGCGTGGGCGAACTGCTTCTGCCAGCGCGGGCTGGTGGCCTCTGCGTCGCAGGTGGGTTCGGCCAGGCCGTCGCGGAAGCTGGAGAAGATCTCCTGGCCATTGCGCACGGAGGCAGCCGGCAACGCGGCCGGATCCAGCGGCAGCGCCGCAGCAGCGGTCAGGTTCTGGCTGATGCCGGCGCCCAGCGACTGCGCGCCGGCGGTTCCGGCCAGCCCCAGGACCAGGCCCAGGGCCAGCGGCAGACTTCGGCGCATCATGCGCGGAAGCCGTCTTTCCAGTGCCGGAGGCCGGCCATGACGTCGACGTCGTCAACGACGTCGCGGCCCAGGTGCGCCGACACTGCCGCGCGGATCGGCGCAGTGTGCACACGCAGGAACGGATTGCAGTCCAATTCGTTGGCCAGGGTTACCGGCAGGGTGGAACGGTCATCGCGGCGCATGGCCAAAGCCTCCTCTTGGCGCTGCCACAGGGCAGCGTTGGCGGGGTCGACATGCCGCGCGAAGACGGCATTTGACACGGTGTACTCGTGGGCGCAACAAAGCAGCAGTTGCGCGGGCAAGGTACCCAGCTTGCGCATCGATGCCAGAAGCTGGGACGGCGTACCTTCGAACAGGCGCCCACAGCCCAGGCTGAACAACGAATCTCCGCTGAAAAGATGTTCAGCAGTGTGAAACGCGATGTGGCTGCGGGTATGCCCGGGCACGGATAGTACGTGGAACGTCCGGCCCAGTGCCTGAACGCGTTCACCTTCGCCGACCCGTTCGGTTGCCATGGGGATGCGCTCTTCGACGGGCGCGATGACCCGTACACCGGGAAAACGTGCGTGCAGCGCGGGCACGCCACCGATGTGGTCATCGTGATGATGGGTGAGCAGGATCGTGTCCACGCGCAGGCCCTGATCGGCCAGCGCCAGCACCGGCGCGGCATCGCCGGGATCGACGACCACGGCGGCGCCAGCGTCGTCGATCAACGTCCAGATGTAGTTGTCCGCAAATGCGGGCAGGGCAGTCAGTCGCATAGAATTGGACCATGCCCGCGCTGCAGAGCACCCGTCAAGCGAGCCAGACCCCGTGGTTCGACACTGAACCGGCGGACTCCTTGCGCGTGCTAGAGCGGCAGTTGCTGCTGCCGCAGCTGTCTGTCCTGCCGACGCAGCCCTGGCTGTGGATCGCACCAAGTGCCGCCTGGCTGGACGATGCGCAGCTGGGCGGGCGCGGCCTGCGCCTGTTCCGTCAGGGACAGGGCTATGCCGGCGATACCCGCTGCGCGCTGCCGCTGCCGCTGGCCAACGAGAGCGTCAACGCGGTCGTGCTGCAGCATGTCACCACGGGCGATGCCGACCAGCTGCTGGACGAGTGCGAGCGCGTGCTGATGCCCGGCGGCCACCTATGGCTGAGCAGCCTCAATCCGTTCAGCCCCTACCGCACGCACTGGCGCCAGCATGGCCTGGTGGTGCGCACGCCGCAGCGGATCCGCCTGCTGCTCGGCCGCCACGGGCTGGAGTGCGACGATATGCGTTACCTCGGCCCACTCTGGCGCGGCGCTGGCAGCCGTCGCCCGGGCGGTTGGGCGCCGCTGCGCGCGGCCTGCCTGTTCCATGCTGAAAAGCGCACGCTGGCCCTGCCCGGGCCGAAACCGTTGCCGGTGCGTTGGCACGGCACCGTTGTTACCTGATCTGGAGTTGTATTGAAAACCATCGAAATCCACACCGACGGTTCCTGCCTTGGCAATCCCGGCCCCGGTGGCTGGGCTGCGCTGCTGCGCTACAAGGGCCACGAGCGCGAACTGAGCGGTGGCGAAGCGCACACCACCAACAACCGGATGGAGCTGATGGCGGCCATCTCCGGGCTGGAGACGCTGACCGAGCCGTGCAACATCGTGCTCTACACCGATTCGCAGTATGTGCGGCAGGGCCTGACCCAGTGGATGCCCGGCTGGATCCGCAAGAACTGGAAGACCGCCGGCGGCGACCCGGTAAAGAACCGCGAGCTGTGGGAGCGCCTGCATGCGGCCACGCTGCGGCACCAGATCGACTGGCGCTGGGTGAAGGGCCACTCCGGTGACCCGGACAACGAGCGGGTGGATACGCTGGCGCGCAATGCGGCCATCCAGATCCGCGACGCCAGCCCGGTAAACTGAGCCCATGCGTCAGATCATCCTCGATACCGAAACCACCGGCCTGGAATGGAAGAAGGGCAACCGCATCGTCGAAATCGGCTGCGTGGAGCTGTTCAAGCGCCGCCCGACCGGCAACAACTACCACCAGTACATCAAGCCGGACTGCGAGTTCGAACAGGGCGCGCAGGAAGTCACCGGGCTGACCCTGGAGTTCTTGGCTGACAAGCCGGACTTCGCGCAGATCGCCGACGAGTTCCTGGCGTTCATCGATGGCGCCGAACTGATCATCCACAACGCGGCGTTCGACCTGGGCTTTCTTGACAACGAGCTGTCGCTGCTGGGCCCGCAGTACGGCAGGATCACCGACCGCTGCACGGTGATCGATACCCTGGTGATGGCGCGCGAGCGCTTTCCGGGCCAGCGCAATTCGCTGGATGCGCTGTGCAAGCGACTGGGCGTGGACAATTCGCACCGTGCGCTGCACGGCGGCCTGCTCGATGCGCAGATCCTGGGCGACGTCTACATCGCACTGACTTCAGGCCAGGAAGAGATCGGCTTCGGCCTGGGCGATGACGATGGGGGCGGCACCGGGGCGGCGCTGCAGGCCTTCGATACCAGCAAGCTGCTGCCGCGCCCGCGCGTGGTGGCGACGCCGTCGGAGCTGGAAGCGCATGCCGCGCGGCTGGAACGGCTGCGCAAGAAGGCCGGCCACGCGCTGTGGGATGGCCCGAAGGTGGAAGAAGCCGCCAGCGCGTAAACGATGGGATCCGGTATCCGGCGGATTCTCGCCGGGCATGGCCTGGCGCTACCGGATTACGCCATTCAGTGGCAGCGCACCAGGATCACGCTGATGTTGTCGCGGCCACCACCGTCGAGCGCGGCGGCGACCAGCGTGTCCACGCATTCCTGCGCGCTTGCATCTTCGAAGGCGAGGGTGCGGGCGATGCCGCGGTCGTCCACTTCCTCGGTCAGGCCATCACTGCACAGCAGCAGCTGCATGCCGGGGCGCAGCTCACCGCTGGTGGTGGCCACGTTCAGGTGTGCCGGATCGGTGACGCCCAGCGCCTGGGTGACCACGTTGCGATGCGGATGGGCGCGTGCCTGTTCGGCAGTCAGGTTGCCCTGAGCGACCAGTTCCTGCACCACGCTGTGATCCTGGCTGAGCTGTGCCAGCTGGCCGTCACGCCACAGGTAGGCACGGCTGTCGCCGACCCATGCCACTTCATAGCGATTGCCCTGCACGCGTGCGGCGACCACGGTGGTACCCATCGGCAGTGTGTCGTTGCGCCGCCGCGAGGCACGGATGATCTCTTCGTCGGCGGTACGGATGGCGTGGGCCAGCGGCGCGCCAGCGCGGATCTCGCGCACGATGGTTTCACGCGCCAGCGCGCTGGCGACTTCGCCGCAGGCGTGGCCGCCCATGCCATCGGCCACCAGCCACAGGGCCAGCTCGCTGTCACCGTAGTAGGTGTCCTCGTTGAGCTCGCGGCGCAGGCCGGGGTGGGTGAGATGTCCGAATTCGATCATGGTGTGCGGGGGCGGGTATTGCTGGGGAGACAGGCATCATCGGGGGGCTGCAGGCATCCGGCAAGGCATGCACCCAGGAAATTTTCACTTCATTGACCGGGATGACTTGTCGTCGGCCTCACTTCCTCGTATGATGCGCGTCCCCGGTCCGCCGGGGACCACCCGGAGAGGTGGCAGAGTGGTTGAATGTACCTGACTCGAAATCAGGCAGGCGTTTATAGCGCCTCGGGGGTTCGAATCCCCCCCTCTCCGCCAGATAAAGAAAAAGGGCTGCCGAAAGGCAGCCCTTTTTCTTTATCTGGCGCGGGACGCGCCGCGCTCTGCGCGTCGCCCCACACGTTGCTGCGCAACCTGTGGGCCCCTCCCTTTGCCGGCCTCTCCCCGCCCCTGTCGGGGCAGCCCCTCAGCAGAGGGGCTTGTTCCTCCAGATGCATCACGGGAGATCCGCGCGGTGCGTGGATGCTGTTCCTGCTGGCAGGCTCATCCATGCATGGCGTGGATCTACCCGGCATATCCGTCCGGACGCTGCGGGTTACCATGTACGCACCACCTGTTGGAGCTTTCCCCATGACCGCTGAAATCCTCGTCCCCGTTTCTTTCGGCGAGCTGCTGGACAAGATCTCGATCCTGCAGATCAAGTCCGAGCGCATCAGCGACGAGGGCAAGCTGGCCAATGTGCGCAGGGAGCTGTCGGCGCTTGAGCGGACCTGGATGGCACACCCGGCCGCGGTGAAGGACATCGCCAAGCTGCGTGCAGAGCTGAAGGCGGTCAATGAGCAGCTGTGGGAGATCGAGGACGACATCCGGCTGAAGGAAAAGGAACAGGCGTTCGACCAGGTTTTCATCGATCTGGCGCGCAGCGTCTACCTGCGCAACGACGAACGCGCGCGCATCAAGAAGGCGATCAACCTCGCGCTGGGTTCGGCGTACGTGGAAGAGAAGTCCTATCAGGATTACGCGCAGCGCGCGTAATCCCGGGCGGGCCGATGCAGCAGGTCCACGCCATGCGTGGACGGCGCCCGCCGCTTACCCCAGATGGTCGGCCACGTAGCGTTCGAAGGCGGCGATGCCGTCTTCGACGGTGATCAGTTCCATCACATCGTCGAACTCGATCTTCGTGCCCCACTTCAGATCGGTGGCCTGCTTGGCGAGGTACTTTCGCGCAGCGTCGTCGTAACGGTCCACGCAATAACGGCGGTCCGAGTACGGGCCACTGCGGTTTGGATTGCTGGCCGCATGCAGGCCCAGCACCTTGGTGCCCATCGCGTTGGCGATGTGCATCGGGCCCGAGTCAGGCGTCATCACCAGGTTGGCGCGGGCAAGCAGGGCAGGCAGCTGCTTGAGCGTGTCCTTGCCGACCAGGTCCAGTGCCGGTGTGATCAGTTGCGCCTGGATGGCGTCGGCCATGCTGCGCTCCAGTTCGCTGCGGCCACCGCACAGCACCACCTGCCAGCCGCGCTGGACGGCATGGTTGGCCACTGCGGCGTAGCGGTCGGCATACCAGTTACGGCGCACGTGGCTGGAACAGGGCGAGATCATCAGCACCGGGCGGCCATCGTCCTGCCACTGCGCGGCGGCCCACTCGAAGGCGGACGACGGCACGGCCAGGTCCCAGCTGACGCCGGTCTGGCGCAGGCCCAGTGGTTCGCAGAAGCTGCCGATGGCATCGAGCACATGGATGCCGGGACGGTCGGGGATGCGCTCGTTGATGAAGAGCCCATGCAGGTCCTTGGAGCGGCTGCGGTCGTAGCCGATGCGGCGCTCGGCCGGGATGAAGGCCGACAGCAGGTTGGCGCGGAACGCGACCTGCATCTGCAGCAGCGCTTCGAAGCGCCCCGGCGGCAGCTGCCTGCGCAGTTCCTTGACTCCGGCCATGCCGCTCTTCTTGTCATAGGCATGGAAGGTGACGCCGGGGAGGCCGTCGAGCAGCTTGTGGCCGACCTTGTCGATGATCCAGTGGATCGGCGTGTCCGGGCGCGCGGCCTGCAGGGTGCGCACCAGGGGCACCACGTGGGTGACATCGCCAAGTGCGGACAGGCGCAGGAGGCACAAGGAGGAGGACGCTGATGCCATGTGTTGTTAGACTCAATGAAATGGTCGCATTCGACGCCAATGAAGCGCTGACGCCATGCCGCGAGGGTCGCGGCATCGGGGCCATTCTGTTCGACCGCGAGCGGCTGCGGCAAGCCGAGATCGGCCTGTTCTCGCCCCAGCACTGGGGCAGCAGGGCCCGGCCGGTGGGCGAGGGTGGCCGCGGCAGTGCCTGGTTCGTCGATGCGCCGTTCGGTGCCAGCGTGCTGCGCCACTACCTGCGCGGCGGCATGGCGGCCCGTATCAGCCACGACCAGTACCTCTGGCGCGGCTCGGACCGGACCCGCAGCTTCGCCGAATTCCGCTTGATGCGGGCGCTGCGCGAGAAAAAGCTGCCGGTGCCACGGCCGATCGCCGCGTTCTACATGCGCGAGGGCCTGCGCTACCGGGCGGCGATCCTGATGGAGCGGATCGAGGGTGTACGCTCGCTGGCCGACCGCGCGCTGGTCGCCGGCCGTGGTGCCCCCTGGGAGGAGACCGGGCGCTTGATCGCCCGTTTCCACCGTGCCGGCCTGGACCATGCCGACCTCAACGCGCACAACATCCTGTTCGATGGCAGTGGCCATGGCTGGCTGATCGACTTCGACCGCGGCGTGATCCGCATCCCGGCGACCGCCTGGCGAGAGCGCAATCTCAAGCGCCTGCTGCGCTCGCTGATCAAGCTGCGCGGCGAGCGCAGCGTGGAAGATGTGCAGAAGGACTACGCGCGGCTGCGCCGCGCCTATGACATGGCCTGGAACCGGGGCACCTGATGGACTGGTCGTTGCGTTTCCTCGGCGTCGGCAATGCGTCGGCAGTCGAGCTGGGGTCGCCGATGTCGGTGATCGAGCGGGAGGGGCGTCCGTGGCTGACCATCGATTGCGGTGGCGAAGGCCTGACCGCGTTCAAGGCGCACTACGGGCACATGCCGCAGTCGCTGTTCGTCACCCACGTGCACCTGGACCATGTGGCCGGCTTCGAGCGCCTGTTCGTGGACACCTACTTCAATGCGCACCGACGCGGCAAGGTGCGCCTGTACGTGCCCGCCACGGTGGTGCCGCTGCTGCACAAGCGCATCGGGGATTACCCGAACGTGCTGGCCGAGGGCGGTGCGAACTTCTGGGATGCCTTCCAGTTGATCGTGGTCGGTGAGGCATTCTGGCATGAGGGCGTGCGACTGGAAGTGTTCCCGGTGCGCCACCATTGGCCGGAGACCGCCTATGGCCTGCGCCTGCAGGGCGCGCTGACCTGGAGCGGCGATACCCGGCCGGTTCCGGAGATGCTGGCCCGCTTTGCCAACGACAACGAACTGATCGCTCACGACTGCGGCCTGCACGGCAATCCGTCGCATACCGGCGTGGACGATCTGGAGCGTGAGTACAGCGCCGAACTGCAGGCGCGGATGATGCTGTACCACTACGCCAGCGCAGCCGATGGTCTGGCACTGGCTGCGCGTGGGCACCGCGTGGCGCAGCCGGGGCAGTGCGTGCCGCTGGCGAGCCCGACCGCACCGCACGTGCTGGCGCAGGACCCGCCGTGAGCGGTACCGGCCAGCCCGCCGATGTGGCGCTGGCTGCCGAACTGGAGGCGCTGGAGCGTGCACTGCATGCGCCAAACGTGCGGGCCGACCGTGAGCAACTGGCGGCATTGCTGGATGAGGATTTCAGCGAGATCGGCAGTTCCGGCCAATGCTACGACCGTGCGGCCGCGTTGCAGGAGATCCCGTTGGAGCGTGCGCAGGTGCAGATCGAGTCCGATCAGTACGCGGTGCGGCTGTTGGCCGAGGGCCTGGCCCAGGTGCGCTACCGCAGCCGCCATCACCTCGATGGGCGGCCGCAACGCTGGGTGCTGCGCAGTTCGCTGTGGCGCCGGCACGGGGACGGATGGCGCATGGTGTTCCACCAAGGAACGCCCGAGGCAGGGTAGCGGCGGGCGTTGCCTGGTACGAACGGCTTAAGGGTCAGAGCCCTTTGCCGGGCAAAGGGATCTGACCCCAGTGCAGAAAAGGCGGTGGCCCCGCCGGCTGACCTCGGCGCCCGCGTCGATCGATACCGTTGCTGCCTTCCGGCCCTGGCGGGGTTTTCGACCTAGCGTCGCGAGGGGCCGACGGGGCCACCATAGAGACGTTGGCCGCCCGGTGGGCGGCCAGTTCACGGATCAGGGGAAGCAGCGCGCGATGCGCCGGAGACCACAGCCGGACCGCACATCGGCTGGCCGATGGCAGACGCGCATTCTAGCGCAGGCAGGTCCATCGGCGCCAGCTTCACGCGCTGAATCGGCTGTAACCCGTTCCCGGCGACGGCGGCCGGAGGCCACCCCCGTTGCTAGAATGCCGGCCAGGAGGAACGACCTCCCCCACATCGGGAATCAAAGACCAGGACGGCCTGGCCCTACCAAGAGGAGGGCCGTCATGGCCTGGATCTATCTGTTGTTTGCCGGCCTGCTGGAAATCGTCTGGGCCGTGTCCATGAAACAGTCCGAAGGCTTCACCAAGCTCACCCCCACCGTGGTCACCCTCATCGGCATGATCGCCAGCTTCTGGTTGCTGGCGGTGGCCATGCGCAGCCTGCCGCTGGGAACCGCCTATACGATCTGGACCGGCATCGGCGCGGTCGGGGCATTCGTGGTTGGCATCGTGTTCCTCGGCGAGCAGGTCAGCGCGATGCGGATCGGTGCGGCGGTATTGATCGTCTCGGGCCTGGTGCTGATGAAACTCTCCAGCAGCTGAATCATTTACTTATGGTGGGGAAGGGAATCCCCGCCCGTCGCAGGTATATGCATTTCCGGCAAATCA
The DNA here is from genome assembly GCF_036319965.1 of Stenotrophomonas sp. SMYL41. NCBI lineage: Bacteria > Pseudomonadati > Pseudomonadota > Gammaproteobacteria > Lysobacterales > Lysobacteraceae > Stenotrophomonas > Stenotrophomonas sp. SMYL41. The sequence goes on along the minus strand of NZ_JAWIRX010000008.1, from coordinate 137,465 downwards.
TTTTGTCCGCCCGTTTTATTTGACGTGCGTCATGAAAATAACGAGCGTGATTCACATCGCACTGGCGCCGTCGGTCGCACAGTGCCGCCATTCGTCAGGCGAAATCGGGGAGTTTTCGCCTTGACGGGAACGTTGGCGCACCTGTCCTGGGTGCGATCGCGTGAAGATGTGAAGATTTTCAGGAGTTAATGCCGCCAGCCCTTGTTTCCGTGTCGGGAACCGGGATGGGTCGCATCGTCTTCAAAAAACTGCCTGCAGTGCCATCCGGTCTTTTCAGGGAGATTTACCGATGAACCGCATTTACCGTCTGGTTTTCAATCGCGCCCTCGGCGTAATGCAGGTTGCTTCGGAGGTCGCCCAGAATCCTGGTGGAAGCGCGGTTTGCGTGAAGCGGCTGCCGCGATTGCGGGCGCACCAGCTGGCGCTGGCGTTGGCCACCTCGCTGGCCAGTGGTTCGGCCTTTGCGGCGTGCACGACCCCGGGGCCAGTAATCAACTGCACCGGAACCACCAATAATTTTGCGGACGCCACCAACGGCGTCCAGGTGACCGTGGCAGCTGGCGCGAATGTAGGAAGTACCGCTGGCCTGGGTAATTCGATGACGCTGAGCGGCAACGGCATCCAGCTCACCAACAACGGCACGATCGGCACCAATGTCGGTCTCTTTGCTGCCTCCGGCGCGGTGCTTGGCAATGCCAGTGGCCAGGCGATCAGCGTTACCAACAGCGCGACCGGCACGCTTCAGGGTTTCATTGATATCGGCTCCCTGCTGGGCGCGAATGGCCGCGCGCTGTCCGTGCAGAATGGCGCAGGCGGTGTCACCACGATCAACAATGCCGGCACCGTCAACATGAATTTCCTGCTGGGCGGACTCGGCACGGCCGACGCGCCGGCCATCGTCAGCTACGGTGGCGCGCAGACGATTCTGAGCAACAGCGGCGGGATCACCGGACGAGTCGGATTGGCCGGCTCGACGTTGGGCAACTCGGTAAACAACAGTGGCACGATCACCGGCAGCGTCTATCTCGGTGATTCAGCGCAGGGGAATACGTTTACTGCGGTGTCCGGGTCCAATGTGGCAACCGGGGCCGGGGCCTCGGCGGGAATCGATGCACTGGGTGGTATTTCGGTTTCGCTCGCCGCCGCCGGTACGGTCAATGCCGGCGTGGGCGCCGGCGCCGCCAGCAACACGCTGGTGCTGCAGAACGTCGTCAGCGGTCCGGGGTCCGGTACCGGCGGTGCAGTGACCACGCTGGGCTGGAACCAGTACCTCAACTTCCAGAGGCTCACGGTCAACAGCGGTACGTGGAACCTGCAGGGCGCATGGGGCGGAACCGGGCCGACGACGCTCAACGATGGTCTGATCAACTTCAACAATGCCGCCTCCTTCGGCACAGGGCTGTTCACCGCCAACGGCGGTGCCATCGCCTCCTCCACGGCGGGTCTGAGCCTGGCCAACGCTTTCAGCCTCGGTGGCAATCTGTCCCTGTCTGGGACCAATGCGTTCGGACTCGGGGGCGTGCTTTCAGGGACTGGCAGCCTCACGGTCAACAACAGCGGCATCGTCACGCTCGGTAATGCAAACCTGTTCTCCGGGGGAGTCAATCTCAATGCCGGTGGACTGGTGCTGGGCAATGCGGGGGCGCTCGGCAGCGGTAATCTGACCATCGGCGGCACGGCATCCCTGGATACCTCGGCCAACTTCAACCTGGGCAACAACCTTGTCATCAACGGGGGCGGAACACTCAACCTGCTGGGCAGCAATGGGCTCGGCCTGAATGGATCGATCTCCGGAGCAGGCAATCTGTTCAAGGCGGGTGCCGGCACATTGACCTTGAATGGTGCCAATACCCTTGCAGGCACGTTCTCCATTACCGGCGGCGCACTGGCACTGGGCGCCGCTGGCAGCCTCTCGTCGACAGGAGCGATCTCGCTGGGCGCAGGGACCAACCTTGATCTCTCGGTTGCAGCCAACCAGACCATCGGTTCGCTCGCCGGATCCGGTGCGCTCAACCTGGGCGCACGCACTCTCACCCTGGGTGGCCTGAACACCAGCACCACTTTCTCCGGCGCCATCAGCGGTGTCGGTGGCACGCTTGTCAAGGTCGGTACGGGCACCCAGACCCTGTCCGGTGCCAACGCCTTCACCGGCGGTGTTGCGCTCAACGGTGGTGGGCTGCTGCTGGGCAATGCCGGTGCGCTGGGAACGGGTGCGCTCAGTGTCGGCGGCAACGTCAGCCTTGATGGCAGCGCAGGAGCGCTGGCGCTCGACAACGCGGTCACCCTGGGGACGGGCAGCTTCCTCAACCTGCCTGGTACGCAGGCATTGACCTTCAATGGTGTGATCGGCGGTACCGGCAGCCTGGTCAAGAGCGGTCCGGCCACGCTTACGCTCAACAATGCCAATACCTTTGGCGGTGGCCTGTCACTCACCGCAGGCGGCCTGGTGCTTGGGAATGCCGGGGCGCTGGGAACCGGTGCACTCAACGTCGGTGGTCTGGCAACGCTCGATGCCAGCACGGCAATGAGCGTGAGCAATGGCATCAACCTGGGTGCCGGGGGTTCTCTCAGCGTGCTGGGCAGCAATGCGCTGACCCTGGGGGGCGTCATCAGCGGCACCGGCAGCCTGGTCAAGAACGGCGCTGCCACGCTGACGCTGGGCGGTGCCAACGCGTTCACCGGTGGATTGGCGATCAACGCGGGCAGGGTCGCGCTGGCCAGTGGCGGCAGCCTTGCAGCCACCGGTGCAGTGAATCTGGTCAATGCAGGGACGGAGCTGGACATCTCGCTTGGCGGCAACCAGACCATCGGCGCGTTGTCTGGCGCCGCAGGCAGCACGGTGGCGCTGGGTAGCAGCACGCTCACTCTTGGCAACGCCACCAACCAGACCTTCGCCGGCGCGATTGGCGGTACCGGTGGCCTGATCAAGCAGGGCACCGGCGTGCAGACGCTGGCCGGCGCCAATACCTTCAGTGGTGGCCTGAACCTGGCGGCGGGTGGGCTGCTGCTGGGTAACGACAGTGCGATCGGCAGCGGGGCGTTGACGGTCAGCGGCAATAGTTCGCTCGATGGCAGCGCAGCACTGAACCTGACCAACGCCATCAGTCTGGGGGCAGCACTGACGTTGCCGGGCAGCCAGAACCTCACCTTGGGCGGGAACATCACCGGCAGCGGCAGCCTGACCAAGAACGGTGCCTCGCTGCTGACCTTGAACGGCACCAATGCCTTCGGCGGTGGCCTGAACCTCAATGCCGGCAGTCTGCAGCTGGGCAACAGCGGTGCACTCGGCACGGGCGCGTTGAGCGTGGGCGGCAATGCATCACTCGATGGCAGCACGGCCCTGAACCTGACCAACAATGTGGCGCTTGGGGCGGGTGCACTGCTGTCGTTGCCAGGCACGCAGGCGGTCACGCTTGGTGGCGTCGTTTCCGGCGCCGGTGGTCTGATCAAGAACGGTGCCACCACCCTTACGCTCAATGGCGCCAATACCTTCGGTGGCGGTCTGGTGCTCAACGGCGGCGGCCTGATGCTGGGCAATGCCGGCGCACTGGGAACCGGACTGCTTGCCGTCGGTGCAAACGCGACCCTGGACAGCTCGGTGGCATTGAGCCTGGGCAACGCCATCGATCTCGACGCCGGCGCGCAGCTGAGCCTGGCCAGCAACGAGGACGTTGCTCTAGGCGGTCTGGTCACTGGCACGGGTGGCCTGATCAAGACCGGTACCGGTGTGCTGACGTTGAACAACAGCAATGCCTTCAGCGGTGGCCTTGCGTTGAACGCGGGCAGCGTATCGGTGGGCGCCAACGGTGCGCTTGGCACCGGGGCACTGAACATCGGCGGCAATGTTTCCCTGGACGCGAGCGCCCCGGTTTCGCTGACCAATGCGGTGAACCTGGGCGCCAATACGCTGACCCTGCCGGGCAGCAACAACCTGACCCTGACCGGGGTGGTGGGGGGAACCGGTGGCCTGATCAAGAACGGCGCCTCGACGCTGACGCTGTCCGGTGCCAATACCTTCCTGGGCGGCGCCACGGTCAATGCCGGCACGCTTGCGCTGGGTGCGGGTGGCAGTCTCGCCGCGGGTGGGGCAGTAAATCTTGCCGGTGCAGGTGCGACGCTGGATATCGGCGCAGCGGGTGCCGGCCAGACCATCGGTGCGTTGAACGGCGTGGCAGGCAGCCAGGTGGCGCTGGGTACGCAGTCACTCACCTTTGGCGGCGCCAGCAATGGCAGCTTTGCCGGCGCCATTGATGGCAGTGGTGGATTGATCAAAGTCGGCGCTGGCGTGCAGACGTTGTCCGGCGCCAATACCTTCAGTGGTGGACTGGCGCTCAATGCGGGCGGGTTGGTGCTGGGCAATGCGGGCGCGCTTGGCACAGGAGCGCTGGGGATTGGCGGCAACGTCAGCCTGGACGGAACGGTGCCCCTGAACCTGGCCAACGCGGTGAACTTTGGTGCCGGAACCCAGCTGACGCTGGGCGGCACCAGTGACCTTACCCTTGTGGGTGTGGTGGCTGGCAACGGAAGCCTGATCAAGAATGGTGCGGGCCTGCTGACCCTCAACAACACCAATACCTTCGGCGGCGGCCTGGCCTTGAACGGCGGTGGCCTGGTGGTCGGCGCGAATGGTGCGCTCGGTACCGGCGCGCTTGCGGTGAATGCCAGTACCACGCTGGATGCGGGCGCGGCAGTGACGCTCGGCAATGCAGTCACGCTGGGCTCGGGCGTTGCACTGACGTTGCCGGGCAGCAATGCGCTGACGCTGTCGGGCGTGGTCGGTGGCAATGGCAGTCTGATCAAGAACGGCGCTACCACGCTGACGCTGTCCGGTGCCAACACCTACACCGGCGGTACCACTATCACTGCCGGCACGCTGGCGCTGGGCACGGGCGGCAGCCTGTCCGCGGCGGGTGACGTCACGTTGGGCGCGGGCGCTGGCTTCGATATCTCCGGTGCCGGCAGCAGCCAGACCATCGGCGCACTCAATGGTGCGGGCGGAAGCACGCTGTCGCTGGGCGGAAATTCATTGACGTTCGGAACCGCCAGCAACGCCGCGTTCGACGGCGTGATCAGTGGCGGCGGCGGCCTGGTGAAAGTGGGCGCAGGCGTGCAGGCGTTGTCCGGGGCCAACACGTTTGGCGGTGGCGTGACGCTCAATGCAGGCGGGCTGGTGCTCGGCAATGACGCGGCGCTGGGTGCGGGGGCGCTGACTGTCGGTGGTGCTGCCACGCTGGATACCACCGGCCTGGCAACACTGGCCAACAACATTGCCCTCAATGCCGGGCTGACCGTGCTCGGCAGCAATGCACTGACACTCAACGGCATACTTTCCGGGGCTGGCAGCCTGACCAAGAATGGCGGCGCAACGCTGACCTTGAACGGCGTCAACACTTATACCGGTGGTACCAACATCAACGCCGGCACGCTGGCGCTGGGCGCCGGTGCCAGCCTGGCGGCGAGCGGTACCGTGAACCTCGCCACCGGCGCCACGCTGGATCTGTCCGCGGGCAGCGGCACGCAGACCTTCGGCACCCTGGTCGGCAACGGTACGGTCAACCTGGGGGCCAACTCGATCGAGGTCGGTGGTGCCACCAACGGCACGTTCAGTGGCTCGATCGCTGGCACGGGTGGCCTGACCAAGGTCGGTTCGGGCATCGAAACGCTGACCGGGACCAATACCTATACCGGCGGCACCTTCATCAACGCCGGCACGCTGGCGATTGGTCCGGGTGGCAGCCTGGCCGCTACCGGTGCGGTCACCCTGGCCGCTGCGGGTACCGGCTTTGATATCTCCACCGCAGGTGCCAACCAGACCATCGGCTCACTGTCTGGCGTGGCCGGTTCAACGCTGAGCCTGGGTGCACGGACGCTGATCCTCGGTGGCGTTGGCAACAGTACCTTCAACGGCGCGATTTCCGGTACCGGTGGCCTGGTCAAGAACGGTGCTGGCGCACTGACGCTGGGCGGCGCCAACCTGTTCAGTGGCGGCCTGGCCCTCAATGGCGGCGGCCTGGTGGTCGGCAACAGCGCGGCGCTCGGCAGCGGGGCGTTGACGGTCGGAAGCAACGCAACGCTGGATGCATCGACCAGCGTCAGCCTGGCCAACAACATCAGCCTTGCATCGGGTGCCAACCTCGACCTGCTCGGCAGCCAGGCGCTGGCTCTGGGTGGCGTGATCTCGGGTGCAGGTGGGCTGATCAAGAACGGTGCGGCCACCGTGACGCTGACCGGTGCGAACTCCTACACCGGTGGCACCACCATCAACAGTGGCACGCTGGCGATCGGCGCCGGTGGCAGCCTGGCGTCGACCGGTGCGGTGAACCTGGCCGGTACCGGTACCCTCGACATCTCGGCCGGCAACCAGAGCATCGGTTCGCTTGCCGGTGTGGCCGACAGCACGGTGGCACTGGGTGGCAGCACGCTGACCCTGGGTGGTACGGGAGACAGCACGTTCAACGGTGCGATCACCGGCAATGGTGGCCTGATCAAGAACGGAGCAGGCGTGCAGACCCTCAACGGCGCCAGCACCTTCAGTGGTGGTGTAGCGCTCAATGCAGGCGGCCTGGTAGCCGGCAACAATGCAGCTCTGGGTACCGGGGCGGTCACGGTGGGGGGCAATGCCACGCTCGATTCGAACTCCGCGGTGACGCTGGCCAACAACTTCGTCCTCAACGCCGGGCTGACCGTGCTCGGCAGCAACAACCTCACCCTCAACGGCAGCCTGAGTGGCACCGGATCGCTGACCAAGGAGGGCGCGGCGACGCTGACCTTGAACGGTATCAATACCTATACCGGTGGTACCTTCATCAATGCCGGTACGCTGGCATTGGGCGCTGGCGCAAGCCTGCATGCCAGTGGCATCGTCAACCTGGCCAGTGGTGCGACCTTCGATCTGTCGGCGGGCAGCGGCACGCAGCAGTTCGGTACCCTGATCGGCAACGGCACAGTGAACCTGGGCGGCAACACCTTGACCATTGGTGGCCCCGCCAATGGCACGTTCAGTGGCTCGGTGGGGGGGACCGGTGGGCTGGTCAAGGAAGGCACCGGCACCCAGACCCTGACCGGTACCAATACCTTTACCGGTGGTACCACCATCAATGCGGGCACGCTGGCGATTGGCGCCGGAGGAAGCCTGGCATCGACTGGCGCGGTGACATTGGCCAACGCTGGAACGGCGTTCGATATTTCTGCCGGTGGTGCGCAGAGCATCGGGTCACTGGCCGGTGTTGCCGGCAGCACGGTCGCGCTCGGTGGCAGCACGCTGACACTCAACGGCGTAGGGAACACGGCCTTCGCTGGTGACATTACGGGTACCGGTGGGCTGGTGAAGAATGGCGCGGGTGTGCAGACCCTGACCGGCACGAATACATTCAGTGGCGGTGTGGCGCTCAATGGCGGTGGCCTGACACTGGGCAATGGTGGTGCGCTGGGTACCGGTACGCTGACGGTGGGCGGCAATGCCACGCTGGATGGCACCGCCGCATTGACCGTGGGCAACAACGTGCAACTGGGCAGCGGCACGCTGACCCTGGCGGGCAGCAACGCGCTCACGTTGAATGGTGCGATCAGTGGTGCGGGTGGTCTGCTCAAGGATGGCGCAGCGACCGTCACTCTTGGCGGTACCAGCAGCTATGGCGGTGACACCACGATCAACAGCGGCACGATGGCGGTGGCGGCCGGTGGCAGCCTGTCCGGTGCCAGCACGGTGAACCTGGCCGGCGCCGGCACGTTGGACATCAGTGCCGGTGGCAGCCAGAGCATCGGTGGCCTGGCTGGCGTGACCGGATCCAGCGTGGTGCTGGGCGGTGCAACCCTGACCACCGGCGGCAACAACGCCACCACCACCTTCGGCGGCGTGCTCAGTGGCACCGGCGGCCTGGTGCAGAGTGGCAGCGGCACGCTGACCCTGAGCGGCGCCAACGTCTATACCGGCGGCACTACCATCAATGGTGGCAGCACGCTGCAGATCGGCAACGGTGGCAGTACCGGCTCGGTGCTGGGCGACATCACCAACAACGGCAACCTGGTCTACAACCTGGGCACGACGGCAACCGTGGGCGCGGTGGTCAGTGGCAGCGGCGGCCTGACCCAGGCCGGCAGCGGCACGCTGGTGCTGACCGGCAACAACACCTACACCGGTGGCACCACCATCAATGCCGGCGGCACGTTGCAGGTGGGCAACGGTGGTGCGACCGGTGCGATCGTTGGCGACATCATCAACAACGGCGCGCTGGTGTCGAACGTGGCCGGCAACACCACGCTGGGTGGCACCATCAGCGGCAGCGGTGGCCTGACCCAGGCCGGCAGCGGCACGTTGACCCTGACTGGCAACAACACCTATACCGGCGGCACCACCATCAATGCCGGAGGCACGCTGCAGGTCGGCAATGGTGGAGCGACCGGCGCGATCACCGGCAATGTCGCCAACAACGGCAGCCTGGTCTTCGACGTCGCGGGCAACACTACCGTCGGTGGCGCGATCAGTGGCAGTGGCGGCCTGACGCAGGCCGGCAGTGGTGTGTTGACCCTGGTCGGCAACAACAGCTACAGCGGCGGTACCACCATCAATGCCGGCGGCACGCTGCAGGTGGGCAATGGCGGTACAACCGGCGCCATCGCCGGCGACATCACCAACAACGGTGCGTTGATTTCCAACGTGGCCGGCACCACCGCGCTGGGCGGCACGATCAGCGGCAGTGGCGGCCTGACCCAGGCCGGCAGCGGTACGCTGCTGCTGACCGGCACCAACACCTACACCGGCGGTACCACCATCAACGCCGGCGGCACGCTGCAGCTGGGTAACGGTGGTGCGAGCGGCTCGATCGTCGGCGACGTCATCAACAATGGCACGCTGGTGTCCAACGTGGCGGGCAACACCACGCTGGGCGGCACCATCAGCGGCAGCGGTGGCCTGACCCAGGCCGGCAGTGGCACACTGACCGTGACCGGCAACAACACCTATACCGGCCCGACCACCATCAACGCTGGTGGCACCCTGCAGGTCGGCAATGGCGGTGCCACCGGCGCGATCGGCGGCACTGTGACCAACAACGGCAGCCTGGTATTCAACGTGGGGGGCAGCACCACCGTCGGCGGCGCCATCAGTGGCAGCGGCGGCCTGACCCAGGCCGGCAGCGGTACGCTGATCCTGGGTGGCAACAACACCTACACCGGCGGAACCACCATCAACGCCGGTGGCACGCTGCAGGTCGGCAATGGTGGCGCGAGCGGTGCGATCACCGGCAACGTCAGCAACAACGGCAGCCTGGTGTTCAACGTGGGGGGCAACACCACGGTGGGTGGCACCATCAGCGGCAGCGGCGGCCTGACCCAGGCCGGTACCGGCACGGTGACCCTGACCGGCAACAATACCTACACCGGCGGCACCACCATCAATGCCGGCGGCACCGTGCAGGTCGGCAACGGCGGGGCCAGCGGCGCGATCACCGGCAACATCACCAACAACGGTGGCCTGGTGATCAACACCGGCGGCACCACCACGCTCGGCGGCAGCATCACCGGCGGCGGCAGCATCGTGCAGGCCGGCCCGGGTGGCCTGAATCTCGGCGGCAACAGTGGTGGTTTCAGCGGCACCGGCCAGGTCACCGGCGGTGGCCTGAATGTCACCGGCACCATCGGCGGCCAGTGGACCATCGGCAGCGGCACGACCCTGTCCGGCACCGGTACCATCGGCGGCACCGGCGGCGGCGTGACGGTGTCCAGTGGTGGCGTGCTGTCGCCGGGCAATGGCCCGGGCAACGGCAGCGGCGCAGGCAATGGCACCGGCACGATCACGGTGGGTGGCAACCTGACCCTGTCGCCGGGCAGCACGCTGGGTATCGATCTCGGTGCCAGCGGCAGCGACACGGTGCAGGTGGGCGGCAGCGCCAACGTGGGCGGAAGCACGGTGCAGGTGAACACCATTTCGCCGAGCACCAGCTACCAGCAGGGCCAGCAGTACACCGTGGTCAATGCGGGCGGTGGGGTGAACGGGCAGTTCGCGGAAGGAAGATCCACCTCGGCGTTCCTCTCCGTCACTCCGGTCTACACCGCCAACACTGCCAACCTGCAGATCGACGTGGCGCAGACGGCGGCATTCACTACCGTGGCCAACACGCGCAACCAGTACAACACCGCCGCGGCGCTGGACAGCCTGCCGCAGAGTGGCGCGGCGCTGGGCCTGTACAACACGGTGCTGATGTATGACGCCGGCACTGCGCGCAGCGCATTCGACCAGCTCTCCGGTGAAGTGCACGCGGCCAGCCGCGCGGTGCTGCTGTACGACAACTACCTGGAAGAGGGCATCCGCCAGCGCCTGGGCAGTGAGCTGCCGACCGTGCGTGGCGAGCGCGCCTCGGCCTGGCTGGCCGGCAGTGGCAAGGTGTTCAAGCAGGATGGCGATGGCAACGGTGATGAGATCCGGTCCAACCGCAATGCGCTGATGGCGGGCGTGGACTGGCAGCTGGGTGAACATGTGGTGCTGGGTGCGGCGGCCGGCAACGAGCGGCTGGATACGCGCCTGTACGATCGCAGTTCGCGCGCCCGCCTGCGTGGCAACACGTTCGGCCTGTATGCACAGGGACAGTGGAACAACGGCTTTGCGGTCGGTGGCAGCGTGTCGCGCGGTGACTACCGCACGCGCACCACGCGTGAAGTGCCGCTGCTGGGCCAGACCCTGTACAGCCGCCAGGATTCGGACGTGACCATCGCCCAGGTCGAAGGCAGCTGGACCTGGACCCATGGCAGGACCCAGCTGCAGCCGTACGTGCAGTTCACCAAGCACTGGGTCGACAGTGATCGCGCGGTGGAGCAGGGCGGCAGTGCCGCACTGGTGCTGGAAGGCGGCAAGGACACGCTCAACGTCAGCACGGTGGGCGTGCGGGGCCGCTGGGACGTGGGCAGCGGCGAGCGCTTCCCGGCGCAGCTGACCGTCGGCCTGGGCTGGCAGCATGCGTCGGGTGACACTGATGTGGCCAGCCGCAACCGCTTCGCGGTCGGTGGTGATGCCTTCGATGTCTACAGTGCGGTAATGGCGCGCAATGCGCTGGTCAGCCAGCTCGGTGTGGCGGTCGGCCTTGGCCGCAACAGCCAGCTGTCGATGTTCGTGCAGGGCCAGCACGGTGATGGCCGCCGCGATGTCGGCGGGCAGATCAACCTGCGGGTAGGCTTCTAAGGGGAGCGGGCCAGCGGTGGATCCACGCGCTGCGTGGATCTACCGGTGCGGCGGGAGTGAGTGCTGATCCATGGCGCCGCTGTGCCGCGCAGACCGCTCAGCCGCATCCTGCGTGCGTCGACGCAACCCTGCGGGCGGGTCGAACAGGCTCGATGGCACTTCATCGAAAGCAACCTCGGTAACACGCAGGCCGCGCTCGGTACGCTGGTTGCCGGTGCGGCCCCGGTAGCCCAGCAGCAGGCCGGTACGGGTATCGATCCACAACGTGCCGGAGGTGGTGCCATCAGGGCCACGCGCATTGTCATAGCGCCAGCCGGCAGCGAGGCGGCCCAGGATGAACTCGCCGGGTGCGGGTGAGCAGCGCCCGCCGATCGTATGGCATGGGGCGGCGGGATCGTACCAGTAGGGACCGCTGGAGTCCGCGACCGGCAGCGTGTAGTTGCCGCGCTCGCTCACCAGCCATGCCCGGCCGCGCTGGCCCTGGGTCGTCAGCCATGCATCGGGCGCATTGCTGCCTCGGAAATCAATGCGGATGGCAGGGCCGCGCAAGCGGATCTCGACCTCGACCTCACCGCCAGGGGAGCTTGGACCGAGTGGGCCCAGACCATAGGCGCGCGCCAGCAATCGCGCCTGTGGAGGTTCGCTGTCAGCAGTCTCCGTGGATTGCGCGGCGACGGCCCAGGTGGCTGCCAGCAACAGACCGGCCAGCCGCATCCGCATGTCAGCGCGCCAGGTTGTTGCTGTCATGCACGGGACTCTGCATGCGGACGATTGCATAGGACTCGATCGGCATGCGGCGATGGCCGGTGATCGGGTCCTCGATCAGCATCGAGGCCGGGCGGAAACTGTCGCCTTCGCTGACCAGATCTGAAAGACCGGCGATCACCCGGTCGGCAAACGGAACGATCAGGGGCATCGGATAGGTGACCTTGATCTTGAGGATGTTGGCGTCCTGCACGCTGACACGGCTGCTGCCGACGCGTGCATCGCGGAACGCAAGATTGTCGTTCGGCAATGCATAGCGTCCATCGAACTGGCGCTCGCGGAACTCGTTGTACGCCGCGCGGCTGGGCGAAATGACCTCGATCTTCGGCGACAGCAACGGGTTCTTCCACAGCAGGGCGACCTTGGCGCGGGCGGCGACGGCACCGGCGGCATCCGGCGAGGTTGCGTACAAGGGAGCCATCGCCATTTCCAGTGCACTGCGCATCTCCGAATGATTGACACCACTGACCGCACCGGCACGCGCGGCCTGCAGTGTGGCGAAATCCAGCAGCGACTTGGCGCGATAGATCAGGACGAACTGGAAGATGACCAGGATGAGGAAGATGAAGGCCGGAACCACGATGCAGAATTCAAGCAGCGATTGTCCCCGCTGGCGGTGGATGGATGAGCGGATGTGCTTCATTGCAGCGCCCTCGTGGATGGCGGTGCCGCAGGCGGAGAAGGGCACCAGTGGAACGTTTCGCCCAGCACCGGAGCGATATGCCTGAGGCTGTCCACCGGCATTTCCAGCGTGGAGTAGGCACCGCGACACCAGGCACCACGCCAGGGGCGCACGGCCTCGCGCCAGCCAACGGCGCGCTGATCGCGGTCCAGGAACAACAGGTCGAGCGGATACCCCATGGCCAGCGTGTGTACGCTCGAGCAGGGGGTGATCAGCAGGCCCTGCCCGGGTTGGAGTGGCGCGCGCAACAGCAGGCCGCGCAGCCGCTGGTGCCAGCGATCGGCGTGCCAGACGCAGCTGAGCAACTGCTGACGGTCGCGGATCAGGGCGCCGGTTCTCATGTGCGGGGGCTCACAGGATTCCCTGCTGCTTCATCTGCAGGAAGATGAAGTAGGCCAGGACGACGAAGATCAGCGGGAAGAAGAACAGCACCAGCGGCAGCATCATCTTTACCGGTGCTTCCAGGGCAAGCTTCTCGGCGCGAAGGAAGCGCTCTTCGCGGCGTTGCATGGCCTGCGAGCGCAGCGTGTCACTCAGGCTTGCACCCACCCGGTCGGCCTGGATCAAGGCACTGGTGAAGCTGGTCAACTGGGAAATGTCGGCGCGATCGGACATGCGTCGCAGCGCTTCGGCGCGCGGAAGGCCCGCACGCAGATCGCGCAGCATGCGCGAGAACTCCTGTGACAGCGGTCCGGGTGGCCCCTTGTCGACGGACTGTTCGATCGCGCCTGTGATGTTCAGGCCCGCTTCGACGGCCATGGTGATGAAGTCGAGGAAGATGGGCAGGTCGCGGATCACGTGCTTGGAGCGCGCCTTCCGCCGTTCGCCCAGCCACAGCGTGGGATACATCCAGCCGAACGGTGCGCCGAACGCCAGGGCCATCAGCACCGAGCCGACTCCGAACCTGCCCAGCAGGATGATGGTGAGCAGCAGGAAGGTACTGGCAACGGCGGCGGAAACGATGCGTGCGCCATACAGTTCTTCCGGTGACAGCACGAAATCCTGGCCGGCCGACTGCAGGCTGCGGTGCGCGCGCTCCAGCTGCGCCGAGGATAGGCGCGGCCCGGCCAGGCGCGTAGCGACCGTGATCAAGGGCCACAGGATGCGCAGCAGCAGCGGCAGCGGATCCTGGTAGTTGCGCTGGTCCACCTCGACCGACTGCACCAGTCCGCGCAGCGCGAATGCAAGCAGCCCAACAGCGGCAGCGGCAAGCAGTGCGACCAGGATGAGCAGGGCGTTCATATGTCGATCGTCATGATTTTGCGGCACATGCGGTAGCCAAGGTATTCCAGTACCCCGATCAGGCCCATCACGCACCAGCCGATGAAAGTGTGGAACATGGGGTTCATCGTTTCTGGATAGAACAGCACGAGGAAGCCGACCAGGCCGGCTGGCAGCATCGCCATGACGATGCCCTGCAGGCGTCCCTGCGCGGTGAGTGCCTTGACCTTGCCTTCCATGATGAGTTTGCGCCGCAGCGTTTCGGCGAGCGTGGACAGGCTTTCGGCGAGATTGCCACCGACCTCGCGCGAAATGCTGACGGCGGCAACGAACAGCTTCACATCGGCGATGGGCACGCGGGCGGCGAAGTTGTCCAGCGCCTCCTCCGTGCGCACGCCCATGTGCTGTTCGCGCAGCACCAGTGCCAGCTCCTGCGCCAGCGGGGGCAGGCCATCATGGGCCAGTGCCTCCAGTGCGGGATTGAAGCCGACGCCGGCCTTGAGGCTGCCGGCCAGCATCAGCAGGCCATCCGGCAACTGCTGCTGGATCTGGTCGAGGCGGCGCTGCTTCAGCCACAGGTAGATCTTGCGCGGCGCCACCGCCAGTAGCACCAGGGCCAGGATCGGCAGCAGCAGGTTGCCGCCGGTGACGATCCATAGCACCACCGGAATCGCCAGCAGCATCAGGACATTGGTCCTGAACAGCACACGCGGATCGACGAACAGGAACATGTCGGCCAGATTGACCCGCGCCTGGTCCATGAAGTTGGCGCGGTAGCGGTCCATGAAGCCGGAGCTGGCACGCGCCAGCAGCAGTACCGAGCCTGTCACGCAGGCAAAACACAGCAGGGCGATCAGGAGGATGTCACTCATTCCGCCGTCCCCCGGTGCGGAAGATGTCCAGGTCGACCGCGACGCCGCGCTCGGCAAGCTCTTCATAGAACTCCGGCACTGCACCGGTCGCGACGAACTCGCCCACCACCTTGCCATCGCGTCCAGCGCTGGAACGTGCCTTGAACAGGAATACATCCTGCAGCTGGATGGTGCCGCTTTCCATGCCGGTCAGCTCGGTGATGTGGCTGACCTTGCGCGAACCGCAGGGAAAGCGCTTCTGGTGCACGATCAGGTCCACTGCCGACGAGATCTGCTCGCGCACCACCGTCATCGGCAGTTCCATGCCGGACATCATGACCATTACTTCCAGGCGCGACAGGGCCTCGCGTGGATTGTTGGCATGGGCGGTGGTCAGCGATCCTTCGTGGCCGGTGTTCATGGCCTGCAGCATGTCCAGTGCTTCACCGCCGCGGCACTCACCAACCACGATGCGGTCCGGGCGCATGCGCAGCGCGTTGCGCACCAGGTCGCGGATGGAAATGTGGCCCTTGCCTTCCATGTTGGGAGGGCGTGCTTCCAGGGCGACCAGGTTGGGCTGGACGAGCTTCAGTTCGGCCGCGTCCTCGATGGTGACGATGCGATCGGTATCGGGAATGAAGTTGGACAGGATGTTGAGCAGGGTGGTCTTGCCGGAGCCGGTGCCGCCGGTAACGACGATGTTGCGCCGTTCGCGCACCGCAACGATCAGGAATTCCAGCATCGGCTGGCTGAGCGAACCGAACGTGAGCAGGTCCTTTCCTTCCAGCTTGCGCTTGGCGAACTTTCGGATGCTGATGCTCGGGCCGCGCAACGCCACCGGTGGAATGATGGCGTTGACGCGCGAGCCATCCTTCAGCCGCGCATCGACCATGGGCGAGCTTTCGTCGATGCGACGACCGAGCGGCGTCACGATGCGCTCGATGGCCGACAGCACCGCGCGGTCGCTGGTGAAGACAATGGGGGACTGCTCGATACGGCCCGCACGTTCAATGAAGATCTGGTCGTGCGCGTTGACCATGATTTCCGTCACCGTCGCATCGTCGATCAGGTCTTCCAGCGGGCCCAGGCCGATGGCCTCGTCGAGCACCTCCTTGGCCAGCCTGCGCGGGTTGATGGTCTTCGGCAGCTCGGAGAACTCCCGTTGCATCACTTCATCGATCAGCTTGATCGTGGCATTGCGCAGCGACTCATCGTCCATGCTCCGCACATCGAGCCGGCGCAGGTCCATCTGCTTGACCAGCGAGGCATGCAGCTTTGCACGATAGACAGCCATGTCCGGCGGCAACTGCTCCGGCCGCGCCAGCTGGCGTTCGCTGGATGGCTGCGCCGGTCCCGGAGCCGGCACCGGCACCTGCGTGGAATCCACCGGCGCATCGTTGGCCGCGCCCGCATTGAAACTACCGGCGTCGGCCGTGGGTTCGGCCGGAGGGTCGTCGTCCACCACCTGCAGCAGGTAGTCACCGATCTGCACGCGGTCACGGCTGGTGAGCGGGCCACGGCTGCCTTTGACCTGTTCACCATTCACCAGTACCGGCGAGCGGCCTCCCAGGCTCTCGATGAAGATGCCCTGGTCCTCGCGCTTCAGCGCCGCATGGCGTTGGGCGATGCTCCAACCCTGCAGCACCACCAGGTTGCCGTCGCCGCGGCCGATCCCGCATTCACGGTGCAGGCAGCGGACACGGCGCTGGTCGCGGTTGGGTGTGTCGATGAGGATGTTGAACATGCGCCGGCTCCGGTTACTGCACGAAATCTTTGTTCCGGCGCGGCATGGCCTGCTGACCGCGCTCCTGGATCTGTCGCGCACGCTCCAGGCCATCGAGGTTTTCCTGCGAACCCGGCGTCACCACGCGCGGAGTAACGAACATCACCAGCTCGGTACGGTTGCCGCGGAAGCCATCGGAGCGGAACAGCTTTCCGAGGATCGGGATGTCGCCCAGCAGCGGCAGGCGCTTGGCATCCTGCTGCGCGCTGGAGTCGATCAGCCCGGAGATGACGATGGTTTCCCCGGCGTGGACGTTGATTTCCGACTCGGTGCGACGGGTGGTGAAGCCCGGCACGCCCTGCACGGTCACCGTCGGGTCGACACGGCTGACTTCGGCCAGGATGCGGGTGGAGATGTCCTCGTTGAAGTTGACCAGTGGCTCGATGTCGAGCTTGATGCCGTATTCCTTGTAGTCGACCGTGACCTGGCCGAAGCCCTGCGGAACCGGGATCGGCACTTCGCCGCCGGCCAGGAACTTCGCCTGCCCGCCGCTGCGGGCACTGAGTTGAGGCGAGGCCAGCAGGAACGCCTTGCCCTTGTTCATCATCAGGTTGATCGCCGAGCCGATCTGCGTGGCGATGCCGAAGAAGGCCTGGGTTCCCTGCAGCTTGTTCGGCAACAGCACGCCGTTGGCCGGGCTCTGTTCGGGGTTGATGCGGTAGTAGTTGTTGTTGGTGAAATCCTTGACGATGCCCGCCACCGGGCCGCGGATGACGTTGTCCCACTGGATGCCGAGTTCTTCCAAAGCATTGGTGTCGAACTCCATGATCTTCACGTCCATCTGCACCATCGGGCGCATGCCCACCGGGTCGGCGGTAGTGAAGTTCAACACTGTCGGGTAGATCTTCTGGATCGCGTCGATGCGGCTGCCGATGCCCGGATTGATGTCCTGTCCGGTGATGACCACGCGGTCGGCAACGGCATGCACATTGATCTTCTCCACATCGGCCAGCAGGGTGCGGATGGTTTCGGCCAGGCTGACCGCATCGTTCTCGGAGATGTCCACCTGCACCTGCAGCTGCTTGCCGTTCTGCAGCCACAGGTGAACCGTGGTGGAGCCGGCCTTCATGCCCATCATGATCAGGTCACGTGGGCCGACGTTGGTGACCTCGAGCATCTCGCCGCTACCGACGGCCACGCGCTTGAGCCCGCTGGGCAACGTGTAGACCGCGGCCTGGCCGGCATAGATCCGGGCGCGGGTGGGCAGCGGCACGGCAGGCATCGCCGAAGCGTTGGTGCGATAGGCCGGATCGGGAACCGGCGACGGGAAAGCGCTCTGCCCCCCCGGCACCGGTGCATGGTTGGCGCTTGCCTGCGGCGGTGCCTGGACGGCAGGGCGCGGTGCGGCCATGACCGGTACCGGGGTCAGCTGGGTGCCGGTGGTCTGTGCCACGGCCAGCAGTGGTGCGGCGGCAACAGCGATGGCCGCAGTGGCGGCGATGAGGCTGCGGATTCCATTATTGCTGTGCATTCGTCGACCCTTTGCCCCCAATGATGAATTGCACGCCAGCACGACCCTGCGTGCCGTTGCCGAGCAGTTCCCTCTGCGTCATGCCACTGAGGCCGAACGCACCACGATCCTCCACCTGGCGAAGCATCACCCGCATCGAACCCGCCTTGGCAGCGACCGTGAGTCGCTGCGCCTGCGCCGGTGTCAGTTCCAGGGTGATGTTCGAATAGCCTTGCTGATCTTCCGAGGCCGGCGTTTCACCGACGCGGTTGCCGGTCGCCAGCACGTTGATGTCCTCAAGCAGCGGCAGCACCCGCGCACCGGTTTGTTCCTGCTCGACGGTCAGCAGGATGTCGACATGGTCCCCGGGAGCGATCATGCCGGAGATCGAGTTCGTCTCGTCCACCTGGAGGGTGTAGCCCACGTTGCCCTTGGCGATCACGCGTGAGAACTGGTCGTACAGTGGTACCAGTGCACTGGCACCCAACGGTGCGCCTTCGCGGATCGGTGCACGCAGCATGCGTCCGCTGTACTCGGACACGTTGTCGGGCGTGATCGCATCGGCAGGCGGCAGGTCGGCGGGGACCTCGCGCACTGCAAGGTCGGCAACGGTGACGATGCTGCCTGGTTCCATGTCGGTCTTGGGCACGGCTACCGGCACCATTTCCACCGGCGGTGCGGCGCGTTCGTTCACTGCCTTCTGCACGTAGCGCACGGCGACCAGGGCCGCGAACAGGCCAAGGGCGAGGGCGATGATGATGAAGACGACGTTGCGGTTGGCTTTCAGCGGGAGCGCCTTCATACGACTCCCATCGACAGCATGTAGGTGAATCCCTGGTACGCCTTGCGCAGTGAATCGATCAGCTCGAGCACGATGTTCGGCTCGGCGACCAGGACCAGGACACCGACGGAAGCGACCACGGCGTACTCGATCAGTGCGGCCCCGCGCTGGCGGCGTAGGGACGGTGGAATGCGTTTTCTCATGGCGGTGGTCTCAGTGCTGCGACTGGTTGACGACAATCGAGGTTCCCTGCTCGTGCCGGTTGAAGGTCATGGTCATTTCCTGGTTGCCCTTGCTGTAGCGGACCACGCACTGCAGCGCGATCATCGAGCACCCGGCAGGGCCGGAACTGCGGCGCCAGCCGTCCGCGGGAAGGCGGCTGGCGTAGAAGGCATCGGTCTGGAACGGAGACAGCGTGCTTTCCATGGACAGGCTGCGCCCGGGCGTGTCCAGGTAGGAGATGTCATTGATCACCTGGGTGCCGGACGGCTTCGGAAAATCAGCGCCTGCCGCGGCATCGGGCTTGCGCTTGAGCAGGCGTGTAATGCCGATCTGCGACTGGCTGCCACTGCCCTTGGCCGATACCTCGACGGTCACGTAGTGCTCGCCGTGCGCATGGCCGATCACGGTCTTGCCACCGACCTCGTTGATCACGGTCTGCCCGGGCCATTCCCGGTTGTAGAAACCGACGATGGACGACACCGGCAATGAGGACGTGAAGCGCGAGATGCGCATGGGCAGGCCGTTGTAGAGCATGTCCTTGGCGACCCACTCGCTCTGGGCACCCTCGGGCTCGGGAATGTCGGGCCAGGACGCGGCCAACGCGGGCCAGGCGAGCAGCAGCGCGGCCAGTGCCGCCAGCAGGTCAACGCGACGGCGCATAGGCGGGCAACTTGTCGACAGGCACCACGTCGGGTGCGATGTAACCGGGATCAAGCCTGCTCAGCGTCCCGATCATCGGGATGCCGGAGAGGCCGTCAAAGGCCTTGGCGATGCCCGCCATGTGCTGGGATGGCACCAACGGCTTGACCTGAGCAATGACCGAGCGTGACGAGTTGACCTTGAGCCCGGAACCGGCGGCATTCCAGGGGTCTGCCAGCACCACATGGGTGGCCTGCAGCTTCAGGCCCAGCGAATCGAAAGGTTCCAGGTAGGCGGCCGCACTGCCGTTGGCACTTTTCAGATCCTGCACATCCAACCGCAGCTGGGCCTGGGTCAGGCCGTTGCGGTTGGGCGGGAACGAACCGAACATCGAGGTCACGTCGCCGATCTTCTTCATCATGCCGCCTGCCGACGTGCTGGTGTAGGAAACCAGGGCGAGGTCACCGCGCCGCACCAGCGGCTGGTTGGAGAAGGTGTTCATCAGTACGTCGCCGACGGCGGCATCGCGTGCGCCGGTCTGGGCCTGGCTGACGATGGGGTCGTTGGCACGCCCGAAGTAGCGGTCGACGGCAAGATCGCGCTGGCGTCCGCTGGCCGGCAGCTTGTAGTCCGGCGATACGGTGGCTTCCCACGCGATCGCGCGCGCGGCCTGCTGGGTGGCCTGGCGGGCGTGGATGTACTTGGCGAGGATCGGGATCAGCAGGAAAATCGGCACCAACACGGCGCAGAGCACGGCGACTTCGGTGAGACTCTGGCCGCGCTGGCGACGCGCGCCGCGGAATGGGCGTTCCCTGTCCATGGCTACCTCAGCAGGTCATCGTTGGGAGGACGGTTCGCGCGGTACCTCGAGGTCGCCGCGTTCAAAGGGTTGGCCCACCGTCATGCGCTGCGTGGTCAGGCGGGTGCCATTGCCGTCCAGGGGTTCCTGCTCCAGGACAATGGCGTAGCGGCTCGGCCGGTAGTCGTTCAGCGCACCGGGGGTGAAGCCCCAGCTGGCACCGGCCGACCACACGCACTGGCTGAACCGTCCGTTCTCGTCCTTCCACGCGTTGCACGGTTGGCCGGCGACCCTGCGGTTGCCCGCGCGCTGGAAGCCCGGCGAGGCGGCGCCTTCGTCGGCTTCGGCGGCAAAGCGGGTGAGCCCGTCGCTGTCGGCAGGGGACTGGCTGCGCTCTCCCGTTGCCAGGTCGACCTGCTCCACGCCGGCGGCGCTCTGGGTCTCCTGCAGGCCGGTGGCCTCCAGCCGGAACTGGCAGCTGGTCGCCGGGCCATCGTTGAGCAGACGCCACTCGCGGGTACGGAACACTTCCTCGTTGCTGGAAAGCCAAGCTTCGTAACGGACGGTTCCCAGGCGGGCGACATCGGCGTCATCCAGCGCGCGGGTCGGCAGTCCTGCCGCCTGGCAGTCGCTCAGTGCCTGCTGGTAGCTGGCACGCGCCGCGTTGCGTCCATCCACCAGGGTTTCGGCAATCTGGTCAAGATGGATGCCCGGCATGTTCCTGGCAGCGGCAGGCTCGCCGTTGTCCGCCGCGCTGCCACACCCGCTGATGAGCAGAGTGGCGATCGACAGGTGCAGGCGATTGAAAACAGCAAACGTCATGGCATCAAGGCTCCGGCTGCCGCCAGGGCAGCCTTGGTGGTGGCATCGGTCTTGACCAGTCGTGCCTGCCAGTAAGGACTGAACAGGTTTCCGGTTTCACGCTTGCGGTCATCGCGGCTGAACATGCGCAGTTGCACCGGACGGTCGAAGAACACCTGCGCGGAGGAGAGTGCGGCAATCTTGTTGTTGGCCATCTTGTCCGGCAGTTCCATCTGCGAGCCGGCCGGGGCGCCAATGCCGGCGCCGGACGTGGTGCGCGCACTGGCACCGCTGGTCTCTGCATAGATCGTGAAGACCGGGCCGACCTTGTCGCGGTCACGATCATTCTCGGCGTAGGGCTGCAGTGCCTGCCCGGCCTTGACGTCGTGATAGTCGCGCAGGCCGTTGTAGCCGGTGAAGAAGGCCTTGCGATGCTGGCCATTGGCGAAGCGCACGTTGGCATCCTGGCTGCGGTCGACAATCCACGCCGCGCCACGATTGCGGCGCACCGCTTCGCCATACGGGCGGTAGCGGCGACGGTCCCAGTCCGAGTACCAGCCGTTGCCGTTGCCGAAGCCATTGAGGAAGCGCTGGTTGCGATAGCTTTCCACGGCCTGCGCGCCACCCCAGCCGACCGGAATGTCAATATCGGAAAGCGGCCATGGCAGTGGAAGCTCGACGGCCATGGTGTCCAGCGCGGCCCATCGGTTGTAGTCGACCATGTCGGTGCCGCCGGACTGCACCAGGAAGCCGAGGAAATCATCGCTGCGGCTCTTGCTGAAGCCATCGCGGGACTGCATGACGACATTGCGGAAGCGATCGGCGCCCTGGCGCTGCGTGGCCGAGCCACCGTTGGCGGTGCGGGGAATGTTGTAGCGTTGCAGCAGCCGGTTCTCGGCGGTGGCCAGTTGCGTGCCAAGCACCGCGGTTCCTATGGTGCCCAGCTGTGCCTGCGGTGAGTTCCGCTGCAGCACATCCTTGGCGATGGTGTAGCTGTCCAGGCGCGATACGCCTTCAATGACGAGCTGCACCGAGGCGGCGAACATCATGTTGAGTTTGTCGATTGCGATGATGGCCGCCTGCGCGACAGGCTGGAACGCCTGGCGGGTGACCTTGAGAATGCGTTCGGCGACCTTGAAGGCGGTTGCCAGTGCCTTGAACACCACGCCGATGTAGGGAATGGCGGAGAGCACATCCAGCGTGGTGCGGATGACGATCGAGGTCGTGTGCATCTGGTTCAGCCACGAATAGAGGCTGATCGTCTGCGCCACGGCCACTTCGTTGGCAACGCGGGCACGGTTCATGTAGGCCGCGTAGTTAAGTGCGCGCGCCTGCTGGATTGCAACGCTGTAGGCCGCGGCGTCGGCCGCATTGACCAGCTCAACCTTCTTGTTCACCACCTGCCCTGTGTTGAACAGCAGGACAATCCCGATGCACAGAACCAGAATGAGTGCCAGCCCGAGAACCATTGCTTGGCCGGCGACCGTTCGGTGGCTGGAAACGCCCCGGGCCGCACGGCTTCGTGCCAAAGCCAATGCGCTGCGCATAACGAATTCCTGGGCCGGAGGCCATGGCTGCCCGTCGCGCGCCGCGTGCGGTGCGCGCAGGGAGATTATGCTGGGAGGGCCCTGGCGGCTTCATGCCGCCAGGGCTGGGGTATTACTTGTTCTTGTACGCGTCCATGCCCTTGGTCTTGTCAGCTTCCTGCTGGGCGCTGTTGGCCTGGTTCTTGGCGCGGTTGATCGACTGCGTCGCGCTCTGGCCGGAAAGTTCTTTCGACATGCCTGCCACCTGGCTGCGAACCGTGCCTCCGAAGAAGGTGACGGCTCCGATCGCGGCAATGGCGATCAGCGCGGTGATGATGATGTACTCGGTCATGCCCTGACCGGCCTGCTTACGGGAAAAACGGATGTGACGACGGCTGCGTTCCATGTATTTCCTCCTTGATGGCAGGAATCCTCCCGGGTGTGCGGGATATTCGGCGTGTCCGCTGGGGGATCCTGATTAATGGCAGGGCGAGGTAAAGACAGGAAGCTCACACCCTGGTTCGTCGAAAATTTGTCGCTCGTTCGAGAACGGGGCCAAGCCTATCGACAGAAAATTGACGTTACAAGTCAGGTTTTTCCGATATGCAATGAAATATTTGAAAATGTGATGCGTATTGCAAATTAACAATTGTCTGCACATTAGTGCGTCAATTTTGAGCTAGATGCACCGATTTTCATTGAAGAAATTAACATCTGATTGACACATTTATGTCACGCAGGTGGTTGGTGTGTCGAAATATTGGCGCGCTTCCTGTGATGCATGCAGGACCCGTTCCCCACTCGAATCGAATAACAGATCCGAATGCTTTTTACTCTGCGGGATTCGAGATGAAGTGGATGGTCGCGCACTGCGGAAAAGAAAAAAGCACATGCAGGGCATGTGCTTTTTTCCGGATGGTTGCAGCGCATTAAAGTCGTCGTGATATCAGCGCTTGACCAGTTCCACGCGACGATTGGCGCGACGCCCTTCTTCGGTCGTATTGTCGGCGACCGGCTGGCTTTGCCCAAAGCCTTTCGCGCCCAGGCGATCAGCAGCGATTCCGCTGCCGACAAGACGATTGCGTACCGACTCCGCGCGCGCCTGCGAAAGCGTCTGGTTGTGCGATTGGCTGCCGCTGTTGTCAGTGTGTCCTTCCACGGAAAGACGAAGCTTCGGATCGGCCTGCAGCAGCTGCGTGACCTGCGCGATCTGTGGTTCCGAATTCGGCAGGATCTCGGCGGCGTCGGTTGCGAAGTTCACCTGGATGGATACCTTCCCACTGCTGTCCAGTGCCTGCTTCAGGTTGTCGGCTTCAATGACCTTGGCCGTGATCTGCACCGGCTTTGTCTCTGCGACGAGCAGACCGCCGGCGTTTCCACCCGAACCCAGGTGAATCCAGATGTCACGATCTTCGCGATGGATGACATAGGTTTCTGCGGGTTCGTTGTAGATATCGCCGATGCCGCCGACATAGGTGGTCGCAGCCTTGCTGTTGCCGATGTCGCGTGATGCATCGGCGGGAATGGTGCCGGAGAAAATACGCTTGCCACCCAGGGCCTCGACCAGGCTCTGCACATTGCGGCTGAGCTCAAGTTGCGAGTAAGGGTGATCGCCGCTGCTCTGCAGTACCGAAGAGTGAATCTTGCCTTCGATCCATTCCACGCGATCACCGGTCCAGAACGGTACGCGATCGAATTCGCTGTCCACGACGTCCTGGCTGGCGTAGCCCTGCGGCAGCCCGAGATAGGGGAAGCTGCCAATGGTCGCCTGGGATACCGGAAGGTCGGCAACGTTGAAAGCAGAGGCTTTCCCGTTTCCATTCGTGGCCGGTGGAGCCTCGGGCGATGATCCCGCGGCGGCACTGGATGGCGCGGCCGATGAAGCGCCGCCCTCTGCGGGAGCTTCGCCAGCGCGCTTGCAGGCGCCCAGTGCGAGCACCAGGCTGGCGGCCAACAGGCTCGCGCGCACCGCGGACATCGTCGATCCGTGCGTCTGCATCATGAACGCACCTGCTTCATCAGTTCGTTGCAGACTTCGCTGGTGGGCTTGTACTGGCCCTTCTTCCAGGCATCGGTGATCTTCTTCTGCGTCTGTGCTTCGGCCGTGTCATACGCCTGGTCGAAGCCTGCTTCGGTACCGAACACGGTTTTTGCCTGCGCCTTGTGGCTTGCGCGCAGCTTGGCCGCCTGTTCCGGGGTTGCACCGCACGCCAGGGCGTTGCCTGCATGCGTGCCTCCCAATGCGCCGAACTGCGCCGCACCGCCGCCTTGTGCGACTGCGGTGCCGCTGCCGATCAGCAAGGCGGAGGTGATCACTAGCTTCGTCATGAAATACCGCATGTTGATGTTCCTCATCCGGCCCGTTGGCGGGCATCAATCCCCTGTGCCCCGAGCATAGCAACAGGCAGTGAGTGCCAGCGTGTCGTTGCATCGCGACAGCGTGGTCAGTGGTGAGGGAGGGGGCGGGGTGCCGCGACGCGGGGCAGGTCCTGTCGTTGAACGGCCGTCGAACGTGGACGCGGGGTGGCCGGCCCGGCATCCACGCATGGCGTGGATCTACCGATGGATCAGGAGCGGGGAGAGGCCGGCAAGGGGAGGCGCCCGAACGTTGCGCAGCAAGGTTTGGGCGAGCCGCGTGCAGCGCACTTCGCGTCTCCGGCCAGATAACTGAAAAAGGCCGCCCAGAGGGCAGCCTTTTTCAGTTATCTGGCGGAGAGAGGGGGATTGTCGGGTGCATCCATGCACCCGATCCCGATGCGCGTTGCTCCTCGGGACCCGCCTGCGGCGGTCCGGTTCTGCTCCTGCAGAACCGTCGAACCCCGGCGTGGCTTCTCACCACCCATCCCATCCGCCAGACAAACGCAAAAGGGCCACCTTGTGGGCGGCCCTTTTGCGTTTGTCTGGCGGAGAGAGGGGGATTCGAACCCCCGAAGCGCGGTTTAGACGCTTACACACTTTCCAGGCGTGCTCCTTCAACCACTCGGACACCTCTCCGGATCCCTGCCATCGGCAAACGCCTCAGCAGGGGCGCAGATTCTAGCGGGCGGCGCGGCCGGACACAAGCACCCCGATCAAGGGCGTATCCATGGCAATGGGTGGCGAGGGGGCTGGACAGGCATGGCACAATGGAACATCCGATGGAAAACGGTGGCCTGATGTCCTATCTCGTCCTTGCCCGCAAGTGGCGTCCGAAGCGTTTTGCCGAGCTGGTGGGCCAGGAACACGTGGTCCGTGCGCTCAGCAACGCGCTGGACAGCGGCCGGGTCCACCACGCGTTCCTGTTCACCGGCACCCGTGGCGTGGGCAAGACCACCATCGCGCGCATCTTCGCCAAGTCGCTGAACTGCGAGCAGGGCACCAGCGCCGACCCGTGCGGCCAGTGCGCCGCCTGTCTGGACATCGACGCCGGGCGTTACATCGACCTGCTGGAAATCGACGCCGCGTCCAACACCGGCGTGGACGACGTGCGCGAGGTGATCGAGAACGCGCAGTACATGCCCTCGCGCGGCAAGTACAAGGTCTACCTGATCGACGAAGTGCACATGCTGTCCAAGGCGGCGTTCAATGCGCTGCTGAAGACGCTGGAAGAACCGCCGGAGCATGTGAAGTTCCTGCTGGCCACCACCGATCCGCAGAAGCTGCCGGTCACCGTGCTCAGCCGCTGCCTGCAGTTCAACCTCAAGCGCCTGGATGAAGACCAGATCCAGGGCCAGATGACCCGCATTCTGGCGGCCGAAGAGATCGAGGCCGACGGCAGCGCCATCGTGCAGCTGGCCAAGGCTGCCGATGGTAGCCTGCGTGACGGCCTGTCACTGCTGGACCAGGCGATCGCCTATGCCGGCGGCGCGCTGCGCGAGGACGTGGTGCGCACCATGCTGGGTACCGTGGACCGCACCCAGGTGGCGGCGATGCTCGATGCGCTGGCCGAGGGCGATGGCCCGCGCCTGCTGCAGGTGGTGGCCGCGCTGGCCGAGTTCTCGCCGGACTGGAGTGGTGTGCTGGAAGCGCTGGCCGAAGGGCTGCACCGCATCCAGGTGCAGCAGCTGGTGCCGGGCGCCGCCGCCGCGGAAGGCCTGGATGCCGCGGCATTCGCCGAGCGCCTGCGCCCGGAAGTGGTGCAGCTCTGGTACCAGATGGCCCTGAATGGCCGGCGCGACCTGCCGTTGGCACCGAGCCCGCGCGCAGGCTTTGAAATGGCGGTACTGCGCATGTTGGCGTTCCGTCCGGCCGCAGCGGTACCGCCGGTGCCGAAGGGGGGCGACGGTGCGATGGGCGGCGCGCCAGGCGGCAACGCTGCCGGTGGTGGTGCCGGTACCGGTAGCCACGAAGCGACGCCGGCCGCTGCCGCAACCTCGGCCAGTCCGACCGTGGCGCCGCAGGTGGCTGCCACCGCGCAGGCCGCACCACGCGAACCTGAACCCGAACCCGAGCCGGCCCCGCAACCGGAGCCGGATCCGACGCCTGAGCCCGAGCCGGTTCCGGTGGAAGAGCCCGTCTCACCGCCGCCGGTGAAGGTCGAGGCAGAAGCGCCGGCGCCTGCCGTCACTGCAGAGTCAAGCGACGACCTGCCGCCCTGGGCCACCGGCGAAGCCGAGGCGCGTGACGAGGCGTTGGCGGCCGAGATGTCCGGCCCGGACGCCGCCATGGCTGCGCCCTGGCACGAACCGCCGGCTCCCGTCGCGGCTCCCAGCGAGCCTGCGCTGCCCGAGCGCCCGTTCCGCGCCGAAGGCATTGCCATTGCACCAGCCGAACATGCCGAGCCGGCCCCGGCGCATGCCGCCGCACCGCAGGACGGTGTCAGCGAGCTGGCCACTGCCGAAGACTGGCTGGACCTGGTCGCCAACAGCGGCCTCAGCGGCCCCTCGCGGCAGCTGGCCGCCAACGCCGCGTTCATCAGCTGCCAGCATGGGACCTTGAAACTGGGCCTTTCGCCCGGATTTGAATACCTGCGCTCGGAGCGCGCGCTGGCTGCCTTGGGCGAGATGCTGCAGAAGGCCCTCGGCCAGGCGCCGAAGATCGTGGTTGAGACCGTGGAAACCGAACACGTTCCGGCCGAAACCCTGCATCAGCGGGCCGACCGCCAGCGTGGCGAGCGGCAGCAGGTGGCAGAGGCTGTTTTCATGGACGACCCGGAAGTGCAGGTGCTGATCCAACAGCATGGCGCACGGGTTGTTTCCGATTCCATCCGTTCTTTTGACGAGTAAGACACTATGCGCGGCAATATCGCCCAACTGATGCAGCAGGCCCAGAAGATGCAGGAAAACCTGCAGAAGGCCCAGGAAGAAATCGCCAGGATCGAAGTGACCGGCAGCGCTGGTGGCGGCATGGTCAGCGTGACCCTGACCGGCGCCAAGGAATGCCGCAAGGTGCGCATCGACCCGTCGCTGGCCAGCGATCCGGAAATGCTGGAAGACCTGATCGCCGCCGCCTTCAACGATGCCTCGAACAAGATCGATGCCGAATCGAAGTCGAAGATGGGTTCGGCGACCGCCGGCATGCAGCTGCCGCCGGGCATGAAGCTGCCGTTCTGATCTTCAGCGTGGCACCTGCGCAAGCGGGTGCCACGTAGCATCGAACTGTTCGACGGTTCCAGCCCTCAGTCGAGCATGGCTCGGCTCTACAAAGCATGCCGCCGTGTCCGCACCCCTGCTTGAACAATTGATCGACGCACTGCGGGTGCTGCCTGGCGTCGGCCAGAAGACCGCGCAGCGCATGGCCTACCACCTGCTCGAGCGCGAGCGCGAAGGTGGCCAGCGCCTGGCCGAAACCCTGGCTTTGGCGGTGGAGCGTATCGGCCACTGCGCGCAATGCCGCGACTTCAGCGAAACCGAACTGTGCCCGACCTGTGCCAACAGCAGCCGCGAGCGCAGCCAGCTGTGCGTGGTCGAATCGCCGGCCGACCGCCTGGCCATCGAGAACGCCACTGGCTTCCGCGGTGTCTACTTCGTACTGCAGGGGCGGCTGTCGCCACTTGATGGCGTCGGCCCGCGCGAGCTGGGCCTGGAGCAGCTGGAGCAGCGGCTGGCCGAAGGCGAGGTGCAGGAGCTGATCATCGCCACCAGTGCCACCGTCGAAGGCGAAGCCACCGCGCACTACCTGGCGCAGCTGGCGCGCGCGCGCAAGGTGCAGCCCAGCCGGCTGGCGCAGGGCCTGCCGCTCGGTGGCGAGCTCGAATACGTTGACCGCGGCACGCTGTCGCACGCGTTCGGCACGCGCAGCGAATTCCGCGACTGAGCGCTGTCCGGGCAGCGCCCGGCGTGTCCGGCCTACAATGCGGAAGACATCCCGCCGAGGCCGACCATGAGCAACGAAACCCTCTTCAGCAAGATCATCCGTCGCGAGATCCCGGCCACCATCGTCTACGAGGACGACGAGGTGCTGGGCTTCAAGGACATCGCACCGCAGGCGCCGGTGCACGTACTGTTCATTCCGAAGAACGAGATCATCCCGACCCTGGACGACCTGCAGCCGTCGCAGGCGCACCTGATCGGCAAGCTGGCCCTGGCCGCCGCCGAGTACGCGCGCCGCGAAGGTCTCGCGCAGGACGGCTACCGCATCGTGATGAACTGCCGCGAGCATGCCGGGCAGACCGTGTTCCATATCCACATGCACCTGCTGGCCGGTGGGCCGCTGGGGCATTTCGGTACGCCGGGCCGCTGAGCACCCGGCATCCACGTCATGCGTGGATGAAAAAGGCCGCCCAGGGGCGGCCTTTTTCCATTACGCAAGCCTGGTGGCGATCACCACCAGCCCCAGCGGCCATAACCGCCCCAGTACGGGCCATACGGGCCTGGGCCCCACGGGCCATAGGGGTAGGGCACCACATCGACCTGGCGCTGTTCCGGCCACAGGTAGATCACGTCGGCCGACAGCTTCGGCAGGCGGTAGTCGTACTCGCCGATGCGGGTGTTCTGGTAGCCGTCGATCTTGCCGATGAAGGTCACGTCGCGGCCGGCTTCAAACACGGCCGGGTCGTAGAACCCGGCGCGGCAGGCAATGAAGCGGCCATCGCTGGCGTCGGACGAGGTGGTGTTCGGGCGGCCGCTGGCGTTGAGCGGGCGCGAGATCATCTGGAAACAGGTCTCGCCCTGGCCGGGCTTGGTTTCGATGATGCGGCCGCCCCAACGGACCGGCGTGCCGACCTGCTGGGTGGCGACCGAGTCGCGCGGGGAGACCAGGCTGAACTGTCCCTGCAGCGGCTTGGGGGCCGTGGCGCAGGCCGACAGGGCCAGCGTGGCCACGGCGGTGAGGAGGAACTTGGTGTTCATGGGGAGGCTCCGGAAGTCGGGCGATGCCTGCGCAGGTCCCGCAATAATGAAGCGAGGTCGGTGCAAGTTCCAGCGTAACGCGCGTCGGCGAAACGCTGGCTGAGTGCCAGCAGGGCGGGGTCGGGGTGCTGGGCGTGTACCCGCCGTGCCCAGTCGCATGCCGTCTCGTTGGGTTCGCGGGCCAGGCCAAGGCGCGCATAGCGGCGCCCCAGCCGGTGCCAGGCGCGCAGCAGCGGGTCGCGCTCGCGCTCGCCGCGGGCCAGCAACCAGGCCATCCACGCCAATGCCAGCAGCGCGGCGACCACGAAGCCGGCCACCAGCTGTGCCGGCCCGAGATCACCCAGCCCGAACGGCTTGAGCAGCTGCTGCTGGCGGCGTGCGTCGAAGGAAAGCACCAGGTCGTTCCAGCCGCGGCGCAGCCAGTCACCCATCTGCCCCAGCTGCAGCCAGCGCTGCTGCAGCGGGGTCTCCGTGCCGGCCTGCAGGCGGTCGTCCAGCGTGTCCAGGATGCGTTCCGGTGCCACGGCCGCAGTCGGGTCGACCCGGACCCAGCCGCGTTGCGGCAGCCACACTTCGGCCCAGGCGTGGGCATCCATGCGCCGCACCACCCAGTAGTCGCCGATGCGGTTGCGGGTGCCGCCTGCGAAGCCGGTCACCACCCTGGCCGGAATGCCGGCGTTGCGCATCAGCACCACGAAGGCCGAGCTGAAGTGCTGGCAGAAGCCGGCCTTGTAGTTGAACAGGAAATCGTCGACCGGATCGCGCCCGGCCACCGGGGTTTCCAGCGTGTAGGAGAAGTCGCGGGTGATCCACTGCAGCGCGCGGCGGACGATGGCTTCGTCATCATTGCCGGCCTCCTGCCGCCATTGCCGTGCCAGCTGGGCAGTGCGCGGATTGAAGCCGGGCGGAAGCTGCAACGCGGCGCGGCGCAGATAGGGCGACAGATCGGTGTCGAACCGTTGCGGCGGCGCCGAATGCAACCGCCAGCGGCTGAGCGCGGACAGCGTGCGGTCGCTGCGCAGGCTCATGTCCGCATCGAAGCTGCTGCCCTCCGGTGCGCGGCTGGGCAGGTCCAGTGCCACCAGCAGGCGACGGTCGGTGGGCTCGTAGTCGATCTGGTAGTCCCATCCCTGTGCGGCGGCTTCGACCATGGGAGCGGGGCGCCGGGCCGTCGCGCGATCGCGGCTCCAGCGGTGGCCATCGAACGACGTCAGCACCGGACCGCGCCAATAGCGCTGCGCGGGCTCGGGCACCGCACCGAAGAACTGCACGCGCAGTGCCGGGGTGTCGTCGGCCATCAGGTCCAACCATTGGTCCGGCGCCATGCTGTCAGCCAGGCCCGGTGTACCCACCGCTCGTTCTGGGACGCCCCACAACGGCGTGGACAGGCGCGGGAACAGCCAGAAGCAGGCCAGTGCCAGCGGCAGGCCGATGCCAAGCAGGCGGCCGACGCCGCGCAGTTGGCCGCGCAGTGGCAGGCCTGGGCTGCGACCCTCGTCCTGGGCCAGGCGCTGCAGGGCCAGCAGTGCGGCAACCGCGGCCAGCGCCGCCAATCCGGTGGTCAGCGGCCCCTGGTCGAGCAGGAAGGCCGCGAAGGGCGAGAACAGCGCGAAGCCCAGCAGGCTGCGCGCATCGCGCAGGTTGCGCAGCTCGCTGGATTTGATCGCCAGCATCGCTGCCAGCAATGCACAGCCGGTATCACGGCCCGGCCGCACCATGCCCATCTGCCAGACGATGGTGGCGAGCATGGCCAGCACCAGCAGCAGGCGAACCGGCATCGGCAGCACACGCCGCCACGAAAGCGCAGCGGTCAGCACGGCGGCGATCGCGATCACCACGGCCAGTGCCGGCGGCAGCTGCAGCAGGAGTGGCAGCAGCGCCAGCGCCGCGCTGGCCAGGGTCCAGCTGCGGGCGTTGCGATCGAGCAGGACGGCAGGCTCAGTCATGGGGCATCAACGCCAGTGCGCGCAGGCACAGGTGGTGGTGGCTGGCGCCCTGGCCGGGCCCGAGCGGTGGCTGGGCCGGAAGCAGCAGCGTGTAGCGGCGGCCTTCGCGCTCGGCCATGTCGACCCAGCGCGCCAGCCGCGCGATGCGCGCTTCATGGCCCATCGGCGCCAGCGCGCGCCAGTCCAGCACCACGTCGATGCCGATCGGCTTTTCGTACTCGCGTACCAGCAGGCTGTCGCGGCGTGCCGAGTGTTTCCAGGCAATGCTGCGCGGGGCGTCGCCGGCACGATAGGGGCGCAGCTGATGCAGCTCGTCGCCACTGGCATGGGCACGGGTGTGCAGTGGATCGCTGCCACTTTCCGGAAGGGGTGGTGCCAGAGCCTCGGCAAGCGGATAGACCAGCAGCGGCTGCTCGGGCCATACCCATGACCATGCCCGCACCAGTCCCAGCGGCTGCGTGCTCGACAGGCGGATGCGGGGTAGTTCCAGCCAGCCGCGGCGCTCGCTGGGGACATCCAGCTCCACTTCGCCGCGACCGTGTGCAGGCAGTGCGACCCAGGCCTCGCTTGCGCCCAGCTGCAGGTGCAGCCCATGGCGCGCGCGCGGGTCGCGCAGCGACAGGTCCAGGCGCAGGCGCAGGGGGTGCCCGGCCGGCACCGGTTCGGCGGAGATTGCATCGATCTGTATGCCGGACAGCTGCAGGTGCGCGGCGATGGCGCTGGCGATCGCCGCTGCAGCCAGCAACAGGGCCAGCAGCAGCGCAGGGTTGTTGTTGTAGTTCAATGCGCCCAGCAGCATCGCCGACAGCAGGGTGGCGACGAACAGGCCGAAACGGGTCGGCAGTACATAGATGCGATGGCGATCCAGCCGCTGCGGCAAGGCTTCGGGCCTGCGTGGGCGTGCCAGCAGCTGCATGCGTGCCCAGCGTGTGGCCACCTTCAGTCCACCGCGACGGTCTGCAGGATCGCCCGTGCCAGTGCAGGCCCGGAGCTGGCTTCGGCCTCTGCCACCAGGCGATGGCCGGCCACCGCTATGAAAAGGGTCTGCACGTCTTCGGGCACCACATGCCCACGGCCGAGCAGCAGCGCGTGGGCCTTGGCCGCGCGCAGCAGGGCCAGCCCGGCACGCGGTGACAGGCCCACACGTACGCCGGCATGCTGGCGGCTGCGGGTCAGCAATGCCTGCACGTAGTCGATCAGCGCATCGCTGGCGTGCACCTGGCCAACGGCTTCACGCAGTGCACGCACCTGGGTGTCGTCCAGCTTCGGCACCGCGCGTGCGATGAGGTCGCGACGATCGCTGCCACGCAGCAGCTCGCGCTCGGCCTGCGCGCTCGGATAGCCCATCGCCAGCCGCAGCAGGAAACGATCCAGCTGCGAATCCGGCAACGGGAAGGTGCCGGACAGGTCGACCGGGTTCTGCGTGGCGATCACGAAGAACGGGTCGGGCAGCGGATGCGTCTGTCCATCCAGGGTGACCTGCTGCTCGGCCATCGCTTCCAGCAACGCGCTCTGCGTGCGCGGTGGTGCACGATTGATCTCATCGGCCAGCAGCACGTGAGTGAACACCGGGCCGGGGTGGAACTGGAACTGACGGCTGCCAGCCTCGTACACCGATACGCCAAGCACATCGGCCGGCAACAGGTCGGATGTGAACTGCACGCGCTGGAAGCTGAGCCCGAGGCTGCTGGCCAGTGCATGCGCAAGTGTGGTCTTGCCCAGGCCGGGCAGATCCTCGATGAGCAGGTGGCCGCCGGAAAGCAGGGCGACAAAGGCCAGCCTGACTTCCGGCACCTTGCCCAGCACCAGTGCGTTCACCTGATCCTGTGCCTCCCGCAGGGCCTGGCGCAGTTGATCGGTTAGCATGCTGGGATTGGGGGACGAGGCAGGCATGATCGTCTCAGGTCTGGAATCCATTCGATTATCCATAGAGCAATGCAAGGCGAACAGCGCGCGCGGACAATATTTCTCTGGTTATGGACGCTGATCACAGCGGCCAAGCTGGTGGTGGCTGCGCGCCTGCCCCTGTTTGTCGACGAGGCGTTCTATTGGCAGGAGGGCCAGCACCTGGCCGCCGCCTATTCCGACCTGCCAGGGCTGACGGCGTGGCTGGCGCGCCTGGGCGTGGAGATCGGTGGCCATCACGTGCTCGCATTGCGCCTGCCATTCCTGGCCATCGGTGCGCTGCTGCCGTTGCTGGTGGTGCGCATTGCCACGCGCTGGTTCGGCAACGTCGCCGGGTGGCAGGCGGGCAGCCTGACCCTGCTGATGCCGCTGTCGGCCACCCTGGGCCTGCTGGCCGTACCGGATGTGCCGATGGCGCTGGCGGCGGTGATCTGCCTGCACGCCGGTGCCCGCCTGCTGCACAACGTGGATGCGTCGTCGGCGATGAAGCTGGCGCTGGGCCTGCTGATCGGCGCGCTCAGCCACTACCGATTCATTGGTGTCATCGGTGTCGGCTTCATTGCGTTGCTGGCGCTGCCGCAGGGCCGCCGCATGCTGGCCGACCCGCGCGTATGGGTGGCGATCGCAGTGGGCGTACTGGCCTGGCTGCCGTTGCTGGCCTGGAATGCGGACAACCATGATGCCGGCCTGAAGTTCCAGGTGGTCGAACGCCACCCGTGGACGTTCGAGTGGGAGGGGCTGTGGTTCCTGGTGATCCAGCCGATGCTGGTGACGCCGATCCTGTGCATCGCGATGTGGAAGGTCGCCCTGGCGGGTACCCGCAGCGGTGGTGGTGCGCGGGTGCAGTGGCGCTATTTCGGCCTGGTGGGTGGGGTGTCGACGCTGGGCATCTTCCTGCTGGGCTTCTTCACCGATGTCGAGCGGATCAGTTTCCACTGGCCGTTGCCGGGCTACCTGGCGCTGCTGGTAGCCGTGCCGGTAGTCCTCAATGGCTGGCCGCGCTGGTTGCGCCGTACCGGCTGGTGGCTGGCGGCTGCAGGTACCGTGCTGGCCTTCGGCTACTACCTGATGGCGTCCACGCCGGCACTGCGCGAGCAGATGGCCGGCAGCAAGTATTACCCGCGCAACTTTGCCGGCTGGCAGCCACTGGCCGTGGCGGTGCGCGACGAACTGCGGCAGATGCCGCCGGGCACGCGTGTGCTGGCGGGCAACTTCAAGGTCGGTGCCGAACTGGGCTTCCAGCTGGGCAGTGGTGATATCGAGGTGTTGCCGCATCCGCTCAACGACAAGCATGGGCGGACCGCACAGCTGGCGCAGTGGGGCCTGCTGCACGAGGGCCCGCGCCGCGCGCCGATGCTGCTGGTGCTGTCGCCCAGCGACCAGCGCTACCGTGAGCTGCTGGCGCGCTATCACGCCATCTGCGAGCAAGTGGGGCCGCTGCCGGCGCCGCGCGTGGTCAGCAGCGATCATGGCTTCCAGCGCTTCCTGCTGTTCCGGCTGCCGGTGCAGCGTGCGCAGGGGCCGTGCGTGACGCCGGCGATGGCCTGGCTGGATGCGCCGTCCAACGGCGAAAAGGTCTCCGGGACGCTCGCCATCAAGGGCTGGGCATTCAAGGATGGCGTCGGGTTGGCGCGCATCGAAGTGCTGGTCGATGGCCGTTCGATCGGTGATGCGCGCTACGGGCGCATGTTCGACATCCGCCACACCTGGCCGGACAGCACCGATCCGCAGCATCCGGCGGTGGGCTTCGATGCATCGCTGGATACCACCACGCTGGCGCCGGGCCGGCATTGGCTTGGCCTGCGCCTGCACGGGCGCGACGGCAGTGTGGAGCAGTGGCAGGAGCAGCCGTTCGAGGTTCGTTGAGTCCTGCTGTGGTGGAGTCGAGCCGCGCTCGACTGCTTCTGTTCCGGAGGGCAGGGGCCAGCAAAAGCAGCCGTGGCTCGACTCTGCCGTTCGGGGCGGCGCGAATCCCGCTGTTCAGGGCACGGCGAACCCCGCCTGGCGCAGCAGGCCGCACAGCGCGATCAGCGGCAGGCCGACCAGCGCGGTCGGGTCGCGGTTGTCGATCGCCTCGAACAGGCTGATGCCCAGGCCCTCGCACTTGAAGCTGCCGGCGCAGTCCAGCGGCTGCTCGGCCGCGACGTAGCGGGTGATCTCCTGCGGGTCCAGCGCGCGGAAGCGCACTTCGGTCAGGTCCAGGGCGGCGAGGCATTCTCCATCACGCCTGAGACTGATCGCTGTGTGAAAGCGCACCGTCTGCCCGGACATCGCCATCAGCTGCGCACAGGCCGCATCGACGGTGCCGGGCTTGCCCAGCGGCTGGCCGTTCAGGTCCGCCACCTGGTCCGAGCCGATTACCCAGGCACCCGGGTAGCGGGCGGCCACTTCGGCGGCCTTGGCGGCGGCCAGGCGCGTGGCCAGGGCCAGCGGAATCTCGGCGCCCAGAGGGGTTTCATCCACGTCCGGGCGTGCACAGTCGAAGGGCAGGCCCAGCCGTTCCAGCAGTTCGCGACGGTAGCGGGAGGTGGAGGCCAGAACCAGTGGCATGCGACAATACCGGGACAGGGCACGGCAGTCTGGCCCCTTCACGACGCCAGCGGCAAGCCCTGTATGGCGGGCATTTGACAGCGGACGACGCGATCCTTAGTATTCAGCGGCTTATGTCCGCGAACGTGCCCGAAACGCTGGATGCCTGGCGGATGGTTGTAGCGCGAAGGCGCTTCGACGGTCAGGTCTCCCTGGCTGAATTGACCCGCCTGCAGGGGTTGGTCGCAGATACCGACGGCGAGTGTGCCTACTCGCTTGAATTCGGTCGCGACGACGTCTTGCGGGTATCCTATGTGGAACTGACCATCGACACCGCGTTGCCGCTGACCTGTCAGCGCAGCATGCAGCGATTCCTGTTGCCGGTGAAGGTGACCCAGAGGCTTGGCCTGATCCGCGACGAGGACGAGGAATCGTCCCTGCCGGAGGAATACGAGGCGTTGCTGGTGCCCGAAGACGGCCAGCTCCGCCCGCTGGACCTGGTCGAGGACGAGTTGGTGCTGGCGGTGCCTGTGGTGCCGCTGTCGCCCGACGGTGAGGCAGTCGACAAGGACTGGGCGCCGAGCGAAGAAGAAACGAAGAAGGCCAACCCGTTTGCGGCGTTGGCAGCACTGAAGAAACAATAGCAGCCGGATTGTCGTCGGCGGCTGCGGCGAAAGCGAAAGTGTGCTGGGCGCTGGCGTCCTGCGCGACGATACGACGAAGCAAATCGAACCGAGTTTGGAGCAATCCCATGGCTGTGCAGAAATCCCGTGTCACCCCGTCCCGCCGCGGCATGCGTCGTGCCCATGACGCCCTGAGCGCCAAGCAGCTGTCGACCGACCCGACCACCGGCGAAGTGCACCTGCGTCACCACATCACTGCCGATGGTTTCTACCGCGGCAAGAAGGTCATCCAGACCAAGACCTCGGCCGTCGAAGAAGATTGATGTGCCGGGAAGGCCGCTGCCTCCGGGCAGCGGCCTTTGCCTTCTTTCCCGGGTGTGCCGGTGATCGGCGGCCCGCGCAACAGGAAACATGATGAGCAAGCGGATCTATTCGAGGATCGCGGGCACCGGTAGCTATTTGCCGGAAAAAGTCCTGACCAACGCCGACCTGGAAAAAATGGTCGAAACCTCGGATGAGTGGATCCAGTCGCGCACCGGAATTCGTGAACGGCACATCGCGGCCGAAGGCGAAACCACCAGCGACCTTGGCTACAACGCCGCCCTGCGCGCGCTTGAAGCCGCAGGCATCGATGCCTCGCAGCTCGACATGATCGTGGTCGGCACGACCACCCCTGATCTCATTTTCCCGTCCACCGCGTGCCTGATCCAGGCCAAGCTCGGTGTGGCCGGGTGCCCCGCCTTCGACGTCAACGCAGCCTGTTCGGGCTTCGTGTTCGCGCTGGGCGTGGCCGACAAGTTCATCCGTTCCGGCGACTGCAGGCACGTGCTGGTGATCGGCACCGAAACGCTGACCCGCATGGTCGACTGGAACGATCGCACCACCTGCGTGCTGTTCGGTGATGGCGCTGGCGCTGTCGTGCTGAAGGCCGACG
The DNA here is from genome assembly GCF_036319965.1 of Stenotrophomonas sp. SMYL41. NCBI lineage: Bacteria > Pseudomonadati > Pseudomonadota > Gammaproteobacteria > Lysobacterales > Lysobacteraceae > Stenotrophomonas > Stenotrophomonas sp. SMYL41. The sequence continues at coordinate 99,567 of NZ_JAWIRX010000008.1, read as the reverse complement.
AAGAGACCGGCATCCTCAGCACCCACCTGCATGCCGATGGCAGCAAGAAGGAGCTGCTGTGGAACCCGGTCGGCGTTTCGACCGGCTTCAAGGACGGCGCCAACGGTGGTGGCACCATCAACATGAAGGGCAACGACGTGTTCAAGTACGCCGTCAAGGCGCTGGACTCGGTCGTGGACGAGACCCTGGCCGCCAACGGCCTGGACAAGTCCGACCTGGATTGGCTGATCCCGCACCAGGCCAACCTGCGCATCATCGAAGCGACCGCCAAGCGGCTGGACATGTCGATGGACCAGGTCGTGGTGACCGTCGACAAGCACGGCAACACTTCGTCCGGCTCGGTGCCTCTGGCACTGGATGCCGCCGTGCGTTCGGGCAAGGTCGAACGTGGCCAGCTGTTGCTGCTGGAAGCCTTTGGCGGCGGCTTCACCTGGGGTTCGGCCCTGTTGCGCTATTGATAGTGCAAGTTACGACAATGTGAAGCTTTGTCGTTGCGGCCCCTTTGGGGCCGCAACGCGTTTGAGGAGGACCTGTCATGGTTGAGCCCATCGTCATCGAAGGGCAGCGTGCCTGGCTGAAGCAGTACGGCAAGGGAAGCCGAGCATTGGCCCTGGGCCTGCTCAATTTCGTCGCCCGCCGTTTCCATCTCGATGCCCTGCGCCCGCCACCGCATCGCGGCGGCGACGCCGCACGCGCAACCGAAGCCCGCCGCCTGGGGGAACTGCAGGCACAGGGCGTGAACGTGCCTGGCGTACTGGGCACCGGCCATGCCGCGCTGGTGATCGGCGACAACGGCAGCTCGTTCAATACCTGCCTGCGTGAAGCCGATGAGGCCGGTCGCGATCGGCTGGTGATGGCGGCAATGCAGGCCATTGCTGAAGCGCATGCCCGCGGTGCCTATTTCGGGCAGCCGTTGCCGCGCAACCTCACCTGGGACGGCGAGAAGGTCGGTTTCATCGACTTCGAGGAAGATCCGCTGGAAGTGATGGATCTGTCCGAAGCGCAGGCCCGCGACTGGCTGATGTTCGGCTATGGCGTGGCCAAGTACTACGCAGACCGCCCTGAGCGTCTGCAGGGGATGATGGCCGAAGCGATGGGCGACGTTCAGGCGCCGGTGCGCGAGCACGTGCATGCGGTCAGTGGCCGCCTGCGCAGCCTGGCCAGAGTGTGCATGAAGCTGGGCCGTTCGGCGCGCGCGCTGGCCCATTCGATCTTCATCACCCATGGCGCCAGTACTGCAGGCGTTCTGATGCTGCTGGGCCTGTGCGTGGATTTCCTCGCCGACGGCGATCTGGACGTCCTGCAGCTGTTCTGCTGATGGCTGATAGGGGTCAGATCCCTTTTCCTGCGGAAAAGGGATCTGACCCCGTTGCGCTTGCCCGGCCGCCCACCATACGCGTGCATACGCGCACGTACAGACGACACGGCATGTTCCCCCTTATGATGGCCCGCTTCGATTGCAACAAGCGGATGACCGCGTGACCGTATCCACCCTCGCTTTTGTCTTCCCCGGCCAGGGCTCGCAGTCTGTGGGCATGGTGGCCGAGCTGGCCGAACTGCACCCGCAGGTGCGTGAAGCCTTCACCGAGGCATCCGATGGTGCCGGCGTCGACCTGTGGGCGCTGTCCCAGGGTGGCCCGGAGGAAATGCTCAACCGTACCGAATACACCCAGCCGGCCCTGCTGGCCGCCAGCATCGGCGTGTGGCGCGCCTGGAGCGCCGTGGGCGGTCCGCGCCCGTCGGTGCTGGCCGGCCACAGCCTGGGCGAGTACACCGCCCTGGTCGCCGCGGGCGCATTGAGCCTGCATGACGGTGCGCACCTGGTGCGCCTGCGCGGCCAGCTGATGCAGGACGCCGCACCGGCCGGTGTCGGTGCCATGGCCGCCGTGCTCGGCGCCGAGGACCAGTTGGTGCTGGACGTCTGTGCTGAAGCGGCAGGCAGCCAGGTGGTGGTGCCGGCCAACTTCAATTCGCCGGGCCAGATCGTGATCGGTGGCGACGCCGACGCCGTTGACCGTGCGCTGGCGCTGCTGGCCGAAAAGGGCGTGCGCAAGGCGGTCAAGCTGGCCGTGAGCGTGCCCTCGCACACCCCGTTGATGCGCGAAGCCGCCAACCGCCTGGCCGAAGTGATGGCCGGCCTGGCCTGGCAGGCGCCGCAGCTGCCGGTGGTGCAGAACGTCGACGCCAAGGTGCATGACGGCATTGATGCGATCCGTACCGCGCTGGTGCAGCAGCTGTACCAGCCGGTGCAGTGGACCGGATGCGTGCAGGCGCTGGCCGGCCGTGGCGTCACCCAGATCGCCGAGTGCGGCCCGGGCAAGGTGCTGACCGGCCTGGTCAAGCGCATCGACAAGGCCATCGACGGCCGTTCACTGGCCACTCCGGGCGACTTCGAAGCTGCCCGCGAGGCATGGTCGGCCTGATACCCCCTGTTCCTGCCGCCCGTGCCGGTGGCCGCTGCAAGCGGCACGGGTGCGGCGGCCGTCCCAGCCTGAGGAAAACATCATGAGCAAGCCCCTGCAGGGTGAAATCGCACTGGTCACCGGCGCCAGCCGTGGCATTGGTGCCGCCATTGCCGATCTGCTGGCCGCCCAGGGCGCCACCGTCATCGGCACCGCCACCACCGAATCCGGCGCTGCCGCGATCGGTGAGCGCCTGGCCGCCCACGGCGGTCACGGCCGCGCGCTGAACGTCACCGACGCCGCCGCGCTGGACAGCGTGCTCGATGGCATCGCCAAGGAATTCGGCCCGATCTCGATCCTGGTCAACAACGCCGGCATCACCCGCGACAACCTGCTGATGCGCATGAAGGACGAGGACTGGGCGTCGATCATCGACACCAACCTGACCAGCGTGTTCCGCACCAGCAAGGCGGTGATGCGCGGCATGATGAAGGCGCGCAAGGGCCGCATCATCAACATCGCATCGGTGGTGGGCGTGACCGGCAATGCCGGCCAGGCCAACTACGCTGCGGCCAAGGCCGGCATCATCGGCTTCAGCAAGTCGCTGGCCAAGGAAATCGGTTCGCGCGGTGTCACCGTCAATGTTGTCGCACCCGGCTTCATCGACACCGACATGACCAAGGCGTTGCCGGAAGAAGCGCGTACCGCGCTGATCAACGACATCGCCCTCGAACGCCTGGGTTCGCCGGAAGACATCGCCCATGCGGTGGCCTTCCTGGCCGGCCCGGCTGCCGGCTACATCACCGGCGAAACCCTCCATGTGAACGGCGGCATGTACATGCCGTAAGCAAGGGGCGCAGGGATTGCGCCGCAAGTGGTTGATCTGCGAGGGTTTTTGCTGCAATGCAAGGCCGCGTCGGTTTCCACTACACTATCCCACGGCCATCGCCTTTGATGGCGACCACTTTTGAACCACAACTCCATCTGGAGCGAGATCCCATGAGCACCATCGAAGAACGCGTCAAGAAAATCGTCGTCGAACAGCTTGGCGTCAAGGAAGAAGAAGTCACCAACAGCGCATCGTTCGTCGATGACCTGGGCGCTGACTCGCTGGACACCGTTGAGCTGGTGATGGCCCTGGAAGAAGAATTCGAGTGCGAGATCCCGGACGAAGAAGCCGAGAAGATCAGCACCGTGCAGGCCGCCATCGACTACATCAAGGCCCACGTCAAGGCCTGATGTCAGACGGCAGTGCGCGCGCGGGCCACGCTCGCCGCGCACCGCACCCCATGGGGCCGCTGTTGCGGCCCCGTGTGTTTGAGCATCACACCGAAGCAAACCGAGTTGCCCGTTGAAATCATCCGGGCCAGGAGAATCAGCAATGAAGCGTCGCGTCGTCGTAACCGGCCTGGGTATCGTCTCGCCGTTGGGCAATGATCTGGCCAGCAGCTGGGAAGGCATCACCCAGGGTCGTTCGGGCATCGGTCCGCTGACCAACGTTTCTGATGCCTATCTGGATCGGTTCACCACCAAGATTGCAGGTGAGGTCAAGGGATTCGACATCACCGCCGACAATGAACTGTTCGGCAAGTTCCGGGTCAGCGGCAAGGATGCCAAGAAGATGGACCCGTTCATCCATTACGGCCTCGGTGCCTCGTTCATGGCCCTGCATGACTCGGGCCTGGAAATCACCGACGCCAATGCCGATCGCATCGGCGCCATTGTTGGCGCCGGCATCGGCGGCCTGCTCGGCATCGAAGAGCAGACCATCGAGTTCCACGAGGGCAAGAAGATCTCGCCCTTCTACGTGCCCAAGACCATCATCAACATGCTGCCGGGCCAGCTGAGCATCATCACCGGCCTGAAGGGCCCGTCGTTCTCGGCGGTGTCGGCGTGCGCGACCTCGAACCATTCGATCGGTACCGCGATGCGCATGATCCAGTACGGCGATGCCGACGTGATGGTGGTCGGCGGTGCCGAGCGTGGCTCCTCGCCGACCGCGGTGGGCGGATTCTGCGCGATGAAGGCCATGAGCACCCGCAATGACGCTCCGGAACAGGCTTCGCGCCCGTGGGACAAGGACCGCGACGGCTTCGTGCTGGGCGACGGTGCCGGCATCCTGATCCTGGAAGAGTACGAGCATGCCAAGGCGCGCGGCGCGAAGATCTACTGCGAACTGGCCGGCTTCGGCGCCAGCTCCGACGCGTACCACATGACCGCACCGAGCGAGAACGGCGAAGGCGCCGCCCGCTGCATGGTCATGGCCATGAAGGACGCCGGTGTCACCCCGGAACAGGTCGGTTACCTCAACGCGCACGGCACCTCCACGCCGCTGGGCGACCTGGGCGAGACCATGGCGATGAAGACCGCCTTCGGCGACCACGCCTACAAGATGATGGTCAGCTCCACCAAGTCGATGACCGGCCACCTGCTGGGCGCTGCCGGCGGCGTGGAAGCGATCTTCTCGGTGATGGCGCTGCAGGACAACGTCATTCCGCCGACCATCAACCTGCAGCAGCCGGGCGAAGGCTGCGACCTGGACTACGTGCCCAATGAAGCACGCCAGGCCAAGGTCGACGTGGTGATGTCCAATGGCTTCGGTTTTGGCGGCACCAACGGCACGCTGATCTTCAAGCGCGTCTGACCGAGTTGTACAGTCGAGCCATGCTCGACTGAACGTGCGTTACGCACGAGGAGGCCGCCGCAAGGCGGCTTCCGTGCATCTGAACCCCTGAACTGGCTGCCATGACCCACGCACCGCTGATCCACCCGCTGCCGCACCCGATCGATCTGCTTGCCCTGCAGCAGCACGACCCGGCACGCTTCCCGCTGCTGATGGAATCCACCGCCTCGGGCACCGCCCAGGGCCGCTGGAGCCTGCTGCTGGCCGCGCAGGGCGATGGCCTGCGGCTGGATGCCGATGGCCAGGTGCGCGACCAGCACGATGCGGTACACGCCGGCAGCTTCCTGCAGGTGCTGGATCGTGCCTGGCAGCGCGAACGCCTGCCGCATGATGGCAGCCACAGCCTGCCGTTCCGCGGCGGCTGGGCGTTGATGCTCGATTACGAAGTGGCCAGCCAGATCGAACCGGTGCTGCCGGCGCGTGCGCGCGAGGACAGTCGCCCGACCGCGCTGGCGCTGCGCTGTCCGGCCGCGGTGCTGCACGACCACCACAACGAGGCCAGCTTCGTCATCGCCGAAGCTGGCGAGCAGGCGTTGCTGGATGCGCTGGTGGCACTGGCCTCGGCCACGCTGCCCGAAGCCGGGCAGGGCTGGCAGCCGCCGCAGTCGGTGGGCGAGGATGCGCCGCAGCGCTTCACCGACGGCGTGCGCCGGGTGATCGAGTACCTGCGTGCCGGCGACGTGTTCCAGGTGAACCTGTCACGGCGCTGGAGCGCGCAGTTCGCCGCCCCGGTCAGCCCGCAGGCGCTGTACGCGCAGCTGCGCCGCGCCAACCCGGCACCGTTCGCCGGCCTGTTCAGCGCGCACGGCCGCCATGTGGTCAGTTCCTCGCCAGAGCGGCTGGTGTCGGTGCATGCCGGCCATGCGCAGACCCGTCCGATTGCCGGCACGCGTCCGCGGTTTGAAGGCGATGACGATGCCGCGCGCATCCAGGAGCTGGTCGGCCACCCCAAGGAGCGTGCCGAGCATGTGATGCTGATCGACCTGGAACGCAACGACCTGGGCCGCATCTGCCTGCCCGGCACCGTGGTGGTCGATGAGTTGATGACGGTGGAGAGCTACGCGCATGTGCACCATATCGTCAGCAACGTCAGCGGCCACCTGCGCCCGGAGGTCACTCCCGGCGAGGTGATCGCCGCCACGTTCCCCGGTGGCACCATCACCGGCTGCCCCAAGGTGCGCTGCATGCAGATCATCAGCGAGCTGGAGCAGGTGCCGCGCGGCGCCTACACCGGCGCGTTCGGTTGGTTGAACCGCGATGGCGACCTGGACCTGAACATCCTGATCCGCACCGCCGAAGTGGATGGCCACGAGGTGCGCTTCCGCACCGGCGCCGGCATCGTGGTCGACTCGGACCCGGACAAGGAACTGGACGAGACCCGCGCCAAGGCCCGCGGCCTGCTGCGCGCGCTGGGCCAGCAGGGGTAGTGTCGGCCGCTGGCCGGCAACCCCATTCCCCCACGGTGGGTGCCGACCTTGGTCGGCGCGGATGCCTCCATGGCCGTTCATCCACGCATGGCGTGGATCTACTGATGGCCGCGCCGGATGGGGCGCTTGGTGGGTGCCGACCGTTGGTCGGCACGGGGGTGTGTCCCCGGTCATGACCCCAATCCACCGGCACGGTATCCTGCACGACGGAATCGAGTTCAGAGGTAGTCCATGGCGGGAGCCAAGCGCGGGTGTCTGTTCGTGGTAACGCTGGTGGTGGTGCTGGCCGCCGTCGTGGCCGGTGCGGGCGCGTGGTTCTTCTACCAGCAGACCCGGTTCGCCGACGCCCCGATCACCCCGACCGCCGAGAGCATGGTCATCGCCAGCGGCGATGGCATGAACAGCGTGCTGCGCAAGCTGCGCGATGCCGGCGTGGACGAGGGCCAGGACACCCAGTGGCAGCTGTTGGCGCGCCAGCTTGATGCCGCCGGCAAGCTGAAGGTGGGTGAGTACGCGCTCAGCGGCGACCTGACCCCGCGCGAGCTGCTGCTGCGCATGCGCGCCGGCAAGGTGCTGCAGCACCGCGTCACCATCGTGGAGGGTTGGAATATCCGCCAGCTGCGTGCCGCGCTCAAGCGCGCCGAGCCGCTGCTGCACACCACCGACAATCTTGATGACGCCGCGTTGATGCAGCGTCTCGGTTTCGGTGGCCAGCATCCGGAAGGCCGCTTCCTGCCGGAGACCTACGTCTACCAGCGCGGCGACAGCGACCTGGACGTGCTCAAGCGCGCCCATGCCGCGATGGAGAAGGCGCTGGATGAGGCGTGGGAAAGCCGCGCGCCAGACCTGCCGATCAACACGCCCTACGAACTGCTGACGATGGCGTCGATCATCGAGAAGGAAACCGCGTTGGCCAGCGAACGCCCGCAGATTGCCGGCGTGTTCATGCGCCGCCTGAAGATCGGCATGCGCCTGCAGACCGATCCGACCGTGATCTACGGCATCGGCGCTGCGTATGACGGCAACATCCGCCGCCGCGACCTGACCACCGATACGCCCTACAACACCTATACCCGTGCCGGCCTGACCCCGACCCCGATTGCCATGCCCAGCCGCGATGCGCTGATGGCGGCTGCACAGCCGGCACCGGGCGACGCGCTGTACTTCGTCGCCGTGGGCGATGGCAGTGGCGCGCACGTGTTCTCGCCCAGCCTGGACCAGCACAACGCCGCAGTGGCCCGCTACCTGCAGCAGCTGCGCCAGCAACGTACCCAGGAGACCCCGGCGCAATGAGTCCCGCGCTGCTTCGCCACCCCCGTTTCGTCAGCCTGGAAGGCGGCGAGGGCGCGGGCAAGACCACCGCCATCAATGCCATCCGTGACTGCCTGCGCAGCCACGGCCACGAGGTGGTACTGACCCGCGAGCCGGGCGGTACGCCGCTGGCCGAGCGCATCCGCGGCCTGGTGCTGAAGCCCGATGCCGAGATCGCTGCCGAACCGCTCAGCGCCGAAGCCGAGCTGCTGCTGGTGTTCGCTGCACGTGCGCAGCACGTGCGCCAGGTGATCCAGCCGGCACTGCAGCGCGGTGCCTATGTGCTGAGCGATCGCTTCACCGATTCCAGCTATGCCTACCAGGGCGGTGGCCGCGGGCTCGATCCGCAGTGGATTGCCGACCTGGAACGACGCGCGGTGGGCCTGCTGCCGGGCCTGACCCTGCTGCTGGACGTGGACGTGGCAGTGGGCCGCGCACGCGCCAATGGCCGCGACCTGTGGCCGGACCGCATCGAGAGCGAACAGGACGATTTCTTCCAGCGCGTGCGCGAAGTATTCCGCAGCCGCGCGCAGCAGGACCCGCAGCGCTTTGCGTTGATTGATGCGGGCCAGGAGCAGGCGCGCGTGGCCGCTGATGTGGTCGCGCGTGTCGAACGCTGGCTGCAGGGCGGGGAGGGCGCATGAGTCCCTTTTCACCATGGCAGCAGCGCGCGTTCGACCAGACCGTGGCCGCGCTCGATGCCGGTCGCCTCGGCCATGGCCTGCTGATCTGCGGTCCGGCCGGGCTGGGCAAGCGCGAGGTGGCGTTGGCATTGGCCGACCACGTGCTGGCGCGCGGCGATGCCGCGCATGCCACGCGCACGCGCCAGCTGATCGCTGCCGGTACCCATCCTGACCTGCAGCTGGTCAGCTTCATTCCGAACAAGAGCGGCGACAAGCTGCGCACCGAGATCGTCATCGAGCAGGTGCGCGAGATCACCGACAAGCTGGCGCTGACCCCGCAGTACGGCGTGGCGCAGGTGGTGATCGTCGACCCCGCCGATGCGATCAATCGCTCGGCGGCCAACGCGTTGCTGAAGACGCTGGAAGAGCCGCAGCCCGGGCGCTACCTGTGGCTGATCAGCAGCGATCCGGCGCGCCTGCCGCAGACCATCCGCAGCCGTTGCCAGCGCCTGGAATTCAAGTTGCCGCCGCCGCACGAAGCGCTGGCCTGGCTGCAGCAGCAGGGCCACAGCGAAGCATCGGCGCGCGAAGCGCTGGAGGCTGCGCGCGGCCATCCCGGCCAGGCCGACAACTGGCTGCGCGAAGATGGCCTGAGCCTGCGCCGTGAAGTGGGCCGCGAGCTGGAACAGCTGGCCGCCGGCAAGACCGGTGCGGTGGAGCTGGCGCAGAAGTGGTGCGGTGACGACAACGCGGCGCTGCGCCTGCGCTTCGCTGCCGACCTGGCGCTGGCCCAGGCCAGCACCGATGCCTTGACCACGCCGGAGCGATTGCACAAGCTTGCAGCCTGGTTCGACGCTGCCAACCGCACCCGCGACCTGCTGCGCACCACGGTGCGCGCAGACCTTGCGGTGGTCGAGTTGCTGCTGGCCTGGAACAAGGTGAACGAGCGGCCTGCCGCAAGGGGAAATCGATGAGTGCCAGCAACGCCCGCCAGGGCATCCTGTCCCTGGCCGTGAAGGACAAAGCCGCGCTGTACAGCGCGTACATGCCGTTCGTGAAGAACGGTGGCATCTTCGTGCCCACGCCCAAGCGCTACTTCCTGGGCGACGAGGTGTTCCTGCTGCTGACCCTGCCCGATTCCAGCGAGCGCCTGCCGGTGGCCGGCAAGGTGATCTGGGTGACCCCGGCCGGGGCGCAGGGCAACCGCACCGCCGGCATCGGCGTGCAGCTGGCCGACGGTGCCGAAGGCGAGGGCGTGCGCCACAAGATCGAGACCCTGCTGGCCGGGCTGACCGGCTCGGACAAGCCGACCCATACGATGTGATTGCGGTTGCGCCGGGCCATGCCCGGCGCGTGTGGGAACGCGCATGAACACGAATGTGAAAAGTGTTGACGGCCTCTGAAAAGCCCCTATAATGAGCGGCTCAGCAACACACCGGGCGGTTAGCTCAGCGGTAGAGCATTGCCTTCACACGGCAAGGGTCACAGGTTCGATCCCTGTACCGCCCACCATGTTGCAGAACGAAAGAAGCCTCCAGCAATGGGGGCTTTTTTGTTGCCTGCGATCCAGCAAGATCAGCTGAAAGCGCACACCGTTTCAGCCGTGTCCGTCCAGCAGCGCGCGCGCGATCATCGCCGTGGCATCCAGCAGGTCCTGACCGCTGCCGGCCCGCACCACCACCGCCAGCAGGCTACGGCCCACCTCGGCATTGCCGCTGGTCAGCTCCATCTCGCCTTCAAAGCACAGATCGGCCAACCATTCGTGGGCCTGCTGCAGCCCGCGCTTGCGGACACGGCGGAACTCCGCGAGCAGCTTCGCCTGGCCGGCCTCCTGCTGCCCATCGGCCAGCAGGCCGATGGCACCGCCGTGCGCCGCGCGCCAGAGGGCCGGTAGCGGGCGACCGTTCGCGTCCACCACGTCCGCCGAGAACTGCGCGCAGTACATCTCGTAGCGCTTGCCCACCGTGCTGCTGGGCGCGATGCCGGCCTCGGCCAGCAGGCGTTCGGCTTCATCCAGTTTGCTGAACTTCAAGCGCAGCAGTGCAGGGCGGCTCAGTTGTTGTGCCAGCGCGTGCTGGTTGGCGGCGAACCAGACGTTCCAGCCCACGGTTGCGCGGCCTTCCAGTGCGGCCTTGAAGTATTCCAGGTGTTCGGCGTCCATTGCGGTCTCCTGCGCTCCCTGCGCGATTGTAGCGGGCGCACATCCGGGCCGGTCAGGCATCGCCGCTGGAGAGGCAATGATGTGCCTCGCGCACCAACTGTCGTGCGGCCACGATCAGTCCGTCGATATGGAAGGCGCCCAGCTGTTCGTCCGGGCCGCCTTCGTTGCGCGCATGGTCGGCGGCTTGCAGCAGATCGAGCACTGCGCCGAGCCCAGATAGCGAGCGGCGCAACGAAGCGTGATTGCTGGCGCCGAGGGTGAGGCTGGTGCACGGCTGTCCGTCATCACCGTCGGCATGGTTGATCGCATTGAGACGGGCGAAGAACGTGGCCGACTGCGCCGGCAGGTTCTGTTCGTTCAGTGCGCACTCGATCTCACGCGCAAGGCCCTCGGGCACGTCGGTGGCGACGTCACCGATCAGGGCGAATAGGCGGGGATGGACGGCTGTTCGGTTGGTCATGGCGAAACCCTCATTGGCGTAAGGCCACCTTCCGGAGTGAAGGTGGCGGACGGTGCGGGTTGGCGTACCGAGGCTGAAAAGCTCACAGGGAGAAAAAGCCCGGCGGATCTTGCGATCCCCACACACCGCCCGCCATTGAAGGCAATCGGTGCATTCTCTTTGCTGCGATCCATATCGCAACATCCTGTGAGCCTGTTCGTTTATTCGAGACGCCAATCCCGGCCAAGGCGTCTTGCCCCGGCGCGGCGATCTTCAAGCCGGGCAATCACATCGGTCTGTAAGGAAAATTCTCAACTGTCCCTAGGCAGGCCAGGCGTTTCCCGATGTGTGCCGTCCAGCACCCGCGAGTAGTGCGGCCGATCACTGATGGCGCACATCGCCGCCCATGCCGACCGTGCACAAGACGACTCCACAGCGGAGCCACCACGGCAATCGCGTCACCCCGCGCGGCGGAGGCGGGACCATGCCACGCATGGAGCCAGAGGGTTCCACCCCTGCGCTGTCCCACCGCCCCGGGCAGGCGTAGTCTCAGCCCGTTGCCATGCCCATCCACCCTGGAGTGCCACCATGCCGCTCGCCCGCATCGATCTTCGCAAAGGTAAATCCGCCGACTACCTGCAACGCGTCGGCGAAACCATCTACCAGGCCCTGCGCGCGGTGGGCGTGCCGGAGAACGATCGCTTCCAGATCTTCCAGGAACACGCGCCTGGCACGCTGATCTACGACCCCGGCTACCTGGGCGTGGACCGCACCGACGATTTCATCTGCATCCAGATCACCTGGAACGAAGGGCGCACGCTGGAGCAGAAGAAGGCGCTGTACGCGGGCATCGCCGAGGGACTGCACGCGGCGGTGGGCATCCGCCGCGAGGATGTGTTCATCAACCTTGTGGAAGTGAAGAAGGAGAACTGGTCCTTCGGTAATGGCGTGGCGCAGTACGTGAGTTGACGCGCGAAACGCAGCCACGCATGGCGTGGATCTACACCTCGCTGCCGACCTGTTCGCCTTCGCTGGCCGGGGCATTGCTGGCCGCTTTCACTGCGTCGGCGCTGTTGGGTTGTTCGCATTCGATGCGGGTGACGTAGCCCTCGCTGCCGATGCTGTGCTCGGCACGCTTGACCAGCCACTGCCCATCCACGCCATCGCGGAAGCCCTGCATCACCACCGTGGCTTCGGCCATCAGTGTCTCGCGGCCGGGTAGGGTGTAGCTGAGCGTCCGCGTCTGCCGTGCCTGTTCGCGATGCTTGGCGCGTGCCGCCGCCTCTGCGCTCTCCCGGTCGGCATAGGCCATGCGCAGGCGCATGATCGGTTCACCGCTGCCCACTTTCACTTCCTGGCGCTTGGCACTGCGCACGTCGCGGTAGTAGGCGATGGTGGTGCCGGCATCGTCGCGGGCGGCGATGGTGACGCGGTAGCTGCTGCCATCGGCCGGCGTAAGGGTCACCTCCGGAATGCGTTCGCCACTGGCCGTGATCGATTCGCCACGTTTGACCATCATCAGCCGGCCGCCGCCCGGCTTGGCGATGGCGTCGTGCTGCTTGGCCAAGCGCAGCAGCAGGTTCATGTCCGACTCCTGCGATTGCACCGTCAGCGGCAGCACGATGGATGCCAGCGACGCACTTACCGCAGCGCTCAGGCCGTGTTCGGCGGCCATCCGCTTGACCATGTCGCCAATCGTCGTGCCTTTTTTCCATGTGCGCGTTTTCTGCGTCTGCAGATCGTTCTTGCCGCCATTGCTGGTTTCAAACGGCGCGGCACGTGCGCGCAGGGTCATGCTGCCGGGATAGCCTGAAATCTCCACCTCGTCGCAGACGTACAGGCCCATGTGCCGCACTTCGCCGTCGTAGCCGATGAAGGCCTCCAGCTCCGCGCCCACCGGCGGAAGCTGGATCGGATCGTTCGGATCGTGGTCGGCCAACTGCAGCTCCAACGTGTCCGAGCTGTTGCCGGTCTCGTCGGTGATGCGCAGTGACTTGAAGCGCGACATGATCTTGTCGGTGATGTCCTGGCTGTTGGCCACCACGCGGAACGCAGGTGCGATGTTCAATCCCACAGCGATACTCCCTTGCGTTCCTTGGCGGGGCGCTGCACGTCCGGCAGGACAATCGCCACGCCAGCCGTGAGCACCGGGCCGCGCGCGGCCAGGCCGGGGTTGGCATCGGACACCGCGCGCAGGATCGCCGGCGATTGCTCGCCATAGTGCGCGTAGGCAACGCGGTCGAGGACATCGCCATCGCGGGTGTTATACGTTCGTGCCATCGCTGTGCTTCCGGAGAGTGAGTGTGAAGTCCTGCTTCTGGATCTGGCAGTCGACGGTGAATTCGCTGGAGGTGACGTCGATTTTCTCGATGACCCACAAACCCAGGTTGCCGCCCTTGCCGGTCAGCAGGCGCTGCGGCTTTCCCTGGGCGGCCAGCCTGCGCAGTTGCGACATCTCGTTGCCAGCGCCACGGAACAGCGGGTAGACAACGCCTGGCAGTGTCATGGTGGCCGAGCCCGGGCCGGTGTACTGCAGTGCAGGTATCTGCCCGACGCGATCCTGGGCCTGCCAGCGGAAATCGTTGGACTGCTGGATCTGATGGAATGCGGCCGTGTTGAGGCTGAACTTGAAGCCGCCCAGCATCAGCAGCACCGGCGCGTTGCCGGAATCATTGCCCTTGAATTGCGACAGCAGCTTGTCCACTGCGCCGGTTACGAACTCGCGCTTCATGCTTAGTTCCTGTCTCCCAGGGTGGCGCGGGCCTGCACGGCCTGCTGGTGCTGCAGCGCGTTGGCGGTACGCCTTGCCAGCGCCTCGCTGGACTCACCCGGTTGCTGGTGGATGGTGATGTTGTTGGTCTGTTGCTGCTGCACCGTGGTGGGGGTGCGTGCGGTGGTAGAGGAGGGCATCGGCGGTGCCTGGCGTCCCTGCTGCGCGCCTCCCAGGTCTGACATGCGGCGCTTGAGACCGTTGTTGTCATTGGTACCGACCGCATATGCAGCACGCGCCATGTCGCCGATGCCGCCACCGCCGTTGGCTGTCATGGAGCCGTAGACCGCCTTGCCCATGTTTGCGCGGTCCATGGCGATGCCCGCACCTTCGACGGCCTTGTCCTTGAGAAAGCCCAGACCGCCTCCCACTTTCTCCGACACCCAACTGATGCCATCGAGCAACGGCTGCAGCTTGCCCATGATCCAGTCGATGGCCGCGCCTGCCGATGCCATGATCGCGTCCCAGGCGCCGCCCAACGTGACGGTGATCCAGCCGGCGGCGATACCCAGCATGTCACCCAGCCAGGCGATGGTCTGAACCACGCCACCGATCACCTGGATGACCAGACGGAAGTTGGCCAGCAATGCCGTGCCCACCAGCGAGCCGATCTCCGCTACGCGCGAAAGTTCGTTGCCGGTGTACTGCGCGGGAGCCAGCATTCTGGAGAGCCAGTCCCATGCCTGGCCCAGCAGCCCGCCGACCGCTTCCCATGCCGGGCGCAGCGGCTCGACGGCGCGCATCAGTTCGCCCATGGCGGTGGTTCCTGCGCCGCTGAGGCCATCCCAGACGCCGCCGAGGAAGGCCTTGATCGGCTCCCAGTACTTGCGCACCAGCAGGGCGCCGGCGGTGATGGCGGCGATGGCGATGGCGATCGGACCACCGCCGATGGCGCCGACGGCGGTGGCGACCACGCGGAACCCCGATGCCAGGCGCATTGCCGTCGGACCGAACTGCCCCATCTGCGCCAGCAGGCTGCCGCCGCGGAACAGCTCGAAGGCCTTCTGCGCCGCCAGGATCGGGCCCTGCAGGAGCGTCCACGCATAGCGGACGCCGAGTACCGCAGTGCGCATGCCCATCAGGCCGACCACGACCTGGGTGGTATTGGCGATCAGCTTCGGGTTTTCCTGCACGAACGACGCAACGCCGTTCAGCAGTTCGGTCAGCTTCACCGCCGCCTCACCCACAGCCGGCAGCAGCGCGCCACCGAAGGCCTTGGACAGGTTGTCGACGGCGATCTTCGCGCCTTCGATCTTTTCCGGGTCGGTCTGCAGCTTGGCCGCGAAGCCGCTGTCGGTGGTGCCCGCCGAGCGGTTGAGCGCCTTGTCGCGGATGCGGATGTACTCATCCCAGTTCTGGATCATCGGACGCACGAAGTTCTGCGCCTGTGCATCGCCGAACAGCTTGCCGATCTTCGTCTGGTCACCGGCGGTGGCTTGGATGATCGCCTGCATCGCCGCGTCGAACGGATTGCCACCGCTGCTCTGCGCTTCGCTGATGATCCTGCGCATGTCCAGCTTGAAGCCTTTCCTGGCACGGGCCTGCAGGTCGGGCGAGAGGATGCTGGCCATGAAGCGCTGCATGTTGCCGGCCGCTTCGTCGGCACCAGCGGCTCCCTGCCGGGCGACATCCAGGGCAGCGCCCATGGTGGCGGCGGCCGCGTTGCCGTGCATCTGCAGCGACTGGAATGCGCTGCCGAGCACCGGGAGTGCACCGGCCATGTCCTTCAGGCCCAGGCCACCGTTCCTGCCTGCCACCACCAGCACATCCAGCGCCGACTGCAGGCCGGCCGGATTGATCTTCAGTGCCTGCTGCAGGCCCGATGCGGCCAACGTGACATCGTCGATGCTCTCGCCGGTAGCGGTGGTGGTGCGGCCGATTGCACCCAGGCTGGACTGCGCGGTCTGCGCATCCAGTCCGGCGGCGACCAGCTGGCTGACCGCCCGCTGCAGCTCGCCCGCGCCCTGGTGGGTGCGGCTGGATTCGGCAAGGATGGTCTGGCCCAGCGCAGCGACCTGTGCGCGGGTCAGGTTGGCGGCGTTGCCGATGGCTTGGTTCTCGCGCGCGAAGCCGGCGGCATTCTCCACCGGTTTGGTCAGCGTGGTGATGGCGCTGCCGAGCATGCCGCGCGCATCGCCGAACGCCGAACCCAGCTTCTCGCGCTTCTCAAGATTCGCTGTGCGCTTGTCCTCGATCCGCTGCAGCGCTTCCTGGGAAGCGCGCAACGCATCGGCCTCGGCACGCATGCGGGCGAACTGGTTGCTCGACCTGCCCATGACATTGAGCTTGCGCTCGAGCTTGTCGGCTTCATCGCCAAGGCGCTTCAGGCCATCGTTGCTGAAGGACAATGCGTCCTGCAACGACCGGGAAACCGAGCCGCCGATCGTGATCGTTGTCGTTTGAACGTTACTCGCCATGTACCGGCAATCCCTGTATCCACCAGATGAACTTCGACACCCGCAGCGTCATGATCTCGCGCAGGCCCCAGCCGGTGTGGCCGGCCAGGGCGAGCGCTCCCTGCCTGATCTGCGGCAGGGTCAGGTGGTAAAAAGCGCGACGCCGGCCTGCAGGCGGGCGTAGTCGCGCAGCGGCATCCTGCGCACGTCATCCGGTGCGATCTCGCACAGGTTGGCGATCATGCGCACTTCGCGCTGGGCATCGGTGCCCTTGTCGTCCTGGTAGCGCTCCATGTCTTCCACGGTCGGTTCGCGCATGCGCAGCACGGCGGTGTCCACGCCGTTGACTTGGCGCGGGCGGGAGAGGGTGATTTCGGCATAGCCATCGCGTTCGATGACGGTGTCGGCGGTGGTCTTGGTCTTGCTGGACATGGCTGTGTTCCCGGGTGTGGATGGAGTTGCGGTGGATCCTGGGGCGCTGTGCGCCCCCGTGTACGTCGAGGCGGTGCGGGGATCAGATGCCCAGGGCGCCGCGGATGCCGGCCAGTGCGTCCACGCCGCCCTGGCGGGCGATCATGTTGGTCACGTCGATCTCCTGCACGACCTGCACGCCATGGGTCAGCTTGTAGTAGCTCAGTGCCAGGGAGACCTTGACCGTGCCCTTTTCGCCGACCTTGGTTTCGCCGCGGTCGAGGGTCTTCACCTTGCCGCGCATGTTGTGCACGACCGAAGTGACCGAGCCATCGTCGGCTTCCAGCGCCTCGCGGGCGGTGAAGCCGTACTCCTTGCTCTCGATGACGTGGAACTTGGACATGATCTCCGCGTCATCGGAGGCGAAGGTGACCTCGGCGGTCAGCTTGTCGTGGCCGAGCACGATTTCGGTCGGGGCCAGCATGCCGCCGGCCTGGAAGTCCTCGGTCTTCAGCGACAGCTTGGGGGCGGTGAAGGACACTACGCTGCCAGCAAAACCCTTGCCGTCGACGTAAAAGTTGAAGTTTTTGCGGATCTTGCGCGCCATGCTTAGAAGATCTCCGAGACGTAGTTGTTGTTCATGTGCATGCGGAAGGTCAGCTGCTCACCCGGGTAGGTCGGGGTGAAGTCGAAGTCCCAGTAGAAGCGGCCCTGGGCCACGCTGTCCGCTGCGTTCAGCTCCGGGTCGATCCAGCAGTTGCCGCCGAGGATCGCGCCCTGGGTCTTCAGGCCGCGCAGGAAGGCGTTGACACCCTCGCGCACGTCGTCGACGTAGGTCTTGCTGATGCCGCGGTCGACGGCCCACAGATGGGCGGCCTCGAGGCTGTCGGCAATGATGTCGGCAGTGCGCACCACGCACAGGAACTGCCACTTCTGGTCGCTGCTGGCGGTACGGTTGCCCCACAGGCGGAAGCCACCTTCGCGGATGATGGTCGCCACGTTCGCCTGGTTCAGCAGGTTGGCGCGGCTGGTCGCGTCGGACAGGCCGAAGTCGATCGCACGCGCGGTACCGACCACGCCGTTGAGTTCGAGGTTGGACGGCGATGCCCACCAGCCGCGTTCGTTGTCGCTGCGGGCAATGGCACCGGCCACGGCACCGGAGGCGTAGCGGGTGACGATGGCATCACCGGACTGCACCAGCAGCGCCGGGTCGACCACGTAGACGCGCTTGGAACCGGTCAGAGCGGTGGTGCTCTTGGCGGCGTCGTCGTTGCTGTTCGGGCCATCCTTGATGATCACCGCGCGCAGCTTGTCGGCGATGCCGAGCAGTTCGGCCACGACCGGGTTGGCGAGCACCGCTTCCGGCTTGGCCGGATCGGTCGGGTGCACATGGGTGAAGCCCGGGGCGACCAGGATGCGCGGTTTGACACCAACAATGGACTTGGCCGCCAGCAGGGCATGCACGCCTTCGTAGGCGCCGGTCTGTGCGTTCACACCGCCCAGCACGTTGGCGATGGTGGCGCTTTCGTTGGCGCCGCTCTCGACCCGGATGACGACGACGACGGCACTGGACTGGTCGAAGATCGCATCGAGTGCGCCCGGAAGGGTGCCGGCTTCCGCACCGGTCTTTGCCGACAGCTTGGCGGCCTGCGATGGCGAGGTCACCAGGACGGGGGTGTTGATGGGGAACGCTTCGGTGTCAGCCAGCGGTGCAGTGCCGACGATGCCGATCACGCTGCTGGAGGCGATGGCAATCGAACGGGCACCGGTATCGATGTTGACGACCTGTACGCCATGGAGAAATTCGGTCATTCGGGGTTTTTCCTTGGTGTGGGTGTGTGCCGGCAGGTGCAGGCGACGGGGACATGTTCGGATAAGGCGCACGTCCCGATAATTGCAGCGGTGGCCTGGTGATCGGTCAGACCCAGCCGGACGCGCTGACGCTGGCGGTGAAGGTCGAGATCTGTTCGTTGCCACCTGCACGACGCAGATGCACATTCACAGCAACAGCGGCACGTTCGTAGCTGGTCGACGCCGCGGGTACGCTGATGGAGACACTCGCTGATCGGGACGTTGCCAGGGAGACGAATGACGGCGCGCTGGTGCCAAAGCTGGCAGCACCGGGGTTGCCGGCACTGAACCGCACGTCGTACTCGGATGGATTCGCACCCGCCGGAAGCCAGCGGCCGGAGGCAACGACGGTGTTGCTGCTGTTGCCTCCGCCGTTGACGCTGCGCCGGATGCTGTAATTGCCATCGGACAGCATGTCGATCGAAATGGACGCCGACGCCGACCCGGAAGAATTGGTCTTTGCGCCATTGCTTGCCGAGAAGGCCTGTCCGTGGAAGGGCAGGCGATAGGTGGCCGAACCTCTGGCCGCCCACAGGTTTGATACATCCATTCCACCGACACGATAGCCAACATCCGCCCGCTTGCTGCCGTACTGGATATGGGCGTAGCGGCGGCTCAGGTCGGTGCCGCCGACACGGCGTCCCGAGTCCTGTGCCATTGGGCCTTCCACGTACGGATCGAACAGGTCGTCGAAGTCGATCCCGGATGAGCGATAGCCGCTGGCCATGTCAGCGCTCCGCCTTCAGGGCACGAACTTCGGCCGCCAGCTCCTGGATGGCCTTGGCCATGACCGGCAGCAGCTGGTCGAGTTTGACGGACGCGACACGCTCGCCCTGGAACTCGACGCCCTCCAGGTCGACCGCTTCCGGCACCAGCTCGGCCAGCTGCTCGGCGACGAAGAACAGGCGACGGCGACCGTCGTCGTTGTATCCGGGCTTGTAGTGGCCGGCTGCCAGTTCCATGCGCTCGACGGCAGCCAGACCGTAGAGCACGGGGCCGTCGATAGCCTTCAGTTTGCGCGAGGAACCGACATCAAAGCCGCCACCAGCGGTGCAGCTGCCCTTGATTGTGGTGTTGCCCCAGGTCTTATTGATTTGGAACAACCATTGGTTGAGACCTTCCTGCCACCAGCCAATGTTGCCGGATGACTGATTGACTACCAGTCGAATCGTCTCGGTGCCCGGCCACTCGTAGCGAATCTGGTTGTCGATGCCTTGCAGGATCAAGCCGCCAGGAAGTTCCAGGAAAGCATCATCCCGCAAACGCATCGTCCGCCGATGGTTCGTGCCTACGCTGGAGTAGAAGACGTGGCCGCCAGTGCCGCCACCTTTGAAATTGTAGTATTCCGAGCAGCCGTAGCCGTTCTCGCCACCATTCTGGTTCCAGGCAATGCGAGTGCCATCCGCATTGTGCGGAATATGCAGGCTGGTCGGGCGGAACTCGCCAGAGCCATTCATGGCAGCGCAGATGGCGCCGGTCTTGTTGGCCCATGTGAACGCATCGGCCCGCAAACGCATATGCGCGTCCGGGTTCTGCGAGTTGTTCAGGCGGGCATCCATGTAGACCACATCCGGTCCTGTGCCGATCCAGCCGTTGGCGTTGCTGCCGTTCTTCAACCAAAGTTCGGTCGTCGTCAGAGAGCCGGACATCACGTCGCCACCCTTGTTCACCTTCGCCGCCGGGTCGAAGTTGCCGCTCGTCCAGATCGAGCCACCTGCATTCAACGTGGCGGTGTAACCACCCGCAGAATTGGCGAAGGTGAAGTTCGGGCCGTTCTTGAACAGGTACGAGCTCGCGTCGCCCAGAACCAGCACGCCATCGCTGGCGGTACCGTTCCAGCCATACGAGCGCAGCGAGTTTCCGTTCACTGCGACGTGGCCGGTGAACGTACCCCCGGTCTTGTCCATTTTGGTGTCCGGCGCAAAGTTGCCTGCATGCCACATCGCAGCGCCGTTCCAGCGCGGGGTATCGCCGTGCTTGATGATCAACTCACCGTTCGCAGTGCGGTCGGTGTTGTAGACGCGCCAGATGCCGGTGTTGGCCCATCCACCGATAAACGACTGTTCCGCGCCGGCCGAGCCGAAGCCAACCAGGGGCGCGCTACCACCCACGAACTGCTGATCAGTGAAACTATTGGTTCCCTTGACCGCCTTGGCATCCAGCAGTCCCTGCAGTCCGTTCACATCAGCAATCGCGTGCTTGTGGCCCACCGTGGCGAAGTCACCGGCCAGGGCGAACTCGGAGGCATGCTTGCCGTCCAGGGTGTCGGCATCCAGGCCATTGCCATGGCCGGTATCCTTCAGTGCGGCGCCCTTCAGTTCCAGGGCTGCGCGGGCTGCTGTCGTGCTGGACGCAGCCAGCAGCGTCTTCGCCAGTGGGGTTGGGGCAGTGCTGCCGAAGCGCTTGTCGGTGAACGCACGCAGCCCACGCGGAGTGACTGCACGCTGGGTGTCCGCTGCGTCTTCCGCCTCGGTCGTGGTGGCGAGCTCGACCACACCCACGATATCGGTGGTCGCGGGCGGATAGATGAAGCCGGCGTCACCGAACTGGATCAGCGTGGTGTCCACCTCGGTGAAGCGGGTGTCGGTGGCCAGCAGCAGCATCGAGGCGGCCGACTTCTCCATGATCGGATCGGCCTGGCCGTAGGTGGCGAACAACGTGCCGTCGGCCAGGTACATGCCGAATCCGCGCAGGGCGTAGGCCGTCGCGCTGTCGTCGCGGATCGTGACATGCACGGTGTCATCGCCCACCGCTTGTCCGCCGAAGCTGGCGACGCGCTTGATTTCGCCAGGCAGCGCGGTGAGCCCGGCCGAGGGCGTAAAGGCAGTGGAGGTCAGGCCGATCTGGGTCACCAGAACGGCATTGGTGCCGGTGTTCGGCGTGTTGACCAGCTTGGCGAAGCCAGCGTCGGTGATTTTCAAGCGCATGCGGGGATTACTCTCCGATCAGTTGGATGCGGCGGAAGGCCGTGGCGTGGGCACCTGCAAGTACGCCGACAGCTGCGTCGGCCTGCATGCCCTGGGTGAAGGTGAAGTGGGATCGCACAGGTTTGGTCCGGCGGATTTCATCGATGACGTCCTCGACGAACATGGCCGTTGCGGCCTGGCCGCCCTGGTTGGCGATGGTCATCACGGCTTCGAAGGTGTGTGGCGGACCCTTGGGCTGAAGCTGCCACCATTCACGGATCAGGACCGAACCACCGAAGGCTGCGACGACATCGCGCACGCTGCCGGCCGTGCCCTTGCGGCGCTGGATGGCGATGGCGGTGCGTACGCGCGCGCGCTTCACGGGCTCGGGCCAGTACGCCTTCCATTCGTCCACGGACAAGGCCCAGGCCAGCCATGGCAGCAAGGTGGCTGGACAGCGGTCGGCGTCCCAGAGTGCGGTGATGTCCACCGGCAGCGGACGGGCGACGATGGCGCAGGCCAGTCCACGTTCGGCGCGGGTGGCGTTGGGGGGAAGCAGGTTTGCGCCACGTGGGACCACGATCTGCGCGTCGCCTTCGATCCGGGTGCCGGGTGCCGGGGCGGCCGGCAGGGTGACCGTTGCGCCGCTGATGGCAACTTCGCGCAACCGCTGCCGCCCTTGCTCGTCGGTGAGGTAGACCGTCTGCAAGGTCGCCAGTGCACCACCCGGGTGACGGAAGATGCGGTTGCGCCCATCGATGGCACCGCGAAGACGCGCGCCGATCAGGCGTGTGATGTCGTCACTCATCATTGCCGCCATGGGTCAGCGTGATGCGGGTGCAATACGTGGCCTGGGTGCGATCGACCACGATGTCTTTTGCCGGGCTGGCGATCTCCACGCGTTGCACACCCTCGGCGTGAAGTGCGGCGAACAATCCCGAACGGGTGACGTCACGGCCCAGCCGATGCGATTCGCTGATGTAGCGGTCCAGGCGGGTGCGTGCTTCGGCCAGCACCACCTGCGAGTCCGGGCCGGCGAAGGTGAACAGTGCGGCGTCGACCGTGTAGTTGACGATGGCTGCCGGTTTCACCAGCACGTGATCGGTCAGCGGACGCACATCATCCGCACTCAGCTTCGCCTCGACGATGTCGAGCAGGCCCTGGGTGGCGGTTCCATCCGTCTCACGCGACAGCACCGAGACCACGACCTCGCCCGGCGTAGGGCTGGTGGCGCTTGCGTCGAGTACTCGCGGGTCGGCGCTCAGTGCATGGAACACATAGGCACCTTCCGGCCCAGCCACGCTGAAGCCTTCCGGCCCGAGTTGGATGCGCCGGCGGAAATCTTCATCGCTCTCGTAGCGCGGCGGAACGCCCTCCTGAGGCTTGCCTGGGTCCAGCACCTGGCGGGCGACACCGAAGATCGCAGCGAGATGGTCCAGATCGCTGCCGACCGCGTAGGCCAGCATCACGCCCCGCGCAGCGTCGTTGACGCGCTGGCGATCGAGCAGGCGCAGGTACGTGCAGACCTCCAGGATCTTGAACGCCGGGTCCGACGGCAGGAGCGCGTCGAAAGTGGGATCCAGCGCCTGCAATGCGGTCAGGGACTCATCGAACATGGCTTCGAAATCGAGCACTTCGATGACCGCCGGAGCAGGCAACTGGGATAGATTGACACTGGTGAACGAGCCGGATGCCACGGTTAGCGAACCTCGATTCCTTCGATGGTGATGGCCTCGCCGTCCGGCAGGTGGATCCCGGTCACTGCCAGGATCATCACGCCGGGGGCGGGGAGGGAGACGTCGACGTTCTCGACGTGAAGCCGCGGCTCCCATCGCGCGAGTGCGTCGACGGTGGCCGCGATCAGGTCCATGCGCAGTGAGCGGTTGGTTGGCGCATCGATCAGTTCGAACACGCGTGAACCGTATTCACGGCGCAGTACCCGGGAGCCAAGGGGCGTGGTGAGAACGTCACGCACGGACTGGTGCAGATGGGCGAGCCCATCCAGTGATTTTCCGGTGTTGGCGTCGATTCCTCGCATGGCCTCTATCGTCGTGGAGTGCGGGTTTTCAGGGCATTGCGCGCGTGGCCGCTCAGGGCTGCGCGGGCGTGGTGGGTGCGGTCGGACCCTGTGCGGTGTGCTTGTGTGCCTTCAGGCCGATGGCGCCGGCCTTGACCTCGCCCGGTGTGCTGATGTCCTTGCCGGCGCTGATCGCACCGGTGACGTCCAGGTCGCCAGTCGCCTTGATCGATGGCGTATCGAGCACGATCGATTCGCTGGCGATCACCTGTGCACTTGCACAGGCGACGATCACCTTGCCGCTGCCGACATCGACGTTGAGCGTGGCGGTTTCCCGGTCGTACTCGACGACGCTGCCGTCGGCGAACTCGGTGCGGTGCCGCAGTCGCGAGTCGGCCGGCGCCGGGAACCGGTCCTGGTAGAGGCTGCCGAGAACGAGGGCCTGGCCCGGGTCGCCATAGGGGCACGCCAGCAGCACCTGCTCGCCGGGTTCGGGTGCACACCAGCTGCGCACGCCCGGGCCAGCACGGCGCTCCAGCCAGGGAATCCAGTCGGTCAGCATGCCGTCGGCATCCACGCGCACGCGGCCGCCCGCTTCGTCCAGCTCGCGCACGACGCCGATCATCAGCAGGTTGCCGATCAGCCGCGCCTGTTCGGCGCTCATGGTGTTGCTCCGTCGATGGGCTGATAGCGTGCTTCGTGCGCACGACCGATCTCCGGCACGAAGCTGTAGAAGGCCTGGGGAACTACGCCTCCGGTCTCCTCCCAGGCGTTGCTGCCCAAGGCGACCGGCAACGACCACTCCACGACCCAAGTGCGAAAGCCCGGCTGTGCCGTGGCTGCGTCTTCGGGCAGTGCGCTGATCACTTCGATCGCGCCACTGGCCGCACCGGGGAACCGCCCGAGCTGGTGCAACCAGGTGGCGAGCGCGACGGCGGCCTTGCGCAGCTGCAGTGCCGCGTCGGCAGGGGTGGCAGCGACCACGACGCGTGCCTCGAAGCGCAGCAGTGCCTGCATCTGCCCGCTGCCATCGTCATTGTCCTTGCTGCGATCACAGCGGGTCATCGCCAGCAGGCAAGCCGGTGTGGCCAGGCCTTCAGCACTGGATTCGCGATAGAAATCGACGGTTGCGAAGTCCGGGAAGCGCGCGCGGACCGCGGCTTCAATGGCGGAGTGCAGTGTGTCGAGAATGGAAGAGGGGGCGTCGGTTGCCATGTCAGCTCGTGCGTTGAATGGGAGGGCGCGCCTGGTTGGGGGGGCGCGCGCTGTCTGCATCCAGTGTTGCCATCCCCGTGGCATGGGACATTGCAGGCGTGGCCGCGGGGATCAGCGCAGTTGTTGTGCGGAGACAGTGCCGGTGGCCGTACACTCCGCGGGGGCTGTTGGCGGCGTGCCGTTGAGGGTGATTCCCTGCTGGCTGCCGAGGCTGCACAGCAGGGCACGAAGCTGGTCGGCCAGTGCGTGGTACTGCCGTGCGACCGCAACGTGATTGCGTAGGAGCGCATCGTCGTTGGCCGCTTGCAGGTCCGGCAGCTCGTCCGGCGCACGCAGCTGCGCGGGTGCGATGCTGAGATCAACGCGGCAGGGCGCGGCCGGCGTTGGCTTCGCGCCAGATGCGCACGAACTCAGCATCAGCATCGCCGCGGTCACGGCCAGGAGTCTTGGCATGGGTCTCGATGTCCTGTTGCAGGGTCTGGAACTGCCGGGTGCGCTGGGCCTGCGTGGCCAGCCGCTGCGATTCGGCCTGCGCACCGGCGCGGGCGTTGCCGAGGTCCTGCCGATGTGCGGCCTGCGCCGCTTCAGCGCGGGATGCCTGCCGTGCGGCCTGGTCGGTGGCGGTGGCAAGGTCCGCGCTGCGGTCCCGCAGCGTCCACCCCAGCCAGGCACAGCATGCGTGGGTACCGGCAAGGACCAGCAGGCCCATGCGGAAACGCAGGGCGACGGGCGTCACTGCAGGCCTCCGCCGGCGGCGCGGTAAGCCATGCGCAGTGTTTCCAGCGCGTGCTCCTTCTGCCCGTAGCCGGCGCCCGGCAACGACGCCCAGATGCGTCGTGCGGCGTTGATGCCGGCGTCGAAGCGACCGAGGCGGATCAACTCGTAGGCACCGCATTGCTTGAGCAGCGCCACGGCTGCGCGGTCCTGCGAAACCGGGCCGAAGTCGGGCAGGCCCAGCCGCGCGCGCAGGTCATCCCAGGTACTGCGCAGGAACTGGTAGCGACCGGCGGCACTGGATTTGATGCCATAGCGTGGCAGTGACACCAGCACGCGGGGATGGTCGCGGTAGTCGTTGAACAGCTGGCCACCAACGATCACATCGTAGCCGCGGTCATCCGAGCGCTGGCTGGGAATGTCTGTGCCTTCGGATACCGCCAGCATGTCCAGGAATGCGGCGACGTTGGCGCCACCGAGGGCGCTGGCTGCAGCGGCGGTCATGCGGCGGCCCCCGGCTGCTTGCGCACCAGGTTCAACAGAGCGTCTATCTGCACGCTCTGCTGGGCGATCTGCGCACGCAGGGCGCTGACCTCGCCGCGCAGCTGGCCGATTTCCTGGGCCATTGCTTCGCGCTCGTGCATCAGCCCGTCGGCGCGGGTACGCTCGGCTGCGAGCTGCTCCTGCAGGGTGCGGAGGGTGTTGCTGGTGGCCTCGTCTGCGGTGCGGTCGACTTTGGCCGACGACAACCACTGGCGCAGCCACAGCGACACCGCGATCAGCACACCCGAAGTTCCCCCCAGATATTTGGCCCAGTCCGGTACACCGGCCAGCAGGTCACTCTCGTTCATGCGCGCGCGTACCCCTTGAGCAGGGCTGGATGGACCGCGGGTGGCGGCGCGGAACGCGCGCCACGCAGGGCGCGCTTGATGGTGGTCTGCGAGACACCGAACTCGCGCGCGACGTGCTCGCGCGGCATGCCGCAGGCGACCGCTCGTGCGATCTGCTCGCGGCGCTCATGGGCGTTGGCCGCAAAGCACGAGGCCAGAAACAGCAGCTCGCCACCGAAGTGGGTGACCAGCCGTTGGGCAACGTCGCGGCCGAGGATGTCGATCAGGCGATGCCGGTCGGGCAGGGTGGAGGGAACGTAGACGATGACGCGATGACGGCCGGTGGTGCTGGAGGTGGTCGGCGGCCACGTACGCACCAGCGTGAGGGCTGCGGATTCGCCGATGACCTCGGCCAGGGTCTGGATGCTGTCGGGCAGGGCATTCATGGAGGATGTCTTCAGTGGCATTGATCTCCACTGTTGCCATCCCTTAGTGCTAGTCAACACCTTTCGTCTACTTCGGGGTGTGCGTGCTGAAGATATTCATCGGCATCCCGAGGACGGGTGAGGAGGGCCGCACGGCGGCCCGCGACGCCCTGCGGCCGTGGGCTGTCGCTGCGGATGGTCGCTCTTTCCTTCGTACTCGCAGTCCTCACAGGGGGAGGGAAAGGCAGATCAAGGGGATGTGGCAGGTACGGGGTGAGGATGGCTTCCCGTTGGCCGTCCTCATGCAGGTGAGCAGGCCCTGAAACGAAGAAGCCCCGGACAGTGCCGGGGCTTCAGAACCGCAGGTGGTGCTGGATCAAAGGTCGAACACCAGGTTGCCGCCGGTCTTGCGCGGTATGTAACCGGCGTCACGCAGCCAACGCGCCGCATTGACCTGGTCCATGCGCTTGACCGGGAAGCGGTTGGCGAACATCAGGAACCGCGCCACGGTGATCGATTCGCCTTTGCCCTTCAGGGCGGCCAGGGTCTCGGTAAACCACGGCGCCGGAGGCTGCTGGCTGCCGGGACGGGCTGCCGTTCGATCCTGCCGGGTGGTGCCGGTTTCGGCCCCCGCGTTGGCCAGCGAGCACAACGAGATGAAGATCGCGTCCAGGCTCACGATGTCCTTGCCACCCTTGGGCTGCGACTTGAACAATTCGATGGCCTTCTGGCGCGTCGACGTGAACTGTTCGACCTCCATGACAATTCCTCTCTGCGAAAATGGTTGGGGATGCAGGGTGACGACAGGTGCCGTCGGTGATGGGGGACGACCTTACATCATTTTCGCCGATGATGGGCCGGAACCTGCGGTTGGGTCAGGGAAAAGACAGGTCAGCGCGGCCCTGCTCCAGGCTCAGATCACGCCGCGCGACAGCAGCTGGTCCAGCGTCCTGCGTACCAGATCGGCCTGGCTGCCATCGTTGCTCACCTCGATGTCGACCAGCTCATCGGGCAGTGGCTGCTCGCTGGCGTGGGTGTCATGGCTGCCATGGCCCGGGCGGCTGACGCGGATCACGACACCACCGCGGCGACGGATCGCGCGGGCTTCATTGGCAAAGCGGACGTCGGGCACCAGTCCTCCCGCAGGCAGGCGCGCGAACAGCGAGCGTACCCACAGCTCGGGATGGACGCGGTCGCGGCCCCATTCGGTACCCGCAGTCTGCATCAGGTGGCGAGGGGTGAGTTTGGCCAGCCAGTCGATGGTGTCCTCCTTGCGGCGGTCCAGCTCACACAGGGAGAGCCCGAGGATGGACGCGACGAACTGCCGAAGGGGTGCGGCGAAGCTGTCGCAGGGCAGTGCCAGTGCCGACGCCAGCCCGTTGGCGAGGGTGTCCTTGCCCGCACGCTTGGCGCCGGCGATGCCGATGTAGAGCGGCGGACCCGCTTGAGGGCGTGCGCGAAGCGCAGTGCTGGCCAGGGCAGGCCCTGCACGGAACGCGGCCAGCGTGTCGGCGATCATGCGATGGCCGCTGTCGAGGGAAGCGGGAATCATGGGGAATCTACTCCTGGAAGAACGTGGCCGCTGCCGGTGGATCAGGAATCCCGTGCGGCGGTTCGGCGGTGCTGCGGGCGCGCAGGATGCGCTGGGTGATCCGGCCACCCCGCGCTGCCGCCGCGATCGGGTCAAAGCACAACATGGCGGTACGCGTACGACGGCCGGCAGCAAGGTGATCGCGGATGGTCCGCTCGGACAGTACCGGTACACGTTGGTGGATCTGTCGCACGGTGAGCTGCTCACCTTCGAAGGCATGCAGTCGGGGTCGAGGCATGGCGGAAGCGCTCCTGGAAGGTGGCGTGGCCGATACAGCCATCTTGCCCCTGCGGATCGATCCAGTCAACACCTTTCATCCACTATCATCCTGATCGGGCCGGGAGGCTGGATTGACGCTCCATTGCCGTACCGCCAGCGATGCCAACCGCTCGCGCTCCACAGGACCCCGGGCGACCTGAACGCGCTCAAGGTACTGCTGGCGATGCCGGCGCGGGCTGATCGTTCTGCACCGTCCTTGAGCGTCGATGCAGCGGTAGCCCGCCAGTTGCAGCAGGCGACGTGCCTCGCAGTCCAGGCGCCACTCGGCGCTGTCGCTGCCGACCTCGCGGCCATCATGGGTACGTGGCATCAGAACGGTCCTGCGATGTGTTCGGCGAGGCTGCGGCTGCGCGGCGGCATCAGCCACACCTTTGCCCGCTCCTTGCCCACCACGCGGGTACGCACGCCATGCCGCTTCACCACGTAGGCGGCGGCCTCGTTGACCTCGCGCCGGTTCGGTTTGTCGATGCCCACCGCGATGACGATCTCGGTGGCACGGTAGTGCGTGCTCCAATGCTCGGCGGGGAGGGACCAGTCGAAGTGGCGGTCGATCAGCTCGGCGATCGGCGAGATGGGCTCGTGCTCGCTGTTGGTCGCATTGAGGGCATCCAGCTCTTCGGTGGACAGGTGCCAGGTCTCGCCATTGCGGTACAGCGCATGGGCTTCGGCCCACACCTGCTGCATGTCGATCCGCGCCGGCTCACCCAATGCCACGGCATGCACGGTCCACCAGCGGCTGTTGCCGGTCGCGTCACGCAGGAAGCGCTCGTCGTTGACACTGGCGAACAGGATGGTGCGCCGCGCATAGCGCGATTCAGTGCGCGCGTAAGGCCGGCGGATTTCATCGTGGCTGCGCGAGATGAATGATTTCAGTGCGGCGATATCGGTGCGGCGGAAGGTGGCGTCGACTTCACCCAATTCCACGATCCACTTGGAGATGACCTGCTTGACGCTGTCCTTGTTGGCGGGATCGAGTACCACGCCATCGGCGATCAGCTTCAGTTCGGCCGGTGCCAGCTGCCGTGCCCAGCGCGTCTTGCCCAGATTCTGCCTGGAGACGAAGGTCAGTACACCACGAGCGACCACACCATCCGGTTCAAAGGCCGCCGCCACGCCGGAGATCAGCCAGCGCCGCATCAGCACCTCCTTCAGGATGCGGCCATCGGCCATGCGCGTGGGCTGGGCTTCCTGCACGGTATCGAAGAACGCCTGGAGGCGGGACTGGCCATCCCAGGGCTGTGAGGTAATCCAGCTTGCAACGGGATTGTAGGGATTGGCTTCGGCCACCTGGCACAGGTTGGTCTCGAAGCTGGCGGTGGCCATGCCGGCGCGGTGCATGCAGTCCATCACTTCGCCGGCGGCAACCTCCTTGGCATTGTCGATCGTGGACTGGAGGTCCGGCACCAGGATCTCCAGATCCTTGCGGATGACGTTGTAGCGCACCGTAACGCCGGTACGCCGGCACAGCTCGGCGAGATTGCGCGCAGTCGGCAACGGGCGACCGCGTGCGCTGCTGTCCGGGAACGGAGTGAAGGTATCGAAGGCGGAGAGGTTGCCGGGAACCTGATAGCTCGCGGCGGCCGGGGAGCTTGTGCCAGTGTCGACGGGTGCTTCATCCGGCGCACACGGCGGGTCGGGAGCAAGTTGCGCGCGCAGTGCCTCCAGGCCTTCACGCCGATGCAGGTCGTTGAAGTCGGTGGGGCGATCATCGTCGCCGTGCACGATGGCGAATTCCGGCCAGACCACCCGCGCACCGATGTCCGCCGCAGCTTGCGTAGCCTGGCTGACACCAGGGTTTTCCAGCGGTTGCCGCGTCCATTGGTCGTTATCCGCGCAGAGCACGAACGAGGCATCGGGCACGGCGTTGCGCCAGGCACGGGCCACCGCCGTCAGATTGCCCGCGTCCCACGCTACCACGACGCACCAGCCGGTGGCCTGATGGATCGACGCTCCAGTGGCATAGCCCTCGGCAATGGCGATGGGATGCCCGGGCAATGGCTTGCCGATGACATGAAAGCAGCCCTGCTTGCGGCCGCCGGCCAGGAAGTCCTTGTCGCGCCCCAGTGCCGGGTCGGCATGGGGAAAGATCGCCTGCAGGGAGACGATGCGTCCGGCAGTGTTCACCACCGGCACCAACAGCGCATTCTCGATGTGGCGGAACACCAGTCCATCGCTGTTGCGTACCGGCCACGCCGCCACGCGCACGCCGTGGGCGCGTACGCCCTTGCGGGCAAGATAGGGGTGGCTGTCGTCGGCGGGCATGGCCCGCTGCCACAGTACGTTGGCGGCTTTGGCCGCGGCATCCTCGCGCTCGCGTTGTTGCCGCTCCCGTTCGATCCGGGCCGATTCCTGGCGTTGCCGGATCGCGCGCTGCTCAGTGGGACTCAGCGTGGCCGGTGATTGCGCACACCAGGCGTGACGGGTGCCGGTACGCCAGCTGCCGAACTCGCCGGCGGGCACGTTGTCGCCGAACAGGACCGCCCATCCATTGCGCGTGCCACGGCGGTCACCCTCCACGTGGAAGCGCACCAGCGTGCCGTTGGCGTTGAGTGCATCGCGTCCGCGCGCGTCCGGCACGATGCCGTGTGCATGCATGGCCTGCAGGAACGCTGGAACGATGTCCTGCGTTGGGTGCGGTGTGTACATTCGGCGGGACCCCCTTGGAGCGTTGTTCGGTACACAGCGGCCGTGGACGGCAACAGCGCTGTGCGATGCCTGCCATGTGCAGGCCACGCGGCGGCGGCCCGACGCGAAGTGGTTAGTAGGTGGTGGAAGGTGGTGACGCGACCATGGTGTCGGATGGGCCTGTCATTTGCAACACCTTTGGATACCTGTCATCCCCGGAGCCGCCGTCGGCGCTCCATGCGTTGGACATGCGACTGCGATCGCAGATCAGCATCATCGCCGCCTTGTGTCGCAATCGGCGAGAACCGGTTTCCGGATGATGGTCGGGCCGTTCGAAGCGGCCCTTCACTCTCTCTCAAACGCCCGCCAGGGCGTCCATGCACAAGGAGCCTGCATGACTGAAGCCGACCTCAATGAAATGCCCCGGCCCGGCGCATACGTGCCGCAGACCGCGGACGCGACGTTCTCAATCAGTGCGACGACCCCTCGATAAAATACAACCCGCATGACGGACACCATCGACGAAGCGCAGGAACTGGACGCGCGCCATCTGCAACGAGCACTGGCCCAGCACGCAACGCGGGCCCGCAGCGCTGCCCCTCTCACGCCCAATGGGGAATGCCACAACCCGGACTGCAGCGAAGACTTCGACAACGATCCGGCCAGGCTGTTCTGTGGGCCTGCCTGTGCCGAGCGTTTCGAAGCCATCCATCAACACCGCAACGCATAGGAACAGGGGACATGTCTCTGAACAGCAACGACGCTGGCTTCACCGAACGCATCGCCGGTTTGTCGGCCGAGCTCGCCCTGTTGGTGAGCCTGGTGGAGAACCACATCCATCTGCAGTTGGCTGACCTGGCCGACTCGGGTGATGTGGATGCACAGGAGCGATTCGCGGTGGCCGATCCGGAGCGCTGGTTGGAGAACGCCCGCAACAACCTGCAGGCGGGCGTCATGTTCCTGGAACGCGCGGTGCAGCAGCCCGCACGGTTCTAGCGATGTGACGCGGGGACGGAAGGGGCCGTAAGGTCGCCTTCCGTCCCCCTGGGGCCATGGAGGGCGCCCGTGCCCGAGGCTGCGTCATCCCGAGGCTGCGTCATAACGTCGCAGCACCTTTCTGGAAACCCTGAACGTGGTCCAAGGTTGGCCATCGCCCCGTAGAATGGTGGCGTGCGTCGTTCTGTCCTCCACCGCCGGTTCCAGGCCCTGGCATGGCTTGCCATGCTGCTGGTGCTGCTCGCCCCGTTGGTGAGCCGCTGGCTGGCACAAGGCCACGTGGTCGCTGCCGCACCGGTGGCAGCCATGATGGGCCACGCGACGCACGCAGAGCATGCGCAGCACGCGATGGAGGGCCACCGCGGCCATCACGCGATGGCGATGCGGCACGCTGAACCAGCGCCGAAGCCGGCTGCCGATCCACACGCCGACCATGGGATGGGCGTGGACTGCGATTACTGCCTGATCGCCGCGCGGTTGATCACCCTGCTGGTGGCCGCATTGCTGCTGCTGGCGCCGATGGAACCGGTCTGCCGCGCGTTGCGCGGTGCAGTGCGGGCGTTGCCGCAACGGATCAGCGGCACATTGGGAGCGCGCGGACCGCCGGCCTTCATGGCCGCCTGAGCCGCACGCGCGCTGCATTGATCTTCCATCCATGAGGTTGCCGGCCATGGCCGGCGCCCGCACGCGCGTGTTTGTCACTTTCTGATTGCTGCCCTGCCATCGCGGGGTGGCCTTGCATGCCGTGAAAAAATGAAAACGACCCCCAACTCCACGCGCCTGCGCCGGGCGACGCTGCCTGTCCTGTGCGCGTTGCTCCTGCATGCCGCGCCCCTGCTTGCCGCCGACGCGGCACCACCGACGACGCTGGATACCGTGCGCGTGGTCGACACCCGCAGCGGCGAACTTTCGTCCACCGCCAGCGCCGGTTCCACGCTGGGCCTGAGCGTGCTGCAGACACCGGCGAGCTTGACCGTCATCTCGCGCGAACAGCTGGAGCAGCGCGGTGACACGAACCTCAACGATGCGATCAGCCGGGCAGGCGCCATCAGTGCCATGCCGCACCCCGGCAACGGCCTGAGTGCGTTGTCCAGCCGCGGCTTCACCGACGGCGCTTCGGTGATGCGCCTGTACGACGGGTTGCGCCAGTACGGCGGCGTGGGCATCACGTTCCCGTTCGATACCTGGTCGATCGAGCGCATCGAAGTGCTGCGTGGACCGGCCTCGGTGATCCATGGCGACGGTGCGATCGGCGGCGTGGTCAACATCGTGCCGAAGAAGCCCTCGCGCGGCGCCATCGAGAACGAGATCAGCGTGACCGTGGGCAGCGAGGACACCGCGCGGCTGGGCTTCGGCAGTGGTGGCGCGCTGACGCCCGAGCTGGCCTACCGGCTGGACGTGAGTGGTAATTACGGCGGTGGCTGGGTTGACCGTGGCCGCAACAGTGACACCACCTTCTCCGGTGCCTTGTTGTGGCAGCCGCGTGCGGACCTGCAGCTGACCCTCACCCATGCGCAGGGCTACCAGCAACCGATGCGCTACTTTGGCACGCCGCTGGTGGATGGCCGCCAGCTGGAGGCGCTGCGCCACCGCAACTACAACGTGGATGACAGCGAGATCCGCTATCGCGACCGCTGGACCCAGCTCGATGCACTGTGGACGCCGAGCGCGAACGTCGAATGGCGCACGCGCCTCTACCAGATCGACAGCCAGCGCGATTGGCGCAATGCCGAGGCCTATGTCTACAACCGCGCCACCGGTCTGATTGATCGATCGGGCAATACCGAGATCACCCACAACCAGGACCAGACCGGACTGACCTCAACGCTGCGTGTGCAGGGCAATGTGGGCGGTTGGGCGAACAGCTTGGCGGTGGGCCTGGATGCCAACCGCGCGCACTTCAAGCACACCAACAACAGCTATGCCGGCAGCTCGGGTCCGGTCGATCCGTTCGATCCGATTCCGGGCCAGTTCACCAGCGACGCGCCGAACCTGCCGCGCTACCGCAACCGTGCCGAGCAATACGCGCTGTTCGTGGAGGACCGGCTGGCATTGAGCGAACGCTGGTCGGTACTGGGTGGGCTGCGCCACGACCGCGCGCGCATCGATCGCTCCGATCTGATCGGCGGCCAGAACGCGTTCTCGAAGACCTACAGCAGCACCGGCTGGCGCGCAGGTACGGTGTTCGCGTTGCAGCCGACGCTGAGCCTGTATGCGCAGTACTCGCAGGCGGCAGACCCTGTCAGCGGACTGCTGATGATCAGCCCGGCCAACGGAGCGTTCGACCTGGCCAAGGGGCGGCAGATCGAAGTGGGCCTGAAGCAGGCCTTCGACGGCGGCGAGTGGACGTTGGCCGCGTATCGCATCCGCAAGACCGGACTGCTCAGCCGCGATCCGCTGGTGCCGGATCGCCGCGTGCAGGTGGGCGCGCAGACCTCGCGTGGCATAGAAGCCTCCTTGAACTGGAACTTCGCGCCGCACTGGTCGCTCGACGCCAACGCCACGGTGCTGAAGGCCGAGTTCGAGGACTTCCTGGAGACGACCGGCTCGCCGCCGATGCTGGTGTCGCGTGATGGCAACGTGCCGCCGAACGTAGCCGAACGCCTGGCCAATGCATGGTTGAGCTGGCAGTTCCTGCCGGACTGGAGCGCGGCGGCCGGCGTCCGCTATGTCGGCAAGCGCTATGCCGACAATGCCAACACGCTGGAACTGCCCGGCTACAGCACCACCGACCTGGCGCTGACCTGGCAGGCAGCACCGCGCACGCGATTGTCTGCGCGCCTGTTCAACGTGTTCGACAAGGCGTACTACGCCACCGCGTACTACACCAGCACGCAGTGGCTGCTGGGTGCGGACCGGCGCATTGAATTCACCGTCGACCGTCGCTTCTGAGGACGCGCACCATGTCGCTGCGATCCACTGCCAAGCGTTGGACCTACCTGGTGCACCGCTGGCTCGGCATCGGCGGATGCCTGTTGATGCTGCTGTGGTTCGTCAGCGGCATGGTGATGTTGTTCATCGGCTACCCGAAGCTGACGCCCGGTGAACGTCTGGCGGCATTGCCGGTGCTGCCGGAGGCCCGCGATCTGAACGGGCTGTCGGTGCTGCCTGCAGCCGTGCAGGCCGAGCCGGAGACCGTGGCACTGACCACGCTGCGTGGCGAGCCTGCGTATGTGGTGCGCACGGGAAGCAACGTGGGGGCGTGGTCAGCCGCCACCGGGCAGGCCCTGCTGCCGGTGTCGGCACAGCGTGCCGAAGCATCCGCTGCACAGTTCGCCGGCGGCCAGGCCTTCGTGGGCGTGACGCGCGTGGACGAGGATTGCTGGACCCATTCGCGCGCGCTGGACGTGCACCGGCCGCTGTACCGGGTGGAGGTGGGTGGCGCACGGCCCGGCGACCTGTATGTATCTTCGCGTACCGGTGAAGTGGTGCTGGATGCACCGCATGTGCAGCAGCGCTGGAACTACGTGGGTGCCTGGCTGCACTGGTTGTACTTCCTGCGCATGCAGTCGGTGGACCCGGTGTGGACGTGGGTGGTGATCGTGCTGTCCGCGCTGTGCACGCTGGCGGCGATCAGCGGCATCGTGGTGGGTGTGTGGCGCTGGCGTTTCCGGGGGCACTATCGGTCCGGTGCGAAGACGCCGTACGTCGAGCCGTGGATGCGCTGGCATCATCTGATCGGGCTGGTGGCTGCGGCTTTCGTGTTCACCTGGATCTTCAGCGGGCTGATGTCGATGAATCCACTGGGCATCTTCAGCAGCACGCGTGAAGCGATCGACAGCGGGCGCTATCGTGGCGGCGTGGTGGCGGTGGATGGCGCGCTGGGTGAGCCGGCGACACTTCTGGCCGCAGCCGATGCCGAGCGCTTCCGGCCGGTGGAGATCCAGTGGCGCCGCGTCGGAGGCGAGCTGTTCGCAGTGCTGCTGGACGGTCAGGGCGATACCCGCATCGTGTCCGGCAGCGATGGGCATCTGCAGGTTGCGCGCCTGCTGCCGGCGGCGTGGCTGCAGCAGAAGGTGCGGGCGCTGTCCGATGCGCCGATGCAGGAGTTCGTGGTGCAGCATGCAGCGGACGCGTACTTCTATCCGCGTGCGCCCGAGGCCATGAATGGCGCAGCGGTACGGCGCTTCCCGGTAGCCGTGGTGGACTTCGGCGATGCCGAGGCGACGCGCGTCTATCTCGACCTGGCCACCGGTGATCCGTTGCTGACGATGGGGCATCGCGAGCGGGTGGGGCGCTGGCTGTTCTACTTCCTGCACAGCTGGGATCTGCCCGCGATGTTGCGCCAGGAAGGTGCCCGGCTGGCCGTGTTGCTGCTGCTGAGCGCTGCCGGCACCGCGTTGTGTGCCACGGCGACGGTGATCGGCTATCGGCGATTGCGGATGAAACTGCGGCGCAGGCGACGCTGATGCCGCGGGCTACACCCGCAGCCAACGCGTGGAGACGGCCACCAGCAACAAGGCCGTGGCCACGCCGATGAACGCAGCGATCAGGCCAAAGTGGTTGGCGGCAAAACCGATCAACGCCGGTCCGGCAAGGATGCCGGCGAAGCCCAGCGTGGAAACGGCGGTGATTGCCAGTGCGCCGGGCATGCGGGTCTGGTGGCCGGCCAGCGAGAACAACGCCGGTGCGATGTTGGCGCAGCCAAGGCCGACCAGCACATGGCCGAGCAGTGACGCCTGCCACGGCGTGACCAGGGTCAGCACGAGCACGCCCGCGGCGGCGAGCAGCGCGCCGAACACGATCGCGCGCTCACGGCCTACGCGCGCCACCAGCGCATCGCCGAACAGGCGCGCGACGGTCATGGTCAGGGTGAAGGTCACATAGCCGATACCGGCGAGGCTGGCATCGACGCGACGCACATCGCTGAGGAAGACCGC
Source organism: Stenotrophomonas sp. SMYL41 (assembly GCF_036319965.1). Taxonomy (NCBI): domain Bacteria; kingdom Pseudomonadati; phylum Pseudomonadota; class Gammaproteobacteria; order Lysobacterales; family Lysobacteraceae; genus Stenotrophomonas; species Stenotrophomonas sp. SMYL41. Next base: position 62,615 of record NZ_JAWIRX010000008.1, on the reverse strand, counting down.
GCTCCAGTCGAGCATCGCGCCTTCGCCGAGGAAGGCAACGAACGCCAGCACGCCGATGAACAGCACGATGCCGTGCGGCAGGGCCAGCATCGGTGTGTCGTGTGGCGTGCGTTCGCTGTGCCAGTGCGCGGCCGAGAGCAGCATCACCAGCAGCATGGCGCCGATGCCGATCATCACCGATGCCAAAGGGGGCAACTGTGCGGACAGCAGCACGGTCATGATGGCCGCGCCGAGGAAGCCGCCGATGCTGAAGAAGGCATGGAAGCCGGACATCATCACGCGGCGTGCTTCGCGCTCGACGATGACGGCCTGAACGTTCATCGTGCAGTCCATCGCGCCCACGGCGGCGCCGAACACGAACAGCACCAGGCCCAGCGTCCAGGCCGAACCGGCCAGTGCCAGGCCGGGCGCGGTCAGGCAGATCAGCAGGCTGCTGGCCACCATCACCCGGCGGCAACCGAGGCGCGCGGCCAGCACGCCGGACAAGGGCATCGCCAGCAGCGAGCCGGCACCAAGGCAGAGCAGCACCAGGCCCAGCGTGGCGTCGTTGATGCCGGTGCGCGCCTTGGCGAACGGCACCAGGGTGGCCCACAGCGCGGTGGCGAAGCCGGGAATGAAGAATGCAGCGCGGGTCGCGTGCTGTTCGGCACGCGCGCGGTTGGCAAGGGACATGAGCGGTACGGTCAGGGAGGCGTGGGGTGCACCGCGATGCCGGCGGCGCGGAAGCGTGCGGCCAGCGCAGGCGGTGCCGAGGTGGTCAGGACCAGGTCGTCGATCTCGTCGAGGCTGGCAATCTGCCAGTTGCCGCGTGCACCGAGTTTTTCAGTAGTGGCGGCGACGATGACGCGGCTGCTGCACGCCACCATCGCGCGCTTCAGCGTGGCCTCTTCCGCATCCATCGCCCACACGCCGGTGTCGCCGTCCACCGCGCAGGGGCCGGGCAGGTACACGTCGGCCCGCAGGCGCTGCACCTGGGCCAGTGCTTCGGCGCCGACCGCACCACCACCGTTGGCCAAACGCCCGCCGATCAGCAGCACCGAGGTGCCTTCGAGCATGCTGGCGGCGGTGGCGATCTGTGGCGCGTTGGTGATCACCGTCAGGCCGAGGGCGGCCGGCAACTGCTGGGCGACCGCCAGGTTGGTCGAGCCGGCGTCGAGCAGTACCACCTGGTCGGGCTGCAGCAGCGCGCAGACGCGGGCGGCCAGCTCGGCCTTGTCGCCGCGGTCGCGGGTCAGTCGCTCGCGCAGCGGGCGTTCCTTTGGCGGCGGCAGCACGGCGCCGCCGTAGACGCGCTGGCACAGGCCTTGTGCCGCCAGCTCGCGCAGGTCGCGGCGGATCGAATCTTCGGAGATGGCATAGCGGCGCGCCAGCTCGGCGGCGACCACGCGGCCCTGCTGGCGCAGTTCCTCAAGGATCTGCTGGGTGCGCTGGGCGGGGAGGGGGCTGGGATCGGAGCTCATGATGCAAGTCTGCACGTTTGTGCATTAACGTGCAACAACGTGCATTGGGCGGGAGTGGACACAGAACGGCTGGACTGCCGGTGAACCGGCCCGCGCCCGCGTCTATGGATCACCTTTGCGGCCCGGCATCATGGCGGGGCCCTTGGCGTGGAATCCACGATGTCCCCCACCGTTCACCGCAAGCTGCGCATCGGCGCGGACCAGTACACCGGCCAGAAAGTGGTCGACCAGCAGTTCCATGAGTGCGACTTTTCCGGTGCCGACCTGACCGCCACCGAGTTCATCAACTGCAGCTTCTACGACGCCGACAGCCGCGCCGGCTGCCGCTTCAATGGCGCCACGCTGAAGGAAGCCAGCTTCCGCAGCTGCGACATCAGCATGTGCCATTTCAATTTCATCAAGGCACTGGGCCTGGAGATCAGCGAATGCCGCGCGCAGGGCGCGGATTTCAGCAACGCCAGCTTCATGAACCAGGTCACCACGCGCAGCTGGTTCTGCAGTGCCTTCATCAAGAAGTCGAACCTGCGCTATGCCAATTTCTCGCGGGTGACATTGGAGAAGTGCGAACTGTGGGAGAACCGCTGGGATGGCGCGAACCTGAGTGGCGCCAGCTTCGCCGGTTCGGATCTGTCCGGCGGCCAGTTCGAGGGCATCGACTGGAACAGCGCCAACTTCACCGACTGTGACCTGACCCGCTCGGAGCTGGGCGAGCTGGACCTGCGCAGCACCAACCTGCGCGGCGCCACGCTGGACGTGCAGCAGGTAGCGCTGTTGATGCAGCGCATCGGCATTACCGTAGTGCCGTAGGCATCATCCGGCGTACGCCACCCAGCCCCTGAAGCTGAAGCCGGCATAGAACAGCTCGATGCTCTCGAAGCCGGCTTCCTGCAGCAGTGCCACTTCCTGTTCGGGAGCCAGCAGCGGCAATCGCTCGGCAATGGCCTCGATCGCGCGCTGAGCATCGGCGTGGGCAACGCCAGAGGCTTCGGCGAACGCTGCGTAGCGCTGCAACCAGCGCAGCTTGCCGGCCGGATCCTGCGGCACGCTGTGGTGCGCCAGCACCAGCGGCGCGCCGGGCTGCAGGCGCCGGTGCAGTTCGCGCAGCGTGTGCAGGCGCTGCGTGGCGTCGAGGAAGTGCAGGGTCAGCAGGCAGCTGGCACCATCGAAGCGCACGTCCGGGGCATCGTCGATGTAGCCTTCCAGCAGCTCAACGCGTGCGTTCAACGGGCCCAGCGTCTGCTCGGCCAGGGCCAGCATCGGCGCGGCCGGGTCCACGCCCAGCAGCTGCCAACCCGGTTGCGCCTCGGCGAAGGCTTTCAGCTCCAGCCCGCCACCGGCACCGAGTACCAGCACGCGGCCCTGCGCGGGGACACGTTCGGCCAGCAGCAGACGGCTCATCTGCTGCAGGGCGAGGAAACCCGGCACCTGGCGCAGCGGCGCTTCGGCATAGCGGGCCACCGCCTGCGGATCGGAGAACGTGGACATGCGCGGATTCCTGCGGCGGGGGACATACCACTGTAGCGCGGCGCGCAAGAGGCATTGCGCGCCGCTGCCGCGCGGGCAGGACAGGGATCAGGCCGCCGCGGCCCCGAGTACGTCCTGCAGCCGTACCTCGCCGAGGAAACCACCGCTGCTGGTTGCCGGCTGCTGCGCCTCGATGGCGTGGGCGAACTGCACGCCGGCGTCGTCCTGCAGGCGCTCGAACAGCTGCTGCACCCTGGGGAACTCGCGACGATCAACCACCTGATGGTAATCGTTCCAGCGCGCGATGCCGGCGAAGTAGGCATCGGCGAAGCTGCGCTGTGCGCCCAGCAGCCACGTGCCCGTGCCGATCATCTGCTCCAGTGCCTGATGTGCGTGGCGGACCTTGGTCGTGCCGTACCGGCGCAACGCTTCACCTTCGGCACCCTCCGCGTGTTCCAGTGCATGCCAGAGCGGGGCGTAGGCACCGAAGAAGCTGGTGTTGAGATAGGCCAGCCGGTGGTTGAGGCGATCGAAGCCGGGCGTGCCCTGTGCGAAGCCCAGGCCCTGCGCGATGCCCTTCGCGGCCAGATGGTTGAGGATGGCCAGGCTTTCGCTGAGCAGTTCGCCCTGCGCGGTGCGCAGGGTCGGGGTTTCGCCCAGTGGATTGAGGCGGCGGTAGTCTTCGCCCTGCACCTGGCCGGGCATGTCGATGCGGCACAGCTGGTAAGGCTGGCGCAGCCACTCCAGGGCAACGATGGAGCCGAACGAGCAGCCCGAGGGCACGCCGTAGAAGAGGATCGGGGTCATGGCAGGTTTCCGGTTCAAGCCGCGATGCGGCGGGTGAGGAAAGCGTGCCTGCGTGGACATTGCCCCGGAAGCCGTCAGAATGGCATCCTGAAGTCCACATCTGTGGACGTTGCGCATGCTCAATCTCAACGATCTGGCCCTATTCGTGACCGCAGTGGAGCAGGGCGGGTTCGCGGCTGGTGGCCGCCATCTGGGCTTGCCGCGCTCGACCCTGAGCAAGCGCGTGGCGCTGCTGGAAGAACACCTCGAGGTGCGGCTGCTGCAACGCAGCTCGCGTCGCTTCGCGTTGACCGAGGTCGGCCAGGCGTTCTTCGAACGCGCACGCACGGCCCTGTCTGAAGTGGAGGCCGCCGAGGCCATCGTCCGCGACCGCCAGGCCGAACCCAGCGGCACCGTGCGCATCAGCGCTTCGATTCCGGTGGTGCAGGGCGAGCTCGCCGCGTGCCTGCCTGCACTGGCCCGCCGCTATCCACGGCTGCGGATCGAAGTTGAAGCAAGTGATCGTTTCATCGATCTGGCTCAGGAGGGCATCGACATCGCCCTGCGCAGCCACTTCGGTCCGCTGCCGGATTCGGGGTTGGTGCAACGCGCGTTGGGGAGTGAACGCATCGTGCTGGTCGCGTCCCCTGGCTATCTGGCAGCTGCACCAGCATTGGTGGCACCAGAGCAACTACGCGCGCATGCCGGCCTGCTCACCGCGCGCCACGCCACGCGATGGACGCTGCACGGCCCCGACGCCCGCACCGTGCAGGTGGAGCCGCAGGTGGCAATGGTCGGCAATGAATCGCAGCTGCTGATCGCGGCGGCCGAGGCGGGCCTTGGCATCACCGTGCTGCCCTACAGCCTGTGTGCTGCGGCTCTTGTGGCCGGTCGCCTGCAGCACGTGCTGCCGGCGTGGCACGCCGGCGAAGTGACCACCAGCGTGCTGCTGCCACATCGTCGCGGCCAGTTGCCAGGCGTGCGCGTGGTGGTGGATGCGCTGGTCGCGCATTACCAGCTCAACACAACTCCCGCGCCAGCACCTGCCAGATCCGTGCGTCCTGGCACTGCGAAACGTTGAAGCGCAGATAGTCGGCCGCGCGCTGCGACTGGCTGAACGCGTTGCCCGGCGCCAGCACGATGCCATCGCGCAGGCACTGCCGCGCCAGCGCGGCGGCATCGCGGCCATCCGGTAGTTGGCACCACAGGAACAGTCCGGCTTCTGGCCGCAGCCACGGCGTGATGCCAAGCGTGTGCAGCTTGTGCAGCGTGTGCCGGCGCGCATCGGCCAAACGCGAACGCACCGATTGCATGTGGCGTCGGTAGCCGCTGTCGGTCAGCGCGATGTGCATCAATTGTGCGGCCAGATGGCCACCGCCGAAGCTGGTCGCCAGCTTCAGGTCGGTCAACGCCTCGATCCAGTCGCGGCGCGCAGCGATGTAGCCGCAGCGCGAGGCCGCCGACAGCGTCTTGGAAAAACTGCCGACGTGGATCACCCGCGACAGCCCATCGAGTGCGGCCAGGCGCGGTGCCGGCTGCAGTTCGAAGTCGGCGAAGATGTCATCCTCGACGATGATCAGTTCGCTGCGTTCGGCCAGGCCCAGCAAGCGATGTGCGGTGCTGGCCGAGAGCACCGCACCGGTCGGGTTGTGCAGGCCGGAGTTGGTGATGTACAGCCGCGGCGAATGGTCCTGCAATGCGCGTTCGAACGCTTCGAGGTCCGGGCCGGTGGGCGTGTACGGCACACCCACTGCCTGTACCTGGTGCGCCTTCAGCAACGCGTGGTAATTGAAGTAACTTGGGTCATCGACCAGCACGCAGTCGCCGGGCTTGAGCAGGAAGCGGCAGATCAGGTCGACCGCGTGCGTACCGGATTCGGTCAGCACGATCTGCTCCACCGGTGCATCGATGCCCAGCGTAGCGCTTCGCCGTTGCAGCAGCTGGCGCAACGCGGGCAGCCCGAGTGGGCCGGCGTAGTCGGCCAGATGCATGGCATCGGCGCGCGCCAACCGACGCAGGCCGCGCCGCACGCCGTCGTGGTACAGCCAGTCACTGGGCATCCAGCCGCACCCGGGCTTGAGGTGGCCCGGCGGGGTTTCCAGCGACTGCCGCGACACCCACAGCGGGTCCACGGCGCGGTCCAGCCGGGGCTCCATCTCGGCCAGTGCCAGCGGTGCGGCGGGCCCGCTGACGTAGAAGCCGGATCCTGCGCGCGCAGTGATCAGGCCTTCGGCCGCGAGGCGCTCGTAGGCTTCGACCACGGTGGAGACCGACACTCCCATCGCAGCCGCCTGCGCGCGTACCGAAGGCAGGCGGGAGCCGGGACCATCCACGCGTGCGGTGATGCGGTTGCGGACGGCCTGGATGACCGATTCGATGCGGGTAAGCGGACGTGACATGGCAGCACTGTAGTGGAAGTGTGGGCAGTACAGTTATTTGCGACTGTACTGGATTGTAGCTGGGATGGTTCCGCGCTGGATGCTTCCATACAGGCTCCGCCAGGCGTCGCCCGGCACTTCAGGATTACAGGCGTGGAACGGTCGGCGAGTGGTTGGATCAATGGCTTCATTGGTGTGGTGATCTTCGCAGGCTCATTGCCGGCCACCCGTCTGGCGGTGCTGCAGCTGGATGCGGGGTTCGTCACCGCCGCCCGCGCCACCATCGCCGCTGTACTTGGCCTGGGGCTGCTGGTGCTGCTGCGCCAGCCGTGGCCGCGGCGTGGCGACCTGCCGGGGCTGGTGGTGGTTGGCCTCGGCGTTGTGGTCGGCTTTCCGCTGCTGACGGCGCTCGCGTTGCGCCATGCGTCATCGGCGCACACCATCGTGTTCCTGGGCTTGTTGCCGCTGAGCACCGCGGTATTCGGCGTGCTGCGCGGTGGCGAACGGCCGCGCCGGGCGTTCTGGTTGTTCTCGTTGCTGGGCAGCGCCTGCGTGGTCGGCTATGCAGTGCGCAACGGCATCGAGGCGTCATTGCAGGCCGACCTGCTGATGCTGGCGGCAATCGTGGTGTGCGGGTTGGGCTATGCCGAAGGCGGCCGGCTCGCCCGTCATCTGGGCGGCTGGCAGGTGATCAGCTGGGCGTTGCTGCTGGCGTTGCCGGTGATGCTGCCGTTGGCAGTGCTGATGCGCCCGGCCTCGTTCGCGGCAGTCGGCGCTTCGGCGTGGTGGGCGCTGGGCTACGTGGCGGTGTTCAGCATGCTGATCGGTTTCCTGTTCTGGTACCGCGGGCTGGCCCAGGGTGGCATCGCCGCTGTTGGCCAGCTGCAGTTGCTGCAGCCGTTCTTCGGCCTGGCCCTGGCCGCGCTGCTGCTGCACGAAGCGGTCAGCCTCAGCATGGTGCTGGTGACCGTGGTCGCGGTGATCTGCGTGGCCGGCGCGCGCCGCTTCAGCCGCTGAAAAAAGGGGACGGAGGGGATTAAGTCGCAACTGACCCTGCTGTGCCTGAAGCGACTTAATCCCCTCCGTCCCCTTTTCTTGTGATAGCGCGGGCGTATCGTGGGCGGTGGTCAACGGTATTGGCCGGGGCGGTGCGCTTGGCTGAAGCTGTGCCGATGCAGCCAATTTCTCGTATTTCCTTCGAGGGCCAGGTGGGCCTGGTGACGGGTGCCGCCGGAGGACTGGGCCTGGCCTACAGTCGCTTGCTGGCCGAGCGCGGTGCGCAGGTGCTGATGCATGACATCGGTGCTGGCACCGACGGCCGCGGCGCCGATCCGCAGCGCATCCTGCGCAGCGTCGAAGCGCTGCAGGCGCGGGGGCTGACGGTGCAGGCCGCAAGCGGTCCCATCGATCATCGCGCCGGTTGCCATGCGCTGGTGCAGGAACTGCTGCAGGCTCACGGCCGCATTGACTTCCTGATCCACAACGCGGGTTGGGTCGAGTACCAGGCGCTGGAAGTGATCGAGGACGAGGCGCTGGAGCAGATGCTGTGCCTGGCGGCGAAGACGCCGCTGTGGTTGGCGCAGGCGGCGTGGCCGGCAATGCGCGCGGCGGGTGGTGGGCGCATCGTCATCACCACCTCCGATCGCGCGCTGTATCCGCAGTACGCACAGCGCGGGCTGTCCGCTTACGCGATGGGCAAGCTGGCGGCGCTGGGCCTGGTCAATGTGCTGGCGCTGGAAGGTGCCGGGCATGGCATCGTGGTCAACGCGGTTTCGCCGGTGGCGAAGACGCGCATGTGGGGCATCGAAGGCGAGCCCGACGAACTGCATCCGGAAGCTGTTGCGCAAGGCGTGGCCTATCTGGCATCCACGCGCTGCCAGGAGGGAGGGTGGGTGCTGCGCGCGAGCAACGGGCAGTTCCATGCACTGCGCCTGCAGGAAGCGGAGCATGTGGCCTACCCACGGGATCTGCGCGCGGTGCCGGCCGACAGTATTGAATCGGTCGCGCTGCAGTGGCCGGCCATCGCGCGCGCCAGCATGGACGCGCGCAGCTGAGCGCGTACCCTAGGCAGGTTCCCACTGCCTGCACCGAGATGATCGACCTGCGCCTGCTCCGCCAGTTCGTGGCCGTGGCCGAAGAGCTGCATTTCCACCGCGCCGCCGCCCGCCTGCACATGTCACAGCCGCCGCTGACGGCGGCGATACGACGGCTGGAAGACGCGCTTGGAAGTGAACTGATCGTGCGTGGCAACCGTACCCTGGGCCTGACCGTGGCCGGGCAGACGCTGCTGGTGGAGGCGCGGGCAACACTGCAGCAGGCGGAGCAGGCACTACAGCGCATCCGTGAAGCCGCCGCCGGGCAGTCTGGCAGCCTGCGCGTGGGTTATGTCGGCAGTGCGCTGTATGGCCGGTTGCCGGGCTTGATCCGCCGCTTCCGCCAGCAGTACCCGCAGGTGCAACTGCATCTGCAGGAGGCGACGTCGCGCCAGCAGCAGCTATGGCTACGCGAGCAGCGCATCGACGTCGGTGTGCTGATCCCACCGATTCCCGCCGCCGAGCTGCTGCTGCACGACTTCGACCACGATCGCCTGGCGATTGCGCTGCCGCGTGCACACGCGCTGGCCAATGCGCCGCAGGCCAGTGTGGCGATGCTGGCAGACGAACCGTTCGTGTCGTGGCCGGCGGGCGAGGGCATCGGCTTCCATGCACAGGTGCTGGGTTTGTGCACCGTTGCGGGCTTCACCCCGCGCGTGGTGCAGGAAGCGCAGGGCATGCATGCCGTGCTATCGCTGGTGGCGGTCGACGCCGGCGTGGCGATCGTGCCGGCCAGCATGGCCAGCTTCCGTCCGCAGGAGATCGTCTATCGCGTGCTGCAGGGCGAAGCAGCGCGCTTCAGCCTGCAGTTCTGCATGCGCCCGGAACAACCGTCGCCGGTGCTGGGCAATTTCCTGCAGATGGCGGGTGCGAACTGATCCTGTGGATCCGCTATGCGGGGTCGCCGCGGAACAGGTTCGCAACGGCATAGTCGATGAACACCCGCAGGCGTGCACTGGGATGGCGCCCACCGGGCCATAGCAACGAGAACTGCCCTTGGTGCGTGGGCAGGGCAGGCAGCACCTGCTGCTGCGGCGGCCAGCGTTGACTGTGATCAGAACCGATAGCTGATGGTGCCGGTCACTACGCGCGGGTAGCCGGCGAAGCAGTCGCCGAAGGTACGGCACGGTGCGTAGTAGCGCTTGTCGGTGAGGTTGGTGATGTTCAACGCCATCGTCCAGTCAGTCACCTGTACTTCCACCAATGCGTCTGCCAGCGTGTAGCTGGGGGTGATGATGCGCCCGCCATTGCCCAGCGACACGGTATTGCCGACGTGGCGCACACCCAGGCCCAGGCGCAGGCGTGCGGCATCGTCCAGCTGGAAGCCCTTCGAAACCCACGCCGAGGCCAGGTCCTGCGGGGTGTCGTTGAGGCGCTGGCCCACTTCCAATGCGAAGTTGCTGCGGCTGACCTCGGCCTCGTTGCGCGCAACGGCAGCGGTGATCGTGAGGTCGTTGGCGAACTGGAACTGGCCTTCCAGCTCGATGCCCTTGGAGCGGATCTGCCCGGTCTGCACCACGTTCAACACGTTGTCCGGGTCGTTGGTCTGCCGGTTGGTTTCGATGATGCGATACGCTGCCATCGTCAGCAGCAGGTTGCGTGCGGGTTGCCACTTGATGCCTGCCTCGCTCTGGCGGCCACGCATCGGCTTGAAAGCCTGGCCGAACAGGTCCTGGCCAGTGACCGGCAGGAACGACTCGCTGTAGCTCAGGTAGGGCGACACCCCTGCACCCAGTTCGCCAATCAGGCCGGCGCGATAGGTGGTGGCGTTGTCGGTCTGGCTGGGCTGCCCCTCTGTCTTCGAGCGTGCATGGTCGCGGCGCGCGCCCAGTACCAGCGAGACGCGGTCGGCCCAGCGGATCTGATCCTGCACGTACAAACCCAGCTGGGTGGAGGTCTGGTCGGGTTGGCGGTCCCAGCCACGCACCGTCGGCGCCACTGATACCGGGGCGTAGATGTCGATCGGCGTGCCGGTGGCGTCCAGCCGCTGCAGCTGCTCCTTGTACTGGCTGTAGTCCACGCCGGCCAGCAACAGATGCTGGAAGGCACCGGTGGCGAAGTCGAACTGCAGCGCATTGTCGGCGCTGAGGATCTGCACGTCGGGGCGGGTGCCGTAGGCCGTGCGGTTGACCACGCGCCGCTCGGCGTCGATGAAGGGATCGGCCGGGTTGCTGTAGCTGTCCACGTACATCTGCTGCAGCGTGGTCCTGCCATCGATGTAACGCACCGCCGAGCGCAGGCTGAGCGTGTCGCTGAAGCTGTGATCGAACAGCGCGGTCAGGCTGTACACGCGCGAGTCGATGCGGTCGAAACCAGGAGCGCCGATGAAGGTGGACGGGTCGAGGCGGCGTCCGGGCGGGGCCAGCAGGGTCGCGGCCAGCGGCAGGAACTGCTGGCTGGAGCCGGTCCTGTCGTGCTGGTAGCTGGCCAGCAGGGTCAAGGTGCTGCGTTCGCCGCGCCAGCTGATCGACGGTGCCAGATAGACGCGGTCATCCTTCAATACATCGGTCTGCATGTTCGATTCGCGCACCAGCCCGACGAAGCGGCCGGCAAGCGTACCGGCATCGTTCAAGGCGCCGCCGATGTCACCCTGCAGCTGCCTGCGGTCAAAACTGCCGAGCTGCACGCCGACCTCGCCGTTGGGGGCGCCGAAGGTCGGGCGCTTGCTCATCGCATTGATGATGCCGCCGGTGGCGCCGGCACCGTACAGCACCGAGGACGGGCCGCGCAGGACTTCCACACGTTCCAGGCCATAGATTTCCGGGCGGGCGAGGGGGCTGAACCCGTAGCTGCGGCGCAGGCCATCCTGGTACTGCACCGGGTCCAGCCCGCGCACCGAGGTGGCATCGTTGCGGGTATCCAGGCCCCAGGCATCGGCGGTGACGCCGGCGCTGTAGCGCAGCACTTCCTGCAGGTTGTGCGCGCCACGGTCGGTGAACAGCTGCTGGGTGACCACGCTGATCGCCTGCGGCGTTTCGGTCAGGGCGGTGTCGGTCTTGGTCGCGGTACTGGCCCGCTCGGCCACCACGGTCACCTTGTCCAGGGTGCGCGCCGCCGGGTTGTCCTGGGCCTGGGTGATGGCCGAGGCCAGCAGGGGGGGCAGGGCAAGCGTGTACAGCAGCGGGCGGCGCGGCGACAGGGCGGGCATTGTCAGGAATCCGGGAAGGGCGGTGACGGCGGATTATCCGGATGCACGCTCACAAATACAAATGATTCCCAAGTGCGATTGTGTCGTCCGGGCGCTGTGTCAGGGCAGGCCGTCGGTCGCGCCGCGGATGCTCATCCAGGCGCCGCCGCCGGGGGCGCTGCCGGCACGGACACGGAAGCCGTGAAGGCCGGCGATGGCGGCCACGATCGACAGGCCCAGGCCGAATCCTGGTCCCTGGCTGGCGCTGCTGCTGCCGCGGAAGAAGCGCTGGTAGATCAGCGTGCGGTCCTGTGGCGGAATGCCTGGCCCGTTGTCGATCACATCGATCCTCGGGGCGCCGTGATCATCGACTGCACGCAGCAGGATGCGGCCGTGTGCCGGGGTGAACTGCAGGGCGTTGGACAGCAGGTTGGCCAATGCTTCGAACAGCAGCTCGCGGTCGCCACGCAGCGGGCCCAGCTTCGGGTCCACCTGCAGCTCCAGCAACTGCTGCTTTTCCTCGGCCAGCGGCAGATAGAACTGGTGCAGTTCCTGCAGCAGCTCGGTGATGTCGACCGCGTCGAAGGCCGAACGCCGCTGGTGGCTCTCCAGTTCGGATACCCGCAGCAGCGCGGCGAAGCGCGCCATCAGCATGTCGGTCTCGGCCAGCGCTTTGTCCAGTGGAACAGCGTGCGGGTCCCGTTCTTCCAGGCCCACGCGCATGCGGTACAGGTGGGCACGCAGGCGGGTCAGGGGCGTACGCAGATCGTGGGCGATGCTGTCGCACACGCCCTTGACCTCGGTCATCAGCTGTTCGATGCGTTCCAGCATTGCATTGACAATGCTGGACAGCCGGTCGATCTCGTCGCGGCGGCTGGAGACCGGCAAGCGCTGGCCAAGGTCACCGGCCACGATGCGGTTGGTGGCCGCTTCGATCTGCTGGATCCGCTTCAGCGGGCGCCGGCGCAGCAGATGCCAGCCCACCAGGCCGGGAATGACGGTCAACGACACGCCCCACAGCAGTGCATCGAGAATGATGCTGTTGACCGCCATGAGCTTGCCATTCTGGCGCACGAACACCAGCGTCCGCCCATCGCGGGTCACCACGCCGAGTGCGCTGCCACCGCTCTCGTGGGGACCATCGGCCAACGTCCAGCCGTCCACCGGATGCGAATTGCCATCCAGCGGCAGCCCCTCGGGAATGGCGACCAGTGCGCCAGCCATCGGCATGCCGGTGTTGTCGAACAACCCGTACGTATAGACCTGGTGCAGGTCGAAGCGTTGGCTGTCGCGCAAAGCTTCATCCAGTGCCGGCCCGTCGAAGCTCATGAACAGGTGGGCGCGCTGCTGCAGTCCCGATTCGGTCAGGTCACTCAGGTAATCCGAGATGCGCCAGTACATCACGCCCAGCAGCAGGCTCGACCACGCCACGAACAGGATGCAGTACAGGCCCAGCAGTCGGCTGCTGGAGGAACGCCAGTGGTCAGGATTGCGCGTCGAAGACATAGCCGGTTCCACGTACGGTCATGATCGGCTGCGGCCGGCCAGGTTGTTCGATGCGCTTGCGCACGCGGCCGATATGCACGTCGATCAGGTTGGTGCCCGGATCGAAGTGGTAGCCCCAGACTTCCTGGAACAGCATGCTGCGGGTGACCACCTGGCCGGCGTTGCGGACCAGGAACTCGAGCAGCTTGAACTCGGTCGGCAGCAGTGCAATCTCATGGCCACCGCGTCGCGCCGAGCGGGTCATCAGGTCCAGTTCCAGGTCGCCGGCGCGCAGTACGTTGTCGATGGCAGCGGCCTGGCCCTGGCGCCGGACCAGCACTTCCACGCGTGCAGCCATCTCGTCGGAGGCGAACGGCTTGGTCAGGTAGTCATCCCCTCCCGCACGCAGGCCGCGCACGCGCTCATCCACGTCAGACAGTGCACTGATCATCAACACCGGCGTGGTGATGCCTTCACGGCGCAACCGGGTGACCAGGGCCAGCCCGTCGATGCCGGGCAGCATGCGGTCCAGGGTGATCACCGCGTAGTCGCCTGTACGTGCCATCGCCAGGCCGTTGCTGCCGTCGCTGGCAACGTCCACGTCGAAACCGTGGCTGCGCAGTTCGGTGGCGATTTCCTCTGCGGTGACAAGATCGTCCTCGATGGTGAGTACGCGCGGCATGGGCCAGTGTGCAGAGTGGGACAGGGGCATCGTCGCAATCGCGGGCAGCGACTGCAAATGAAAAATGTTTCATGCGCCATTTAGCAGGATCGTGCCGCCGCGTCTTCTATATTCGGCGCCGAACGCTCCCCCACGCGTGGAACCTGCAGCCGATGATCCTTCCGAATTCCTCCCGTGCTTGCCGCGCCTGGCGGCGGCCGCGTACCGCGGGCCTGCCGCTGCTGGCGCTTGCCCTGGCCGGCCTGCTCAGCGCCTGCGGCAAGGACACGCCCAAGCCTGCCGCCACGACGCCTGAGGTGACGGTGCTGACCCTGCGCAGCCAGCCGCTGGCACTGCAGCAGGAATTGCCTGGGCGCAGCGTCGCCTCGCAGGAATCGGATGTGCGCCCGCAGGTGGATGGCGTGCTGGTGAAGCGGTTGTTCGAGCAGGGCCAGTGGGTGAAGGCCGGGCAGCCGTTGTTCCAGATCGAGCCCGCGCTGTACCAGGCAGCGCTGAACGAGGCACAGGCCAACCTGAAGACGGCCGAGGCCGCTGCGGTGACCGCGCGCCTGCGGGCGCAGCGCATGCAGGCGCTGGGCAAGGACCAGTTGGCCGCGCGCCAGGACGTGGATGATGCGGTGGCCAGCGACCAGCAGGCCGCCGCCGCCGCGCAGGCCGCACAGGCGGCACGTGACACGGCCAGCACACGGCTGGGGTTTGCCACGGTGACCTCGCCGATCGCCGGGCGCATCGGCCGCGCGCTGTTCACGCCCGGGGCGCTGGTCACCTCCGGCCAGGCCGATCCACTGGCACGGGTGCAGCAGATGGACCCGATGAACGTGGACATCACCCAGTCCAGCAATGAGTACCTGGCACTGCGCCGCGCCATCGCCGACGGTGGCGTGCAGGCCGATACAGCGCCGGTGCGGCTGCGCCTGTCCGATGGCACCGACTACCCGTTGCCGGGCACGCTGGAATTCGCCGACGTGGACGTTCAGCAGGAAACCGGCAGCATCACCCTGCGCGCGCGTTTCCCCAATCCGGACGGGCAGCTGCTGCCGGGCATGTACGTGCGCGCGCTGGTGGGGCAGGGTACCCGCCAGCAGGCGCTGCTGGTGCCACAGGCTGCGGTCGATCGCAGCCCCAAGGGCGAGGCGCAGGCGTGGCTGGTGGACAAGGAAGGGAAGGCCCGGCTGCGCCTGTTCCGCACCGCGCGTGCGGTGGGCGATCAGTGGCTGGTGCTCGATGGCCTTTCCGCCGGTGAGCGGGTGGTGGTGGCCGGCGCGCAGGGCCTGGCCGATGGCATGGCGGTGCGGGTGAAGCCTGCGCCGGCGCCGGCCGGGAAGGACTGAGCAGATGCTGCCGCGCTTTTTCATCCATCGCCCGGTATTCGCCTGGGTCCTGGCGATCTGCATCATGGCCTTCGGCACCATTGCAGTGACCCAGCTGCCGGTGGAGCAGTATCCGGACATCGCGCCGCCGCAGGTCAACATCACCGCGAACTACACCGGTGCCTCGGCGCAGACGGTGGAGGACAGCGTCACCCAGGTAATCGAGCAGCAGATCAAGGGCATCGACCATCTGCTGTATTTCTCATCCACCAGCTCGTCATCGGGGCAGGCGCGCATCACAGTCACTTTCGACCAGAGCGCCAATCCGGATATCGCCCAGGTGCAGGTGCAGAACAGCGTCAACCAGGCCATCAACCGGCTGCCGCAGGAAGTGCAGCAGCAGGGCGTGACGGTCGCCAAATCCCAGGGCGATTCGCTGATGGTGGTCTCGCTGTACGACACCAGCCGGCGCATGGAACGCGTGGACGTCTCCGACTTCCTGGTCAGCAACGTACAGGACCCGATCAGCCGTATTCCCGGCGTGGGCGAGATCAACGTGTTCGGCTCTGCCTATGCGATGCGCGTCTGGCTGGACCCGCACAAGCTGCGCGCCTACGACCTGATGCCGTCGGACGTGCGCGCCGCGATCCAGGCACAGAACACCCAGGTGACAGCCGGCGAGCTGGGCGCAATGCCATCCAGCCCGGCGCAGAGCCTCAACGCCACGGTCACCGCGCAGTCGCGCCTGCAGACCCCCGAACAGTTCCGCGCGATCATCCTGCGCACCCTGCCCAATGGCGCGGCGGTGTTGCTGGGCGACGTCGCACGGGTCGAGATCGGCGCGGAGAACTACCAGACCAGCAGTTATCTCAATGGCTATCCGGCGGCCGGTTTCTCGGTCACCCTGGCCTCCGGTGCCAACGCATTGGCCACTGCCGACGCGGTGCGCGCGGAGATCGAACGGCTGCGGCCGACCTTCCCGCCGGGGCTGCAGGTGGCTTATCCGCGCGACAGCACACCGTTCGTGCGGGTCTCGATCGAGGGGGTCATCCATACCTTGGTCGAAGCCATCGTGCTGGTGGTCGTGGTGATGTTCCTGTTCCTGCAGAACCTGCGTGCCACGTTGATCCCGGCAATCACGGTGCCGGTGGTGCTGCTGGGCACCTTCGGCGTGCTGGCGGTCGCCGGATTCACCATCAATACGCTGACCCTGTTCGCGATGGTGCTGGCGATCGGCCTGCTGGTCGATGATGCGATCGTGGTGGTGGAGAACGTGGAGCGCATCATCCACGACGAGCATCTGTCGCCTCGCGAGGCCACCGAAAAATCGATGGGCGAGATCACCGGCGCGCTGATCGGCATCACCGTGGTGCTGGGCGCGGTGTTCCTGCCGATGGCCTTGTTCGGTGGTTCCACCGGCATCATCTACCGGCAGTTCTCGATCACGATTGCATCTGCCATGGCATTGTCGGCGCTGGTGGCGCTGACGCTGACCCCGGCGCTGTGCGCGACCCTGCTCAAGCCGTCTTCGGCGCAGAAACCGCAGGGCCGCTTCTTCCGGGCGTTCAACCGGGGCGTCGAGCGCAGCCAGTTGGCCTACCAGGGAAAGCTCGGTGGCGTCGTTACCCGGCCGCGGCGCTGGATGGCGTTGTACCTGCTGCTGGTGGTCGCCATGGTCGCGCTGTACGCGCGCATGCCCACCGGCTTCCTGCCGGTGGAGGACCAGGGCCAGGTGACCTTCCAGTTTTCTACGCCGGAAGGCACGCCGATGGCGCGCACCGAAGCGCTGGGCGAGCAGATCAGCCGCTACTTCATGGAGCACGAGAAGCAGAACCTGGATGTGGTGTTCGTGGTGGTCGGCCGCAACAATGCCGGCACCGGCCAGAACGCCGGGCAGGGCTTTCTCGCACTGAAACCCTGGAATGAGCGCACGGGTGACAACACCGCTGCGGCGATCATCACGCGGGCCAATGCCTACTTCCGCAGCCTGCCCGATGCCAGGGTCAACGTACTGGCACCGCCGGCGGTGCGTGGACTGGGCCAGTCCAGTGGCTTTGAACTGTGGTTGCAGGACACCAGCGCGGCCGGGCGCGTGGCGTTGCAGGCGGCGCAGGAGCAGGTGGTGCGTGCGGCCGGCGAAGACGACGGGCTCACCTCGGTGCGCCTGAACGGCCTGGGCGACAAGGCCGAGCTGCGGCTGGACATCGACCATGCGCAGGCCAGCGCGCTGGGCCTTGCGCAGGCCGACATCAATTCCACGCTGTCGGCGGCCTGGGGCGGCAGCTACATCAACGACTTCCTCGACCGTGGCCGGGTCAAGCGGGTCTACATGCAGGGTGATCAGCCCTACCGCAGTGTGCCCGACGACATCGGCCAGTGGTATGTGCGCGGTGGCAACGGCCAGATGGCGTCGTTCGCCAGTTTCGCCAGCAGCCACTGGGCGCGCGGCCCGCAGCTGCAGCAGCGCTTCAACGGCCTGCCGGCGATGCAGATCCAGGGCAGTGCCGCCGAAGGGCGCAGCTCGGGCGAGGCGATGCAGCGCATGCAGGCGCTGGTTGCCGATCAACCCGGGTTCGACCTGCAGTGGAGCGGCCTGTCCTACCAGGAACAACTGGCCAGCAACCAGACATTGTGGCTGTACACCGCCTCCATTGCCTTCATCTTCCTGTGCCTGGCAGCGCTCTATGAGAGCTGGACGGTGCCGGTGGCAGTGGTGCTGGTGATCCCCCTGGGTGTCATTGGTACCGTGCTGGCGACCACCGTGGCCGGGTTCGTCAATGACATCTATTTCCAGGTCGGTCTGCTGACCACCATCGGCCTGTCGGCCAAGAATGCGATCCTGATCGTGGAGTTCGCCGAAGCCCGCTATCGCGCTGGCAGTTCGGCGGTGGAGGCGGCGCTGCAGGGCGCGCGCCTGCGCCTGCGCCCGATCGTGATGACATCTCTGGCCTTCGTGGCCGGTGTGATTCCATTGGCGCTGGCCACCGGTGCGGGTGCGGTCAGCCGCCGCGAAATCGGCATGAGCGTGATCGGCGGCATGGTCTCCGGCACCGTGCTGGCGGTGGTGCTGGTGCCGCTGTTCTTCGTGCTGGTACGCCGCCTGGGCCGGTCGCGGCCGCAGGACTGAGTGGGGGCGCGGCTGTCATCTGGCTGCCGCGGCACCCTCACCCGTTCTTTGCCCAGGCGTCGCTAACGTAGGTCGTCCCCGTCCCCCACGGAGACCCGCCATGTGGCTGCTTGACCATCTCTGGCCCAGCCGTAGACCGCTTCCTCCCCCGGTTGCGGACGCACCGCAGGGGCCGCCACGCCGTCCCTGGCTGAAGCGTCCGGCGCGGGCAGGGCGCAGCGGCATGGCGCCCTGGCAGAAGGTCGCCACGCCGCTACGGCGCACGCGCCACTAGCCAGTGCGGTCGGCGGGGTGGTTGACCCCGTCGTTGACCGGGATCACACCCAGCGCGAACGGGTCGATACCCTCCAGGCAGGCCACGTTGTAACCGTACTGTTCCGGGTTGGAGCGGCGCCGGTGATGGGTGTAGATGCCGCACACGCCGCAGAAGTAGTGCTCGGCCACATGGGTGTTGAACTGGTACAGCTGCAGGTGGTTCTGTCCGCGCACCACCTGCAGGCCCGCGCGGCTGACGCTGGCGGCAATGGCCCCCCGGCGGCGGCACATCGAGCAGTCGCAGCGGCGCGGGTCGACGATGCCGTCCGGCAGGTCCAGCAGCAGTTCGACCGTGCCGCAATGACAGGTGGCGCGGTGCTGGGGTTGGACCGGAACGCCGGCCACGGAAGTAATGCCCATCGTTGCTCCTGTGAGGTGAATCCGGCCGCATGGGCCGCCGCCGACGGTGCGCCGGCGTGCCTGAACGGGCCGTAGATGCCACCGTGAACCGGCTTGTGGCTAACTATGCGGCTTCGGGACCGCAACAGGATGCCAGTGAAAGCCGCAGGACGTTGGATGACAGGAAGTGCCATGGCGCTGGCAGCGCTGTGGGTGACCGGGCTGTTGGCCTATCAGATGCCGGGGCCGGGTTGGCTGGCCAACGGCGTCGCCGGGCTGTGGCTGCTGGTTGCGCTGTGGGCGTCATGGCGGGTCGCGCGGGGCCGCGCCTCGCGCCGCCTGGGCCTGGCGTTCGGTGCATCGCTGGCACTGGCCGGCCTGTGGTGGCTGCTGCTGACCCCTCGCCAGGACCGCGTATGGGCCGATGACGTGGCCCAGCGCCTGCATGTGGTGTCCTTCGATGGCCGCCATGTGGTGCTGGACAACGTGCGCGACTTCAGCTGGCGCAGCGAAACCGACTACGACGCGCGCTGGGTACGCCGCGAGTACGATCTGGACCAGCTGCGCTCGGCCGACCTGGTGCTGTCGTACTGGATGGGGCCGGCGATTGCCCACACCCTCATCTCATTCGGTTTCGAGGATGGCCGCCACGTGGTGTTCTCGCTGGAGATCCGCAAGGAGCGTGGCGAATCGTTCTCGGCGCTGGGTGGCTTCTTCCGCAAGTTCGAGATGACCCTGGTGGCCTCGGAAGAGACTGACATCATCCGCACCCGTACCAACGCGCGCGGCGAGGATGTGTACCTGTACCGCCTGCATGGCATGGACCGCGCGCAGCTGAAGGAACTGTTCACCGCCTACATCGCGCAGGCGCGTGAGCTGGATGCGAAGCCGGGCTTCTACAACACGCTCACCAGCAACTGCACCACCATCGTCTTCGACCTGGCCCGGCACATTGCGCCGCGCCTGCCGCTGGACTACCGCCTGCTGCTGTCCGGCTACCTGGCCGAGTACGCGCAGGAGGTCGGTGCGCTCGCTCCGGGTGTGCCGTACGCCGAGCTGCATGACAAGGGCCGCATCACCCAGCGTGCGCTGGACCAGGGTAGCGGCGACCACTTTTCCACCGTGATCCGCCAGGGCGTGCCTGGTACCGAGCAGGACCCGCAGTAATGACTCGACTCTTCCTGATCCGCTGGCAGCGCGCGCTGCCGGTGTTGTTCGCCGCCTTCCTGCTGCTGGGCAGCAGCGGCTGCGCGATGGTGACCGTCAAGCAGGTCACGTCCAGCGATTCGCTGGTCAACAAGCGTGCCGACGTGCTCAACACTGGCAAGCTCAGCCCGGCCGCGCGTGAAACGCTCAGCGCGGCGGGCCTGGACGAATCGCAGTGCGAGAAGGACTTCCTGGTCTGCCGCAGCACGCTGCTGATGACTGATGACCTCAATGTCGAGCAGCGGCTGTCGGCGCTGTCCGAGCTGTGGGTGAAGGCTGCATTGGCGCTGACGCCGAAGAAGACCGCCGCCGGCGATCCGCCGATGAGCGATGCAGCGCTGGACGCCTGGCTGGAAGCCGCGCGCTATGCCTATGCCTACCTGTTCTACAGCGGGCGTTCGCCGTCCGACCGCGCCTTCGAAGACCGGCAGACGCAGGTGCGCGACTACTACAACTACGCGGCCGAGAAGGCGGCAGTGGTGCTGTTCGTGCGCGCACGCGCCGCTGCGCTGGCCGGCGAGGACTATACGAAACCGCTCACGGTCGGCAGCTGGTCGCTGGCCTCCAACTACCAGCAGTTGAACCTGAAGAGCATTCCTGCGCAGCTGGTGCCGGCCGGCACGGTCAGCTTCGTCGGCCTGCGCAGTACCTATCGCCGCGATGGCTTCGGTGCCGAGCTGGTGATGGTGATGGATCCGCCCAAGCTGGTGGCGCCGGTGATCGCACCGGATGGCCCGAAGGCCGAAACCACGCAGGACGACGAGGGCGACGAGGGCGACGAGCGCGACGAGCGCCGTGGCCGCCGCCATCGCCATGATGATTCGGTGCCCGAGTTCAGTGAGATGTCCTCGATCAACGTCACAGCGCTGTTGCGGTTCGAGGGCAGCAGCCTCGAAGACGTGATGCGCACGCGCCGGGTCGAGCTCGATGCCTATTCGCCGGAAGCCACCGAGCGCATCACCCTGCATGGCGAACAGGTGCCGCTGGCCGGCAACTTCACCGCGGCTTACGGCCTGTGGCTGGCGCAGAGTGGCTTCGCCCGGCAGTCACTGCGCACGCTGTTCGGCATGAGCGAAGGCATCGGCGAACCCCACATCTACCTGATGCAGCCGTGGGACCCGAACCGCCGCATCATCTTCATGCTGCATGGCCTGGCCAGCAGCCCGGAAGCGTGGGTGAACCTGGCCAACGAGATCATGGGCGATCCCGAGCTGCGCCAGCAGTTCCAGGTGTGGCAGGTCTACTACCCCACCAATGCCCCGATCGCGTTGAACCGCTACGAGATCGCCAACGCGTTCAACGATACGCTCAAGCATTTCGACCCCAACGGCAGCACGCGTGCGTCGAAGGACATGGTCTACATCGGCCACAGCATGGGCGGTGTGCTGGCCCGGCTGCTGGTGAGCAACTCCGGTGATGTACTGTGGAACGACCTGCTGGCCAATTACGATCTGAAGGGCGAGCGCCTGAAGCGCGTGCAGACCAAGCTGGGGCCGCTGCTGCACTTCAAGGCACAGCCCAATGTGGAGCGCGCGATTTTCATCGCCGCGCCGCACCAGGGCACCGATATCGCCGGTAACAAGGTCGGTCGCCTGATCGGTCGCCTGGTGCGGCTGCCACTGACCATCCTTGGCAAGTTCGAGGATGTGTTCATGGCGCTGGCGCAGGCCGAGCAGCAGGTCGACGGTACCGCCAAGCCGAAGATCCCCAACAGCATCGACAACCTCAAGGCCAGCGATCCGTTCGTGAAGGCCACCGCGCAGCTGCCGATCGAAGCAGGCCTGAAGTACCACTCGATCATCGCCCAGCGCAAGCCGGAGCTGCCAGTGGAGAAGTCCGATGATGGGCTGGTGCCGTACTGGAGCGCGCACCTGCAGGGCGCGCTGTCGGAGAAGGTGATCATTTCCGGCCACAGCGTGCAGGAAACCCCGCAGGCGGTGCTGGAAGTGCGGCGCATCCTGCACCGGGACATCGATGACATGGGTGCCGCTGCGAATCCCTGACCGCTACGCTCGCCGGGCCGTGCCCGGCGGAAGCGCAATGCTGGGCCCCTACACCCGCCGTGCGATCACCGTAGCCAGCACGGCCAGCCCGCAGGTGATCGCCAGGCACAGCAGGTAGCCCGTGTGCGGCGCGCTTTCCACGAACATGGCGAACAGCGCGCCGGAAACCGCCAGCGCGGTGGCCACCGACAACGCCTCGCTCAGCTGCAGGGCAGAGGTATTGGCGCCCTGCTCATGCGGCGCTGACAGCGACAGGGTCAGCACCGACAGGCTGGCGTAGATCATGCCCATGCCGAAACCGGTCACGGTCCAGCCAACCAGCGCGACCGGCAATGGCATCTGTTTGAACAGCACTGCCAGCGTTGCGGCGATGCCGACCGTCATCATCGCCGTGCCAACGCGCAACAGCTGCTGCCGTGACCAGCCGCGCTGCTGGTGGCCCTGCAGCCAGGAGCCCGCGAACCAGCCCAGCGCACCGAGGCTGAGCACCGCGCCGGCCCAGCTGGGCGAGAGTCCACGTTCGCGCTGCAGCAACAGCGGCAGATAGGCCTCGCAGGCGAAGAAGGCCGCTGCAGCGATGCCGCGCAGCGCGATCACGCTGGGCAGGCCGCGGCGCAGGACCAGTGTTCCGGCCGGCAGCAGCCGGTGCACGCAGAACAGCAGCGCCAGCATCGCCACACCGATGCAGGGCAGGGCGGCCATGCCCGGTTGCTGGCCGCCGACGTAGAGCAGCAGCGCGGCCAGCGAGGCACCACTGGCCCAGCGCACCACGTTGCTGCGCTCGCCATCGTTGCCGGCCGCGACGGGGGACTGCATGCGCGCCAGCGCCGGGCGCAGCAGCAGTGCGGCCGGGACGGCCAGCAGCGGCACCGCCAGGAACACCCAGCGCCAACCGAGGTGCTGCACGATCAGGCCGCTCAGTGCCGGGCCGACCATCGAGGGCACCACCCAGCCAGCAGAGAACGCCGCGAACACCTTCGGTCGCAGGTGCTCGGGATAGCTGCGGCCAACCATCACGTACAGCGAGACCGAAATCGCGCCCGCACCCAGGCCTTGCAGCAGTCGCCCCGCTACCAGCGTGCCCATGCGCATTGCGAAGCCCGCCAGCAACAGGCCCAGCACGAAGCAGGCCAGGCCATACCACAGTGGCCGTGCCGGGCCCTGGCGGTCGGCCCAGCGACCGGCCAGGGTCATGCCGATCACGCTGGTGGCCAGGGTGCCGCCGAACGCCAGTGCATACAGGCGCAGGCCGTCCAGCGCCTCGGCCACGGTGGGCATGGCGGCAGCCACCGCCAGTGCCTCGAAGGCGTGCAGCGCGACCAGCGCCACCATGCCGGCGGTGGTGGTGCGGTAGCGCGGGGACAGGATCGAAGTATCGGCCGGCGCGATGGTGTCGGCGGGAGGTACGCTCGGGGTCATACGGGTCAGGTGCGGGCCGCGCTTGTCAACAAGCGGCGAAGATAGCAGCATGACACCTCAACAACGGTTGAGGTCAAGCAATGGTGTCCCAGGAGCTGAGCGTGGGCGAAGTCGCCGAGCGCAGTGGCGTGGCGGTTTCCGCGCTGCATTTCTACGAGCGCAAGGGGCTGATCAGCAGCCTGCGCACCTCGGGCAACCAGCGCCGTTACAGTCGCGATGTGCTGCGCCGGCTGGCGGTGATTCGTGTGGCACAGCGGGTCGGCATGCCGCTGGAAGCGGTCGGCCGTGCCTTCGAGAGCCTGCCCGAAGGCCGTGCGCCAACCAAGGCCGACTGGGCCAAGCTTTCCGCGCGCTGGCGCACCGAGCTGGAGGAGCGCATCCACATGCTGCAGCTGCTGCGCGATGAACTGACCGGCTGCATTGGCTGTGGCTGCCTTTCGCTGCAGCGCTGCCGCCTGGCCAACCCGGGCGACGTCCTCGGCGAACGCGGCGACGGCCCGATGCGCTGGGAGTGAAAAAGGGGACGGAGGGGATTAAGTCGCAAGTGCACAAACGACTTAATCCCCTCCGTCCCCTTTTTCTTACCAGACCGTGATCGTCTCGCCGCTCTGGATGCCTTCCACCGCACGCTGGAAGGCCAGTGCCGCGCGCTGTGCGCTCACCGCTTCAAAGCCGGGGAAGTAGGGCGCGTAGGCGGCCATCGATTCGATCAGCACGTTGGGGCTGACCACGTTGATGCGCAGGCCGCGTGGCAGCAGTTCCAAGGCGGCTGCACGCACGAAGCCTTCCAGCGCGGCATTCACCGAGGTGGCGCTGGCGCCATCGCGGATGGGCTGTGCGCTGACGATGCCGCTGGTCAGGGTGATCGAACCGCCGGCGCTGAGATGGTGTTGCGCAGCCAGTGCCAGCCGCACCTGGCCCAGCAGTTTGTCCTGTAGTCCGAGGTTGAACTGCTCGGGCGTCATCTCCTGCAGCGGGCCAAAGTGCAGCTTGCCGGCGGTGGAGACCACGGCATCGACCGGGCCGGTACGCGCGAACAGCTCGGCGACACTGGCGTCATCGGTCAGGTCCACGCGCAGCTCGCCGCTGCGGCGGCCGGCGGCGAGGATCTGATGCTGCTGGCCGAGCTGGCGGGCGACTGCCTGGCCGAGGGTGCCGCTGGCACCGACGAGGAGGATCTTCATGGCCGTTCCTTGCGAGAGGGGGATGCGCACAGTCTGCGTCCTCACAGCTGGGTTAGGTAAGCCGCGTAAGCTTCGCAGATTCCTAACTCTGGATTAGTAATGGATACCCTTCGATGCATGCGGGCCTTCGTTGCCGTGGCCGAGCGTGGCAGCTTCGCCGGCGCCGCCGAACAGCTGCAGGTTTCGGCGGTGATGGTGGGCAAGTACATCCAGCAGCTGGAGTCCCACCTGGGGACTGCGTTGCTGCACCGGAACACCCGCCGCCAGCGCCTGACCGAGGCCGGCAGCGCCTACCTGGCCGGCTGTCGGCAGGTGCTGGAGCAGGTGCAGCAGGCCGAGGCCGATGTCGCCGGCCTGCAGGTGCAGCCACGTGGCCTGCTGCGGGTCAGCGCGCCGACCACCTGGGGCAGCTGCGTGCTGGCGCCGGTACTGTCCGGGCTATTGCGTGAGCAGCCGTTGCTGGACATCGAACTGGACCTGAGCAACCGTCGCGTGGACCTGATCGAGGATGGCTTCGACGTGGCGATCCGGGTCGGGCCGCTGCCGTCACAGGAAGTGGTGGCGCGGCCGTTGCCGCCCTACGCGATGAGCCTGTGCGCGGCGCCTTCCTACCTGCGTCGGCGCGGCATGCCGCGCACGCCGGCGGATCTGGCGGGACACGACTGCCTCAGCCATCTGGCCTGGCGTGGTGGCCATGGCTGGCAGCTGGCCAACGGGGAACAGGTGGATTGGGAGGCGCGGCTGGCCTGCAACGACGGCCTTGCGCTGCGTGAGGCTGCCGTGGCCGGAGCAGGGCTGGTGCTGCAGCCGACAGCCCTGCTGGCTGGCGAGATCGCGGCCGGGCGGTTGAAGCCGTTGCTGCGCGACTACCTGCCCGAACCGCGGCCGATGCACCTGATCTACCTGCCGGATCGACGGCCGCGCCCGCGGCTGCAGTGCTTCGTCGATTTCGTCATGGCCAGATTGGGGCAATGATCATCGGGTGGATGGGGTCAGATCCCTTTGCCTCGGCAAAGGGATCTGACCCCAGGAGATCAATCATTCGCCGCAGACAGTTCCTGCCCGCGCACCTGCGCGGCGCGCAGCGCGGTATCCACCAGCGCCTCGAAACCGCCGGCCTGGAAGCTCTCGATTGCAGCCTGGGTGGTGCCGTTGGGCGAGGTCACGCGCCGGCGAAGCTCGGCCGGGCTTTCACCGGCCTCGTCGAGCATGCGCGATGCACCCAGCAGGGTCTGCACCACCAGCGTGCGCGCGGCGTCGGCCGGCAGGCCCTGGGCAATGCCCGCCGCTTCCATCGCTTCGGCCAGCAGGAAAACGTACGCCGGCCCACTGCCGGACACGGCAGTGACCGAATCCATCAGCGCCTCGCGCTCGATCCACACGGTACGGCCGGCACTGGCCAATACCTGTTCGGCCTGCACGTGCTGCTGCGCATCCACCGACGGCGTGGCGAACAGGCCGGTCACGCCGGCGCCGAGCAGGGCCGGCGTGTTGGGCATTGCACGCACCACCGGCAGGTTGCCACCCAGCCAGTGTTCCAGCTGCGCGCTGGTGATGCCAGCGGCAATGGATACCACCAACGGCCGGTTCGCCTGCGCCAGTGCCTGCAGCGACTGGCAGACCTCGCGCAGTACCTGCGGCTTTACTGCCAGCAGCCAGGTGTTGCCCTGTGCGGCGGCATCGGCGGCGTTGTCGTGCACCTGCACGCCGAAATCGGTGGCCAGTGATCCGCGCAGTGCGGCCACCGGTTCGGCCACGTGGATGTGCGCGGCCGGCACGCCCTGGCGGATCAGGCCGGCGATCAGGCTGCGCGCCATGTTGCCGCCGCCGATGAAGGTGATGGAATCAGCTGCCATGGAAGTCTCCTTGGAAAATCAGGCCGGACGCGGGCGCGCGCCGAACAGGGCGGTGCCGATGCGCACCAAGGTTGCGCCCTCGGCGATGGCTTCGGCGTAGTCGCTGCTCATGCCCATCGACAGGGTGTCGACCTGCGCGTGCTGGGCGGCCAGCGACTGGAAAAGGGTGCGCATGCGCACGAACGCATCCCGACGGCGCTCGGCCTCGGGCCATGGCGCGGGAATCGCCATCAGACCTCGCAGGCGCAGCTGGGGCTCGGCGGCAATCGCGGCGGCCAATGCGTCCACGGCCTCCGGCGCACAGCCGTGCTTGCTGGACTCATCGTCGATGTTGACCTGGATCAGCACGTTCAGCGGGCCGCGCGCGGCCGGGCGATGGCGCGCCAGCGCCGTCACCAGCTTGGGCCGGTCCACGCTCTGCACCCAGTCGAAATGGGTGGCCACGGCGTCGGCCTTGTTCGACTGCAGGTGGCCGATCAGGTGCCACTCCAGCGCCAGGTGCTGCAGCGCCTGCATCTTGGCCAGCGCTTCCTGCACATAGTTCTCGCCGAAGGCATGCTGGCCCTGTGCGGCCAGCGCGGCCACGGCCTCGGCCGGTTGGGTCTTGGAAACGGCCAGCAGGCGCGGATCGGGCCGGCCGGCCGCCTCGGCGGCAGCATGCAGGTTGCTCAGGATCTGGGGCAGGGGAGTGGCCACGTAACGCGTTCCGTTGAATCAGGAGGCTATACTGCCGCCCGGGGAAAGATCCTTCCAGTCGAAGCCGTTATTGGGGAGTAGCCGCTCATGGATATCGCCGAACTGCTGGCGTTTTCCGTAAAGAACAAAGCGTCCGACCTGCATCTGTCCGCAGGCCTGCCGCCGATGATCCGCGTGGACGGCGACGTTCGCCGGATCAACATTCCAGCCCTGGACCACAAGCAGGTCCACGCGCTGGTGTACGACATCATGTCCGACAAGCAGCGCCGCGATTACGAGGAATTCCTCGAAGTGGACTTCTCCTTCGAGATTCCGTCGCTGGCGCGCTTCCGTGTGAATGCGTTCAACCAGAACCGCGGCGCCGGTGCGGTGTTCCGTACCATTCCGTCCGAGGTGCTCACCCTCGAGGACCTGGCCTGCCCGCCGCTGTTCCGCGAGGTGATCCAGCAGCCGCAGGGCCTGATCCTGGTGACCGGCCCGACCGGTTCGGGCAAGTCGACCACGCTGGCGGCGATGATCGACTACATCAACAAGAACGAATACGGCCACATCCTCACCGTCGAGGATCCGATCGAATTCGTGCATACCTCGCAGAAGTGCCTGATCAACCAGCGCGAGGTGCACCGCGACACGCATGGCTTCAATGAAGCACTGCGCTCGGCACTGCGTGAGGACCCGGACATCATCCTGGTCGGCGAGTTGCGCGACCTGGAAACCATCCGCCTGGCGCTGACCGCCGCGGAAACGGGCCACCTGGTGTTCGGCACCCTGCACACCAGCTCGGCGGCCAAGACCATCGACCGCATCATCGACGTGTTCCCGGCCGGCGAAAAGCCGATGGTGCGTTCGATGTTGTCCGAGTCGCTGCGCGCGGTGATCTCGCAGGCGCTGCTGAAGAAGGTCGGCGGCGGTCGTACCGCGGCGTGGGAAATCATGGTCGGCACCCCGGCCATCCGCAACCTGATCCGCGAGGACAAGGTGGCGCAGATGTACTCGGCCATCCAGACCGGCCAGCAGTACGGCATGATGACCCTGGACCAGCACCTGCAGGACCTGGTCAAGCGCAGCCTGATCACCCGCAACCAGGCCCGCGAGTACGCCAAGGACAAGCGCCTGTTCGAGTAAGGCGGGGCCGCAACGGGGCGGCGTGCGCCGTGCGCCGCCGTACCCGCGCCGTTTCCTCCACCGACCGTTTCCTGGTACATGCCCCATTGGGAGCCCGCCGTGAACACCACCGCGACCACCATCGATTTCACTTCGTTCCTCAAGCTGATGGCGCACCAGCGCGCCTCGGACCTGTTCATCACCGCCGGCATGCCGCCGGCGATGAAGGTCAACGGCAAGATCTCGCCGATCACGCAGACCCCGCTCACGCCGCAGCAGAGCCGCGACCTGGTCCTCAACGTGATGACCCCGGCGCAGCGCGAGGAATTCGAGAAGACCCACGAATGCAACTTCGCCATCGGCCTGTCCGGCGTCGGTCGCTTCCGTGTCAGCTGCTTCTACCAGCGCAACCAGGTCGGCATGGTGCTGCGTCGCATCGAGACGCGCATTCCGACCGTGGAAGAACTGAGCCTGCCGCCGATCATCAAGACGCTGGCGATGACCAAGCGCGGCATCATCCTGTTCGTCGGCGCCACCGGTACCGGTAAATCGACCTCGCTGGCGGCGATGATCGGCTACCGCAACCAGAACTCGACCGGTCACATCATCACCATCGAGGACCCGATCGAATTCGTGCACAAGCACGAGGGCTGCATCATCACCCAGCGCGAGGTCGGCATCGATACCGACAGCTGGGAAGCCGCGCTGAAGAACACCCTGCGCCAGGCGCCGGACGTGATCATGATCGGCGAAGTGCGTACCCGCGAAGGCATGGACCACGCCATCGCGTTCGCCGAAACCGGCCACCTGGTGCTGTGCACCCTGCATGCGAACAACGCCAACCAGGCGATGGACCGCATCGTCAACTTCTTCCCGGAAGACCGCCGCAACCAGCTGCTGATGGACCTGTCGCTGAACCTCAAGGGCGTGGTCGCGCAGCAGCTGGTGCCGTCGCCCGATGGCCGCTCGCGCAAGGTGGCGATGGAGATCCTGCTGGGCACGCCGCTGGTGCAGGACTACATCCGCGACGGCGAGATCCACAAGCTGAAGGAAGTGATGAAGGACTCGGTCCAGCTGGGCATGAAGACCTTCGACCAGAGCCTGTTCGAGCTGTACCAGGCCGGCGAGATCAGCTACGAGGACGCGCTGCGCTACGCCGATTCGCAGAACGAAGTACGCCTGCGCATCAAGCTCAGCCAGGGCGGCGACGCGCGCACCTTGTCGCAGGGGTTGGATGGCGTGGAGATCTCGGAGATCCGTTGACCGGACGGGCGCCTGCGGGCGCCCGCTGCTCCGGGATGACCGCGGCGCCGGATGCACGCCCGCGTGAACCTGCCAGGGAGGCCTGCATGCGTGTGACTACGAGCGTGATACTGGCCATCGCCGTGCTGCTGCAGGCCGGTTGTGCCCGTACCCCCGAACCGGCAGCCGCGGCCGAGGGCTGCGACGATCCACAGGCGCATGCCTGGTATCTGCTGCCACCGCCTGCGACGAAGCACGGCGGCGACCTGCCACCGTTCATCGATTTCACCGGGTCAGCGAGGACGATCTATGATGCCCAGTTACGGGATCTCGATGGCTTGCCGGAGCCGTCGTTCCGCTGTGGCAGCGTACCGGCACAGGCATATCGCTTCGTCTGGGATCCTGCATTCTTCCCGGGCGTGCTCATTCGCGCGCAGCGCAATGCAGCGGGCCACGCGTGGATCGTCGGGCGCAGTGCGCGCGATTTCGAGATTTCCGGATCGTTACCCGGAAGCCCAGCCACCGTCATCAAGGGTGGCACGTGCGCTCCACCGCGCGCGCTGAGTGCGCAGGAATGGAACGCCATCGCCGCCGCGTTTGCGCTGTTGCAGGGCGAAGATTCGAGCGCTGGGCTTGACGGCTCATCGTGGATGTTCGAGTCCGTGGTGGACGGCGAGCAGCGTTGGTTCGCACGATGGGTGCCGCGGGATCCGGCGTTCCGCAACACCGGCAGGATGATGGTGGAACTGGCGGGTTGCACTGACACCCTGCAGGGCGTGGAGTGACGGGCACCACAGGCGATTGATGAATTCCGGTCATGACCGACTGCGGCCGGGCTGGCTCAATCCAGCGCCACGACAGGCGTATCGTCAGCGCTCCCCCTCTGGAGCACGACGATGCAGACACGTGAACTTGGCCGCAGCGGCCTGAAGGTTTCCGCCCTCGGCCTGGGCTGCATGGGCCTGAGCCATGGCTACGGCCAACCGGTGGAGCGCAGCCAGGGCATCGCCCTGCTGCACGCCGCCGTCGAGCGCGGCGTGACCTTCTTCGACACCGCCGAAGTGTACGGCCCCTACACCAACGAAGATCTGCTCGGCGAGGCGCTGGCGCCATACCGCGACAGGCTGGTGATCGCCACCAAGTTCGGCTTCAAGGACGCGCGCGTCGATACCGGCCTGGACAGCCGCCCGGAGACCATCCGTGCGGTGGCCGAAGCCAGCCTCCGGCGCCTGCGCACCGACCATATCGACCTGTTCTACCAGCACCGCGTCGACCCGAACGTGCCGATCGAAGATGTGGCCGGTACCGTGCGCGACCTGGTCGCCGAAGGCAAGGTCGGCCACTTTGGCCTGTCCGAGGCCAGCGCCGCCACCGTGCGTCGTGCGCATGCGGTGCAGCCGGTCGCCGCCGTGCAGAGCGAGTACTCGCTGTGGTGGCGCGAACCGGAGCACGAGCTGCTGCCGACCCTGCAGGAGCTGGGCATCGGCTTCGTGCCGTTCAGCCCACTGGGCCGTGGCTTCCTGACCGGCGCGATCAACGCCGACACCACCTTCGATGCCAACGACTTCCGCAACACCGTGCCGCGCTTCGAAGTGGAGGCGCGTCGTGCCAACCAGGCGCTGGTGGATCGCATCGGCACGATTGCTGCGGCGCGTGGCGCGACCCCGGCACAGGTGGCGCTGGCCTGGCTGCTGGCGCAGGCGCCGTGGATCGTGCCGATCCCGGGCACCACCAAGGTCCATCGCCTAGAAGAAAACCTGGGCGCGGTCGACCTGCAACTTGCGCCGGAGGAACTGCAACGCATCGCGCAGGCGCTGGATGAAGTGTCGATCGTCGGCGAGCGCTACAACGCGCAGCGCGCGGCCCAGGCCAAGGGCTGATCACCAGCCGGGTACGGACACCCATCATGGTGGGGGCGGATCGATGGTGGTGGGTGCGGACCGTTGGTGGTGGGTGCGGACCGTTGGTCCGCACTCCTTAAGCCTCACCCCATCGGCCCGCGCAGCGCATCAAGCACCGTGCGCATCGCCACCGTCACGTGGCGGCGCGACGGGTAATACGCGTAGTAGCCATCGAAGTGCGGGCACCAGTCGTCCAGCACCGACTGCAGGCGACCGTCGTCCAGCATCGGCTGCACCTGGTCTTCCGGCAGCCAGGCCAGCCCGCTGCCAGCCAGCGCGGCGGCGCGGGTCATGCCCATGGTGTTGAAGGTCCACTGGCCGCTCACGCGCACGCTCAGTTCGTTGCCGTCCTGGCCGAAATCCCACGGCATCAGCCCGCCATGCGTGGGCAGGCGCAGGGTCACGCAGTTGTGCTGGGCCAGGTCATCCGGGTGCTGCGGCACCACGTGCTGGCGGAAGTAGCTGGGCGCGCCGACCACGCGCATGCGCAGCGGCGGGCTGATCGGTACCGCAACCATGTCGCGCGCCAGTCGCTCGCCGAGGCGGATGCCGATGTCGTAGCGCTCGGCGACGATGTCGGCCAGCCCGTAGTCGGCAGCCAGTTCCACCTTCAAATCCGGATACTGCTGCAGCAGCGGCGCCAGCCGTGGCCACGCGATGTACTCGGCGGCGTGGCCGGTGGCATTGATGCGGATGGTGCCGGCCGGGCGTTCACGGTATTCGGCCAGCGCGGCCAGTTCGTCCTCGATCTCGGCCAGGCGCGGAGCGAGGGTCTCGAGCAGGCGGGCGCCAGCTTCGGTGGTAGACACGCTGCGGGTGGTGCGGGTCAGCAGGCGCACGCCCAAGCGCTGTTCCAGCCCGCGCATGGCATGGCTGAGCGCGGACTGGGAGACACCCAGCTGGGCGGCGGCCCGGGTGAAGCTGCCCTCGCGGGCGACGTGGACGAAGGCCTGCAGGTCGTTGAGGTTTTCACGGGGCATGCAGGGATGATACGGCTCCCGGATTGAACGGATCTGTCGATTTACAGCTCGCCGGTTCGTTGTAACGGTACATCCAACGCAAGGAGCTTCCGCATGAGCACTGAAAAGCCCAAGGGCCCGGCTTCGTACTTCCCCTCCATCGAGAAAACCTACGGCCAGCCGGTGGCGCACTGGCTCGGGCTGCTGGCGGGCAGGAAGGGCCTGAAACACATGGAGCTGGTCAGCTTCCTGAAAAGCGAACATGGGTTGGGTCATGGCCATGCCAACGCGCTGGTGGCGCACCATCTGGCCGGGAAGGGATGAGGCAGGCAACGCTGGGCTGAACGGCCGTGTGGGGCCTCGCCACACGGCATCAGGGTCGGGCAGACTGGGCGTCCATCCCGAGGCAGGACGCCCCCATGCAGGTCACGCTGGACGCGATCACCGTCGACAACTACGAAGCCGTGTGCGACCTCGAGGTCAGCCAGGCGCAGCAGGACTTCGTGGCTGGCAATACCTGGTCGCTGGTGCAGGCCGCATTCAATCCCGGCTACCAGACCCGCGCCATCCTGGCCGATGGCGAGCTGGTCGGGTTCTTCATGTGGGTGCCGGAAACGCCGCAGCGGACGTCGATCTGGCGCTTCATGGTCGATCAGCGCTGGCAGGGGCGTGGCATCGGGCGCCGCGCGCTGGAACTGGCGCTGGTGCAGATCCGGGCAACGCCCGGCCTGGTTGAGATCGAGATCTGCTACAACCCGCGCAATCCGGTCGCCGGCGCCTTCTACAGCAGCTTCGGATTCGTCGAGACCGGCATGGACGAAGACGGTGAGGACATGCTGGCCGTGCTGCCCGTCGTGGACCCGGGATAACCTGAATGGGCGGGCCTGACTGAACGATTTCATCTGCAACTGTCATGCAGATCGTGTCTAATATCGCTCCCCACCTGCTGTTCCCCCACCCGCATGTCCCTTCCCTCCCATGGCCCCGCGCCGTGCGACGACGCTGACGGCCACCTGGTCACCGCCGGTCCGCTGACCCCGCCGCCCGACAGTGCCGGCACCACCGCCGACGAGAAAGCGCTGCGTCACTCGATTACCGAGGACGTGCAGGGCATGGTGCTGGCCACGATGGTGGCCTCGCTGGGCCTGGCCATCTTCGCCAAGGGCGGGCTGATGATCGGCGGCATGGCCGGCATGGCCTTCCTGCTGCACTACGCGATGGGCTGGAACTTCGGCCTGGTGTTCGTGCTGGTCAACCTGCCGTTCTACTGGGTGGCGTTGCGGCGCATGGGCTGGGAATTCACCCTGAAGACCTTCGCCGCGGTCACCGCCTGTGGCGTGCTGACCGACCTGCTGCCGCGCTGGATCGACTTCTCGCACATCAATCCGCTGTATTCGGCGATCGTCGGTGGCGCGCTGTCCGGCCTGGGCATCCTGTTCTTCATCCGCCACCGCGCCAGCCTCGGTGGCATCGGCATCCTGGCGGTGTACCTGCAGCGCACCCGCGGCTGGAGCGCGGGCAAGGTGCAGATGTCCTACGACGCCTGCCTGATGGTGGCCGCGTTCTTCGTGCTGTCGCCGTCGAAGGTGCTGTACTCGGCCATCGGCGCGGTGGTGCTCAGCCTGGTGCTGATGTTCAACCACCGCCCCGGCCGCTACATGGGCGTGTGACGATTCGACGGTAGTGGCGGGGGGGGGGGGGGGCCCCCCCCCCCCCCCCCCCCCGGCCCCCCCCCCCCCCCGCCCCGCCCCCGCCCCGGGCGCGGTGGGCCCGCGCCGCGCCCGGCCCCACCGGGGGCCCCCCCTCGGTGCCCGCCCCGCGCCCGCCACTACCGGGCCGCGTTCAACCACGGCGGCGACAGCTTCAGCAGCCGCGCATGCACCGGGCAGTCTTCGGCGTGCGCACCGGGCAGGTAGCCCAGGCTCATCAGGAACTCACCGGTGATCTCGCCGCCGGTGAAGCGGAAGGTCTTCTTGAACAGCTTCACCCAGTCGGCCTTGCTGCGCGGGTGATGTGCATCCAGCCAGCCCGCGAAGCTGCCATGGCTGGCCCGCAGCTGCTGGATCACCTGCGCGTTGTGGATCGCCGCCAGCACCTTCAGCCGGTTGCGGATGATGCCCGTGTCCGACAGCAGGCGTTCGATGTCCTGCTCGGCATACGCCGCCACGCGGTCCACATCGAAGCCGTCATAGGCCGCGCGGAAACCCTCGCGCTTCTTCAGGATCGTTTCCCAGCTCAACCCGGCCTGGTTGATTTCCAGCACCAGCCGCTCGAACAGCTCGCGCTCGTCACGCTGCGGAAAGCCGTACTCGTTGGCGTGGTAGTAGTCGTGCACCGGATGGCCCGGGGCGATGAGGCAGTAGCCGCTCATGGGGAAGACTCGTTGGATTCGGGTTCGGGATCGATGGCCACCGCAGGGCGCCCACCGATGGACAGCATCGGCCAGCGCGGCGGTTCGAGCGAGAGTTCGCCATCACGCAGGGCCTGGTTGATCGCTTCGGCCTGGCCGCTGACGGTGCCGAACAGCGAACCGGCCCGGCGCCACTGGGAATTCCTGCCACGTGCGTACAACACGCAGTCCGGCCCACGGTGGGTGTACAGCTCGCACAGCAGCACATCGCCGCTGCCATCGCCATCCAGGTCCCGATGCACGATCAGGCAGTCGCGCTCGCTCTGGGCGCAGGATTCGCCATTGATCGAGCGCGTGGCCAGTGCCTGCCACCAATCGTCCGGTGGCGAGCTCGATCCCTTGGCAAGCTTCAGCGCGCGCTGCAGGGCGGCGACGTCCTGCGGGCCCTTGTCGAGGCGTTGTCCGTCGTCCCAGCGTGAAGTACGTGCCAGTGCGGCAGCGATCACCTGTGGCGCGTTGGCATCGGCGGTGATCGCCGGATCACGCTCCAGCTCGCGCAGCGCCTGCACGCCACGGCGCCCAAGATCGAAGCGCAGCACGTTGACGTCAGTGCTGGTGATCGCCGGCGGGTCCGCGCGCAGGCGCGCCAGCTGGCTGGACAGGGCCAGCCGTACCGGGTCCAGCAGCGGCGAGTTGCCCAGCAGCGCCAGTGCCAACACCGCCCAGCACATCCAGCGGTTGACCGGCTCCAGCGCCTGCAGCCAACGGCCCTGCCGGCGCAGCACCGCCAGTGCATAGCCCACGGCATAGCCGGCCACGGCCAGTGCGATCAGCACCGCCCAGAACCGGTCCACCGTCCAGCCGTACTGCATCACGCGCAGGCCCAGCGCATACAGCGCCAACGCCGCGTAGACCGGTAACGCCAGCAGGCTGGCCTCGACCAGCCGGCGCAGCACGACGGGGTAGGGGGCGGTGTCATCGCCCTGCTGGTAGACCGCATTGGTGAAGGTCACCAGCAACAGCGACAGCACCAGCAGCAGGCTGGCAGCCGAGCGGGTCTTCCACAGGGGCTCCAGCCCGGTGAGCGGCAGGCTCAGCACGAACAGCACGGCGATGAACGACAGCAGCGGCAGCAGCCCGCGACAGATCGCGAACAGCACCTGGCGGGTGATCTGGATCGCGCGGTGCTGGGTGCGCCCGATCAGCACGCCGAATCCGGCCAGGCTGCCGGTGGCCAGCGCGATGAACGCGTCCTGCCGGAACAGGTCGCGGAAGAAGGTCACGTCCAGCAGCTGGAACAGTGCTGCCCACAGCCACAGCAGCAGCCAGGTCAGGCCAGTGAACAGCGCCGCCAGCGCCAAGGTCAGGCCGTTCTGCCAGGCGCGCTCGAACAGCTCCGGATAGCTGGCGCGCCAATGCCCGTGCTGCAGCTGGAACTGCCACCAGGGCAGTACCACGAACACCGCCACGGCCATGCCCAGGGTCAGCGGGAACTGCAGCGGGCCCGATTCCAGCGCGATCTCGCCATTGAGGTTCCAGCCGACCCAGGCGGCCAGCGCCAGCACCACCGCTGAGCCGAGCATGGCCTGCAGCCACAGGCGGCGCTGGCCCAGCTCGACCAGGCTCAGCGCCACCGCGCTGGGAATGGCCAGCACCCAGGCGTACCAGCAGTAGCGCCAGCCGATATCGCGGAACGGCCACGCTTCGGACAGCTCCTGCGCGGCATACAGCATCAGGCCCTGCAGCAGCGCGATCAGGACGATGGCGCTGCGTGCCGGCAGGGTCAGTGGCAAAGAGGGCTGCATCGACGACCTTCCATGGCAAAGTGCCATCGTAGCCGATCGACGCGCGCGTCCATCGCGCGACCATCCCGCCCCCAGCAGGTAGAATGGGGGCATGCCTGTAACGCCGACTTCCCTCGCCGATCACCTGCTCGTCGCGCTGCCGTCGCTGCTCGACGCGACCTTTGCCCGCAGCGTCGCGCTGATCTGCCAGCACGACGAGAACGGTGCGATGGGCGTGCTGGTCAACCAGCCGTCCGAGTACACGCTGGGGGAAGTGCTCGCGCAGATGGACATCACCACCGGCGATGGCGACCTGCAGGCGCGCATGGTGCTCAATGGCGGCCCGGTGCATCCCGAACGGGGCTTCGTCATCCACGACGACGGGCGGGCGTGGGATTCCAGCCTGACCGTGGGCGAAGGCCTGTACCTGACCACCTCGCGCGACATCCTTGAAGCGATGGCGCGCGGCGAAGGCCCGGCCAATGCCGTGGTTACCCTGGGCTGTGCCGGTTGGGGGGCAGGGCAGCTGGAAAGCGAGCTGTCCGAGAACAGCTGGCTGACCGTGCCGGCCGACGCCGAGCTGGTGTTCCAGCTGCCGCTGGAGCAGCGCTGGCAGGGTGCGGCCTCGCGCATCGGCGTGGACCTGTTCCGGCTGACCGACTACAGCGGCCATGTCTGAGCCGGCCGCGCCCGCACCGGTTTCTCCAGCTCCGGCCATCCGCCGTGACGGCACCGTTCTGGGTTTCGATGTCGGCTCGCGGCGGATCGGCGTGGCCATCGGCAGTGCCTTCGCCGCCCATGCGCGCGCGGTGGCCGTGGTCGATGTGCACGGCAACGGCCCGGACTGGGCCGCGATCGAACGCCTGCTCAAGGAATGGAAGCCCGACGGCCTGGTGGTCGGCGACCCGCTGACCCTGGATGGCCAGGACCAGCCCAACCGCAAGCGTGCGCAGGGCTTCGCCCGCCAGCTGCGGGAGCGCTTCAAGCTGCCGGTGGTGATGATCGACGAGCGTTCCAGCTCGGTCGAGGCCGCCCGCCGCTTCGCTGTCGAGCGCGCCGAAGGGCGCAAGCGCCGCCGCGATGCGGCCGCCCTCGATGCCGTGGCCGCGGCGGTGATCATCGACCGCTGGCTGTCGTCGCCGGACGACGGTACCCCCATTCCCTGACTGCATGACTCCCGCCATGACCGCACAGCAAATCGATGCCTCCGGACGCCTGCGCCACCTGCTGACCCTGGAGGGCCTGCCACGCGAAACCCTGCTGCAGCTGCTCGACCGGGCGGGGCAGATCCGCGACGCCGCGGTCGGCCGCGTCGGCAACAAGCGCCACGTGCTGGCCGGTTCTGCGGTATGCACGCTGTTCTTCGAACCGTCCACCCGCACCCGCAGCTCGTTCCAGCTGGCCGCGCAGCGCCTGGGCGCCGATGTGCTCAACTTCGATGCCTCGACCTCGTCCACGCGCAAGGGCGAAACCGCCTGCGACACGCTGCGCAACCTGGAAGCGATGGGCGTGCGCGGCTTCGTGGTGCGCCACCCCGATGATGGCGCCGTGGCCGCGCTGGCCGAAGCGGCGGGCGAGGGCACCGCGCTGATCAACGCCGGTGACGGGCGCAGCGCGCACCCGACCCAGGGCCTGCTGGACATGCTGACCCTGCGCCAGGCCAAGGGCCCGGACTTCTCAAAGCTGAAGGTGGTGATCGTCGGCGACGTGAAGCATTCGCGCGTAGCCCGCACCGACCTGCATGCACTGCGCACGCTGGGCGTGGGCGAGATCCGCGTGTGCGGCCCGCAGTCGCTGCTGCCGGACGACGAGACCCTGAAGGGCTGCGTGGTCGGCGATGATTTCGACGCGATGCTGGAAGGCGCCGACGCGCTGATGATGCTGCGCCTGCAGCGCGAGCGCATGGAAGAAGGCCTGGTGCCTTCGCTGGAGCAGTACCACGCCCAGTACGGCCTGACCAACGAACGCCTGGCGCGCGCGGGCAAGGATGCCGCGGTGCTGCACCCGGGCCCGATCAACCGCGGCGTGGAAGTCACCGACGAGGTGGCCGACGGCCCGCAGTCGTGGGTGCTGCGCCAGGTCGCCAACGGCGTCGCCGTGCGCATGGCCGTGCTGGAAACCCTGCTGGGCTGATCGCTCTGGTGGGTGCCAACCCTGACGGCTTGGGGAGGTGCCGACCGTTGGTCGGCACAATGGGAATTCACCTTAAACTGCTTGGGTGGGTGCCGACCGTTGGTCGGCACAGAGCCATCAGTCCAATGAAGTGCCGAGCGTAGCCATTGATTGGCTACAGGCCTACCTGCATCGGAGTGTTTGCCCGATAGAAGGTGACTGCTGGCAAGCACACGCTTGTGCCGATGAATCGCGCACGCCTACGCCTTGGCCGCCATTCCCGGATCGGGCAATCCTACATCCTGACCACCGTCACCCAGGGCCGTCGACACTACTTCGAAGACGCCACTGCGGCGCAGGTCGTGATGGAGGTGTTCCGTCGCATTGATGATGAGGGCCTGACACACTCACTTGCCTATGTAGTCATGCCGGACCACATCCATTGGCTTGTGGAGCTTCGCGCGTTCTCGCTGGACTACATCATGCAACGCTTCAAATCGAGCAGTGCATTGCGGATCAACCGCATGCTGGGCAAGACAGGACCATTCTGGCAATCGAGCTATCACGATCACGCGATTCGTTCTGAAGAATCACTGTTTCGTCATGCGATGTACATCGTCGCCAACCCGGTCAGGGCGAACTTGGCGAGCTGCGTGGGAGAGTATCCGTATGCCTGGTGCCGATGGGAGATCGATGGGAGGTACCAAGCAATGGATTACCCCGAAGCGGAGAGATAGTGCCGACCAACGGTCGGCACCCACCCATACCCAAGCCGACCAACGGTAGGTATCCACCAACAGATGTTTCCCAGCAGAAGCTGCAGCTCAGCGCTTCTGCGCGAACAGCCACGCCCACATCGCCGGGTCCGCATAGGTGGCGTCCCAGGCATTGTGGTTGCCCTGCGGGTACTCGGTGTAGCGCACGTCGCGTGCGTGGGTGCTCTGGAATGCGGCGTGCAGCCTGCGGTCATCGTCCGGTGGCACCACGTCGTCCAGCGCACCGTGGAAGATCCAGATCGGCGTGTGCTGCAAGCGTTGCGCGATCACGGCATACGGATCGGCTTCCCGCGCGACCTGCTCGACGAACAGGGTCGGGCGCTTCGCGCGTGGCGCAAGTACCGCGCCGCACACGGGGACGATCGCGGCAAAGCGGCGCGGGTCGTCCAGGGCGATGTTCCAGCTGCCGTAGCCGCCCATCGACATGCCGGTCAGGTACTGCCGCGCCGGGTCTGCGCCGAATTCGGCAATCGTCGCGTCCAGCCCGGCCACCGCCGCACGATTGTTGCGGCCGCTCCATTCCTCGTGGCCTGGTACCTGCGGGAACACCACCAGGGCGGGGAAGTCGGGATGCTCGCGCAGGTAGGGCCCGAGCCCGGCCTGAGTCTGCTTGACACCGTCGCCGCCGCGTTCGCCCGAACCGTGCAGGAACAGGACCACCGGGACCCTGGAGGCTGCGGGCGCTTCTCCGCGAGGGCTGCCGGCCTGCAGGCCCGCGGGAATGAATACCTGGTAGTAGGCCGTGTGTCCGTCCACCTTCACCGCGCGTGCTTCGAAGCGACCACGCGCGCTGTCCGGCAGCGAAGTGCAACCGCTCATCACCAGGAGGGCCAGCAGTGGCAGCCAGCGGAACAGCAAACGGACCATGGGGTTTCCCGAAGCGGCGAGATCGCCTGCATCGTAGTCCGCCGCCTTCGGTCCGGCATCATGCGCCGCATCACTCCGGGCGCGGGAAGCTGGCGATGATGTCCAGCTGCTCCTGCGCTTCGGCATTGCCGCCGGCGGCGGCCGCCTGCACCTGCGCGATGTCCGGGTGCAGCACCACCAGCAGCGGGTTCTCGCAGACCGGGCAGTCGTACTCGGTGGCGTCCTCGGCCAGCTCCATCTCCATGGCGCGCGAGCTGCCCTTCCATTCGCAGGCCGGGCAGGTGTGCTGCTGGTCGCGCCAGCCGGGCTGGAAGTAGTTTTCGATCGTTGTTGCCATGGATGTTCCAGGATGGAAAGCGGGTTGGAGCCCTGCACCGCCGGGATCCGGCCCAGCAGGGATCAGTGCAGCAGCACCAGCGTGGCCAGGCCGAGGAAGGTGAAAAAGCCCATCGAGTCGGTCACGGCGGTCAGGAAGATGCCGCTGGCCAGCGCCGGGTCGAAGCCGAAGCGTTTCAGGGTCAGTGGCACCAGCACGCCGGCCAGTGCGGCGAACAGCAGGTTGCAGGTCAGCGCGATGGCGATCACCGCCGACAGCCCGGGCGAGTGGAACCAGGCCAGCACGATCAGCCCCAGTACGGAACCCAGCATCACGCCGTTCAACAAGGCGACCCGCACTTCCTTCCACAGCAGCGTGCGCGCGTTGGACGCGCCCACCTGGCCCAGTGCCAGGCCGCGCACCATCAGCGCCAGCACCTGGGTACCGGCATTGCCGCCCAGGCCCGCCACGATCGGCATCAGCACGGCCAGTGCCACCAGCTTGTCGATGGTGCCTTCGAAGTGGCCGACCACGCTGGAGGCCAGGAAGGCGGTGCACAGGTTCACCGACAGCCACATCAGGCGCCGCCGCATGGCGCGCCAGACCGGGCTGAACAGATCCTCGTCCTCGTCCAGGCCGGCGGCGCCCAGCGCCTGGTGCTCGGCCTGGCCACGGATGATGTCGACCACGTCATCGATGGTGATGCGGCCGATCAGGATGTTGTTGTCGTCCACCACCGGCGCGGAGATCCAGTCATGGTCGGAGAACTGGCGGGCGACCTCCTGGTCGCTCTCGCCGACGTCGATGGCTGGCTGCTCGTCGTCGATCAGGCGGTTGATCGGGGTGGTGTCCTCGTGGGTCACCAGTGCCGCCAGCGACACCCGGCCGAGATACTGGTGGCGCCGGCTGACCACGAACAGGTGGTCGGTGTGGTCCGGCAATTCGCCGCGCAGGCGCAGGTAGCGCAGCACCACGTCGACATTGACGTCGGCGCGCACGGTCACCACGTCCGGGTTCATCAGGCGGCCGGCGCTGTCCTCGGGGTAGGACAGCACCTGTTCCAGGCGCTCGCGGTTCTCGCGGTCCATCGACTTGAGGACCTCGTCGATGACCGTATCCGGCAGGTCTTCGACCAGGTCGGCCAGATCGTCGATGTCCAGGTCTTCGACCGCGGCGATGATCTCGTCCGGGTCCATGTCCGCGAGCAGGCTCTCGCGCACGTCTTCGCCGACGTGGACCAGCACCTCGCCGTCATCTTCCGGGTCGACCAGGCCCCACACCACCTCACGCTTGCCTGGCGGCAGCGATTCAAGCAGGTTGCCGATCTCGGCCGGGGCCAGGGTGTTTACCAGGCGACGCACCGGGCCCAGCCGGCCGCTGTCCAGTGCATCGGACAACATCCGCAGTTGGCGCGCAGTCTTGTCGTGGCGTACAGCTTCAGCCATCGCAGCTCCCGCGGGATAAGAAAAGCCGCGATCCCGGCAAGGATGCGGCAACAGGGGTGTTCAGCGCGTCATTATCGCAAGGGGATGTTTCACCGGATACCCCGGCCGCGGTCAGGGCGTATCGGCCACCAGCGCCAGCCAGCGCTCGATGGCGCGGCGGTCGCGCGCGGCCAGCAGCTTCGGCGCACGGGCGCGCAGCGCACCCAGGTCGGCTTCGCGGATCGCGCGGCGCACCTCCAGCAACGTACCGGGATGCAGGCTGAACTCGCTCAGGCCCAGGGCCAGCAGCAGCGGGGTCATCCGCGCATCACCGGCCATCTCGCCGCAGACCGCCACCGGGACGCGGTGGCGTGCGCCGGTCTCGATCACCATCTGCAACAGCCGCAGCACTGCCGGGTGCAACGGTGAATACAACTCACCCAGTGCCTCGTTGTTGCGGTCGGCGGCCAGCAGGTACTGCACCAGGTCATTGGTGCCGATCGACAGGAAATCGACCAGATCGATGAAACTCTCCAGCGCCAGCGCCGCGGCCGGTACTTCGATCATCGCGCCCAGCGGCACGTGCTCGGACACCATGTGGCCTTCGCCGCGCAGCTGTTCGCCCAGCTTGAGCATGCGCCGGCGCACCGCCAGCAGTTCCTCGCGGGTGCTGACCATCGGCACCAGCACGCGCAGCTTGCCGTAGGCCGAGGCGCGCAGGATCGCGCGCAGCTGGGTGTCGGCCACCTTGGGCCGTGCCAGCGACAGGCGCACACCGCGCAGGCCCAATGCCGGGTTCTCTTCGTTGCTCAGGGTCAGGCCGGTGCGATCGGCCTTGTCCGCACCCAGGTCGAGCGTGCGGATGGTCACCGGCCGGCCGGTCATGCCCAGCGCGGCATCGCGGTAGGTCTGGAACTGTTCTTCTTCGTCCGGCAGTTCGTTGCGCTGCAGGAACAGGAACTCGGTGCGGTACAGGCCCAGCCCTTGAGCACCCAGCGCATGCGCGTGGGTGACGTCCTCCAGCGATTCGGCATTGGCCAGCAGGGCGATGTCGACCTGGTCGCGGGTACGGCTGGGCTTGCTGCGCAGGCGACCAAGCTCGCGCTGCTCGCGCGCGTGTTCCTTCAGGCGCGCGCGGTAGTCACGCAGGTTGTCTGCCAACGGGTTGGCGGTGATGCTGCCGTCGGCACCGTCGATGATCAGCACGTCGCCGTCAGCGATGCGGCTGAGCAGCTGCGGCACGTTGACGATCAAGGGCAGGTGCAGGCTGCGGGCCAGGATCGCGCTGTGCGACAGCGCGCTGCCGGCGGCGGTGACGATGCCGACCACCCCCTGTGCCTGCAGCTGCGCCAGTTCGGACGGAGCGATGTTGTCGCAGACCAGGATTTCACCGGCCAGGCCCTTCATCACCTGAGGGCGTTCGGGTTGCAGGAAGGCGTGGATGCGGCTGATCACATGGTCGAGATCGTCCATGCGGCTCTTCAGGTAGGCATCGTCCATGCCATCGAAGACCTTGGCCAGCCGGTCACGCTGCAGGCGCAGCGCATAGCCGGCGCTGTACGGGCCGCTGCGGATCAGCTCGTCCAGCCCCAACAGCAGTTCGGGGTCATCAAGCAGCAGGGCATGCAGGTCGAGGAACTCGCCCACT
This sequence comes from Stenotrophomonas sp. SMYL41, assembly GCF_036319965.1. Lineage (NCBI taxonomy): Bacteria > Pseudomonadati > Pseudomonadota > Gammaproteobacteria > Lysobacterales > Lysobacteraceae > Stenotrophomonas > Stenotrophomonas sp. SMYL41. The sequence goes on along the minus strand of NZ_JAWIRX010000008.1, from coordinate 19,202 downwards.
TCATGGTTCAGTGCACCCTGCAGCCGCTGCCGCAGTTCGTGCATTTCCGTACGTGCCGCATCCACCGCACGGTGCAGGCGGGCCAGCTCGGCCTCGACCTGGTGGACGGCAATACGTTGCTCGGCCACTTCCAGGGCATGCGGCAGGCGTACGCGGGCCCGGCCCATTGCCGCGCCGCGGGCAGCACCGTGCCCGGCCAGCAGTTGTACCGGCCGCTGGCCGGAAGGGACCTGGCCGGCGCGTGCGCGTGGCACGCTCAGCTGTCCTCGTCGAAGCGGCGTTCGAACAGGCCGACCACCGCTTCCATCGCGGCGGCTTCATCTTCGCCGTTGATGCGCACGGTGACCGGGGTGCCCTGGCCGGCGGCCAGCAGCATCACGCCCATGATGCTCTTGGCGTTGATCTCACGGCCCTTGGCGGCCATGGTCACGTTGCAGCGGAACGGCGCCAGGGTCTGCACCAGCTTGGCGGTGGCCCGGGCATGCAGGCCCAGGCGGTTGCTGACGGTGAGTTCTCGTTCAAGCATCGTCGACTATCGCTCCATTACGGGTACCCGCCGCGGCTGTGGCGGGCAGTTGATCCAGTCCCTGTTCCGGATAATTCATCACCCGCAGCAACATCGGCAGGCTCAGCGCCGACACCCGGCGAACCGGGGTCCCCAGCCGGGCCAGCTGCCCGGCAAGGTTGGCGGGGCTGGCGCCGTACAGGTCGGTCAGGATCAGCACGCCTTCGCCGCTGTCGACCCGCCGCAGGGCGGCCGAGGCGAGCGGGAGCAGGGCGTCCAGGTCTGCGTCGAACGGTACTTCGAAAGCTTCGGTTTTCAGCGGCAACTGCCGCAGGAGCCGGGTCGCCACGTCAAGCAGGGCGGTCCCGACCCCAGGATGTGTTACGAGGAGAATGCCACAGGTCATTACTGCACGTTAACAGGTCAAGGTGAATCGGCGATAGCAGCAGATGAGGGGCACTGTGTCCCGTATTCAGCGTTACCGGGATCAGAGCCCTTTTCCCCTGGAAAAGGGATCCGACCCCATCCGTTTTTCGATGCCCGGCAGAGAGTCATCCACGCATGGCGTGGATCTACTGTGTCGACCAAGGTCGACACTCACCAACAGCACACCGCACTGCCCTCCCACGGAAGCCGCTTTTGCTGTTGCCGACCAGCGGCCGGCACTACCAGCGGGTGCCGGGCGCAGCCCGGCCGACCCCCTCAATCCTGTTCGCGGTGGTAGGTGGCCACGTCTTCCCAGCCCTTCTCGCGGGCATGCCGCGCCATGCGTTCGGCCAGGAACACCGAACGATGCTTGCCGCCGGTGCAGCCGAATGCCACGGTCACATAGCTGCGGGTGCCATCGCCCAGTTTCGGCAACCAGGTATCGAGGAAATCCATCAGCTGGGCCAGGTAGCGCTGCACGTCCGGCTGCGCTTCCAGGTAGTCGCGCACGCCGGGCTCGCGGCCGCTGAGTGCGCGCAGGTCCGGGTCCCAGTGCGGATTGGGCAGCACGCGGGCGTCGAACACGAAGTCCGCCTCGGCCGGTACGCCGCGCTTGTAGGCGAACGATTCGAACAGGAGCGACAGACGAGTGGCGTGGTCCAGCGCGAACTCGGTGATGATCCGCCGCCGCAGCTGGTGCACGTTGAGCGTACTGGTGTCGATCACCGCATCGGCCTCGCGTCGCAGCGGGGCAGTCAATTCACGTTCGCGGGCGATCGCTTCGGGCAGTGACAACCCCAGCTGGCTCAGCGGATGGCGACGACGGGTATCGGCGTAGCGCTTGAGCACCGTTTCGTCGTTGGCCTCGAAGAACAGCACCTTCACTTGCACGCCGGCATCGGTGGCCAGCTTCCGCCAGTCGCCCAGCTGGCTCAGGTCGGCCTGGCCGCGCACGTCGATGCCCACCGCCAGCCGGCGCGGCGCGCTGCCGTCGTGGTTGGCCAGCAGGCTGCGCACGAAGTCCGGTAGCAGGTGGATCGGCAGGTTGTCCGAGCAGTAGTAGTCCTGGTCCTCGAAGGTCTTCAGGGCGACGGATTTACCCGAGCCGGACAGGCCGCTGACGATGATCAGGGTCGGGGCGGAGGGGGTGACGGTGCTCATGGACAAGCTCTTCGAAGGGCGGGGAATCAGGGTGTTCGCCGTTCCAGCAGGTTGCTGTGGCGGGCGATGAACATCGCTGCCGGGTCAATGCCCTTGGTGCGCAGGATGTGCAGGCGGGTCGCGGCCTCGGTCAGCACGGCCAGGTTGCGACCGGGCATCACCGGCAGGGTGATCAGCGGAACGTCCAGGTCCAGCACATGGCGGGTACCCGAGTCGCCGGTCAGGCGCTCGTAGCCATGCGGGGTGGGTTCGGTCATCGGCTTGGTCAGGTGGACGATCAGCCGAAGGTACTTGTTCTTCTTTACAGCCGTGTCGCCGAACATCTCGCGCACGTTCAGCACGCCCAGGCCGCGCACTTCCAGCAGGTCCTGCAGCAGTTCCGGGCAGGTGCCGTCGAGCACGTCCGGGGCGATCTGGGTGAATTCGGGGGCGTCGTCGGCGACCAGGCGGTGGCCGCGGCTGAGCAGTTCCAGCGCCAGCTCGCTCTTGCCCGACCCGGCCTCGCCGGTGATCAGCACGCCGATGGAATAGATCTCCATGAACACGCCATGCAGGATCACCCGCGGCGCCAGCGTGCGCGCCAGGTGGTAGGACAGGTGGTTGAGCAGTTCGTGGCCGCGCTTGGGCGACAGCCACAGGGGGGTACCGGATTCATCGGCGGCGGCGCGCAGGTCTTCCGGGCACGCCTGGTTGCGGGTCAGCACCAGCGCCAGCGGATGCGACTGCATGATCTTTTCGATGGTCTCCCACCGCTGGCGCGGTTCCAGCGCATCCAGCCAGGACAGTTCCTCGGTGCCCAGGATCTGCACCTTGTTGGGATAGATGGCATTGAGGTAGCCGGCCAGCGAGGGACGCCGCGAGACCGTGTTGCCGGCCTCCAGCTCGCGCTTCTCGCCGGATTTGCCGGCGGCCCAGCGCAGCCCCAGCCGCTCGCGCTGCTGTTCGAACAGTTCACGGGCGGTGATGCTGGTATTCATGCGGCACTCGCAGGCGGGGTCATGTCCAGCGCCTCGCGCAGGGCCCGGGCGTCGCCCGCTTCGCGCAGGGCCAGGCGGATGTCCGGTGCCGAGAACAGTTCGGCCAACTCGGACAGCAGCATCAGGTGCTGGTGGGTGTAGTGGGCGGGGACGGCCATCGCGAACACCAGGTCCACCGGCTCGTCGCCGCCGAAGTCGACCGGGGTGGCCAGCCGCAGCAGCGCGCCACGTGGGCGGTCCAGGGTCGGCGCGCGGCCGTGGGGGATGGCGATACCGTGGCCGATCGCGGTGCTGCCCAGCGCTTCGCGCTGGCACAGGTTCAGATAGATCTGTTCGGCGTTGGCCTGGCGGCAGGCCAGCAACCCGGCGGCGGCCTGCAGGACGCTGTCACGGTCGGTGGCCGTGCAGAGCTGGGTCTGCACGGCCGCCAGGAGGTCAGTCAGGGGCATGTCTGCGGGGAACGGTGGCAATCAGCCACCATTGTCGCCCACCGGCAGCGGTGCGTGCTGCTGTTTTTTCTCCTTGTGCTTGATCACCAGGCGGTCAAGCTTGTCCGCAAGCAGGTCGATCGCGGCATACATGGTCTGGCCGCCGGCCTCGGCGTGCAGGGTCTGCCCCGGAATGTTGAGGCTGGCGTCGACGTGGTGTTCGGTCTTCTGCAGCTTGAGGGTCACCCGCGCTTCGCAGTGCTGGTCGAAGTGTTTTCCGATCCGGGCCAGCTTCTCCTCTACATAGGACTGCAGGGCCGGGGTGACTTCGACGTCTTTGCCAAACGTTTCGATGCGCATCGGGTTTCTCCTGTGTTCGGATGTGCCAATGAACCTCTCCGCCGGGTGCGGCGGCGCGTCAAGCGATTCTGACCCTTTCGTGCGAGGCGGAGATGTTCATGGCTTCACGATACTTCGCCACGGTGCGTCGCGCTACTGGGATTCCCGACGATTTGAGCAGCTCAGCCAGCTTGGCGTCAGAAAGCGGCTTGCGCGGGTTCTCATCGTCGATCAGGCGCCGGATCATCGCCTGGATGGCCGTGCTGGACGCCTCGCCACCGCCGTCGGTATCGATGCCCGAGGCGAAGAAGGCGCGCAGCGGCAGGGTGCCGCGCGGCGTACGTACGTGCTTGCGGGCGATCGCACGCGACACCGTGGATTCGTGCAGGCCCAGCTCGGCGGCGATCTCGCGCAGGGTCAACGGGCGCAGCGCCTGTTCACCGAATTCGAGGAAGCCGGCCTGTTGCAGGATCAGGCTGCGCACCACCCGCAGCAAGGTTTCGCCGCGCTGCTGCAGGCCCTTCAGCAGCCAGCGCGCCTCCTGCAGCTGGGCGCGCAGGTAGCCGGCGTCGGCCTCGCCACAGCGGCGGATCAGCTGCTCGTAACCGCGGTGGATCACCACCTTCGGTCCGGCATGGCCGGCCAGCGCCGCGCGCCAGATGCCGTTCTGCCGCCACACCACGACATCGGGCACCACGTAGGTGTCCTGCGAAAGCGGTGCGATCTGCGTACCCGGGCGCGGGTCCAGCGAGCGCAGCAGGGCGACCGCCGTGTCGACCTCGTCCAGGGGCTGCTTCAGTTCATGGGCCAGCCCGGCGACGCCACTGCGCGGCAGCCGTTCCAGCGGGCCTGCGGCGATCTGTCGCGCCAGTGCCAGCCCCGGCGTGTCGTCAGGCAGCACGTCCAGCTGCAGCTGCAGGCATTCGCCAAGCGTGCGCGCGGCAACGCCGACCGGGTCGAAACGCTGGATACGGTGCAGCACCGCGAGGATTTCATCCTCATCGGCATGGACTGCCGGCAGCAGGGTATCGGCGATGGTGGCCAGCGGTTCGCGCAGGTAGCCGTCGTCGTCCAGCGCATCGATCAGTGCAGCGCCGATGCTGCGGTCATGCGTGGAAAGGTGCGACAGGTGCAGCTGCCACAGCAGGTGGTCGGCCAGCGTTTCGGTTTCGGCCACGCGCTCGGCGGCACTGCCGGTGTCATCGTCATCGTCGAAGCTGCCGCCACTGCCGGCGGCACTCCAATCGAGTTCGGCCGGCGCCCAGTCGTCGCCGTTGTCGGTGCGTTCGGCGGGCGCGTCGGCATCCGCGCTGTCGCTGCCTTCATTGGCGGCACTGCTGTCGTTGCTGTCGGCCCAGTCCAGCAGCGGATTGCTTTCCACGGCCAGGGCGATTTCAAGCTCCAGCTCGGTCGTGGACATCTGCAGCAGCTTGATCGCCTGCTGCAGCTGGGGCGTGAGCACCAGGTGCTGTCCCAACGATGTCTGCAGCCGAGTCTTCATGCCTGTGCCGAACGGAAGGAAAGGGACCCGGCGCCTGCGGTCACAGCTTGAAGGAATCCCCAAGGTAGACGCGACGTACGTCGGCGTTGTCCAGGATCGCCTCGGGCGAGCCCTGGGCCAGCACGGTGCCCTCGGCGAGAATATACGCGCGGTCGCAGATTCCCAAGGTCTCGCGCACGTTGTGGTCGGTGATCAGCACGCCGATGCCACGCTGCTTGAGATGGGTGACGATGCGCTGGATTTCACCCACCGAGATCGGATCGACACCGGCAAACGGTTCGTCGAGCAGGATCAGGCGCGGCTGTGCGGCCAGTGCGCGGGCGATCTCGCAGCGACGACGTTCGCCACCGGACAGGCTGGCGCCGAGCTGGTCGGCAACATGGCCCAGCTGCAGTTCGTCGAGCAGGCTGTTCAATTCGCGTTCGCGGCCGGCCGAATCCAGGTCTTCGCGCAGCTCCAGTACCAGGCGCAGGTTGTCGGCCACGGTCAGCTTGCGGAACACCGACGGTTCCTGCGGCAGGTAGCCCACGCCCTGTTTGGCACGGGTGTACATCGGGTCGCTGGTGATGTCCTTGCCGTCGAGCACGATGCTGCCGGCATCGGCGGCGACCAGGCCGACGATCATGTAGAAGCAGGTGGTCTTGCCGGCGCCGTTGGGGCCGAGCAGGCCCACCACTTCGCCAGCGTCGAGGGTCAGCCCGAAGTCCTTGACGACTTCGCGCTGCTTGTAGCGCTTGCGCAGGCCCTTGGCGACGAGCATTACTTCTTGCTCCCGGCCGGCTTGGCCGGCGTGCTGGCCGGCGCCGCCGCCTTGGGCGTGGCAGCCGGCTGTGCCGCCGGATTCTTGTTTTTCGGCGGGATGACGGTGCGCACGCGACTGCCGTCGCCGCCGGAGTTCATCTCGCCGCTGCGGGTGTTGTAGACCATGCGCTGGCCGGCATTGGTGCCGCGCGCGCTGGTGACCTTGTAGTTACCGGTCAGGGTGATGATTTCGGTCTTGATGTCGTAGTCGATGCGATCAGCCACCGCGTCCATCCAGGTGCCATCGTCGAGCTGCTGCTTCATCGTCGCCTGCTTGCCGATGAACACCGCTCGCACGGCCTCGCCATCCTTCAGGTAGATCTCGGCTTCGGACGAGCGGATGTCCAGCGAGCCCTGGGTGACGGTCACGCCCTGCGAAAGCACGGTCTTGCCATCGCCGGTGAGCACGCCCGACTGGGCGCCGGAGTCGATGTTCATGTTCTCGTTGCGGTCGGTGGACTTGGCAAAGGCAGCGCTGGGAACAAGCAGGCCGAGCGCGAGTACGGCTGCAAAGGGAATCTTCATCGGGGTCCGTTCTACCGGTGGGGCCGCCCGGGAAGCCGGGGGCGGGTGGGTGGGCTGCCTGCCTTGCGCCTGTCCGGGGACGTCGCAGGAGGGCGGCGGAATCAGCGTCGGGGCGTGTAGCGGCCCTTGGACTGGCTGAGGAAATGATACGTGTTGTTCTTCGAATCCACCTCGAAGCCAACGCCGGACTGTTCCATGCCGGGGCGGGTCATGGTGACCAGTGCATCGGTGCGGGCACGGTTCTCTTTCGGGAACACGTCCAGGTGGTCGGTGCGGAAGGTGGTCGGCACTACGCCCGGGTCGGCCGGGCTGTCGCCGGCGACGTTGCCGCGCAGCTTCATCTCGTCGCCCTTGGCGCTGAGCCAGCCGGTCTCGGCGCGCAGGGTCCAGTGCTTGCCATCCTTGTCCGGCATCTCGAACAGCGGCGTGGCGATGTTGATGGTCTGGTCGCCACGCTGGCGCTCCAGCAACGGGGCGCGCAGGGTGGTCGATTCCTTGCCGTGCTCATCCAGGGCGACGATCTGGAAGTCGTGCAGGATGTAGTCCACGCCGGCGTCCTGGCCGGCACTGGCCGGCGCCTTGTCGCGGTTGCGCAGGGCGGCCCAGCTGCTGAGCAGGGCCGCCAGCAGCAGGCCGATTCCGAGCAGGGTGCGCCAGTTCAGGGTCGGCAGGTTCATGCGCCGAACCTCGCAAGGACCGCGTCCACGTGGCCCTGGGCGGCCAGCAGGATGTCGCACAGCTCGCGCGCGGCGCCACGCCCGCCATTGGCGCGGGTCTGCCAGTGCACGCGCTCGGCGATCCACGGGTGGGCGTTGGCCGGTGCCACCGCCAGGCCGACCGCGCCCAGCGGCGCCAGGTCCGGCAGGTCGTCGCCCATGAAGGCCACCTGCTCCAGGCCGACGCCGTGCTGCGCGCACAGTGCCTGCACGCTGGCCAGCTTGTCGCCCACGGCGATCTGGGTGTCGATGCCGAGGTCGGCGCCGCGCCTGAGCGCGGACTGGCTGTTGCGCGCAGTGATCAGCACGGGATGGATGCCGTGCTGTTGCAGCAGTTTCAGGCCCAGGCCATCCTGCACGAAGTACGCCTTGCTCTCGTTGCCGTCCTTGTCGTAGTACAGCTGACCGTCGGTGAGGGTGCCGTCCACGTCGAAGCAGGCCAGGCGGACACGGGCCGCGGCGGCATGCAGATGGGCGGGGAAGGCGGGCAGGGGGGACCAGGGCATCAGGGTGGCAGGCTCGATGGGTTCGGGTTGGGGCGGTACAGACTGAATGGGGTCTACGGACTGTCGGTTAAACCACCCGGGCCCGCAACAGGTCATGAATGTTCAGGGCGCCGACCGCGCGGCCCTGGCCGTCGACCACGATCAGGCCGGTGATCTTGTGGGTTTCCATCAGCCGGGCGGCCTCCACGGCCAGCTGATCGGCGCCGATGGTGCGCGGGTTGCGGGTCATCACATCGGCGATCTTCGCGGTCCGTACGTCCAGCGCACTGTCCAGCGCCCGGCGCAGGTCGCCGTCGGTGAACAGGCCGATCAGCACGCCGCCGTCGTCGACCACGGCGGTCATGCCCAGGCGTTTGCGGCTCATTTCCATCAGGGCCTCGCTGAGGCTGGCATCGGCACCCACGCTGGGCAGGTCCTCGCCGGTGTGCATGACGTCGGTGATGTGCAGCAGCAGGCGGCGGCCGAGGCTGCCGGCCGGGTGCGAGCGGGCGAAGTCGTCGGCGGTGAAGCCGCGTGCATCGAGCAGGGCCACGGCCAGCGCATCGCCCATCGCCAGCGAGGCGGTGGTGCTGGAGGTCGGCGCGAGCGCCAGCGGGCAGGCCTCGGCCGGCACGCTGACGTCCAGGTGGATGTCGGCGGCGGTGGCCAGGCTCGACTGCGGGCGGCCGGTCATGGAAATCAGCACGTTGCCCTGGCGCTTGAGCACCGGCAGCAGCATCAGCACCTCATCCGATTCACCCGAATAGGACAGAGCCAGCACCACGTCGTCCTCGGTGATCATGCCCAGGTCGCCGTGGCCGGCTTCGCCGGGGTGGACGTAGAACGCCGGCGTGCCGGTGGAGGCCAGGGTGGCGGCGATCTTGCGGGCGATATGCCCGGACTTCCCCATGCCGGTGGCGACCACCCGGCCACGGCTGGCCAGTATCGCCTGGCAGGCCTGCTGGAAAGCCTCGCCAAGGCGGTCGGCCACGGCATCCAGTGCCTGCTGTTCGATCTCGAAGACGCGGCGGCCACTGGCGACCAGGCTGGCAGGGTCGACGGAACGGGGGGGCAGGAGGGACTCGGCCATGCGGACGCCACGCAGCGGAAGTAGAATGGAGGCACATTTTATTAGGAAAGCCCGTTGGACGCCGACACCATCCGCAACCTGATCGAAACCGGCCTGCCCGGCGCCCGCGCCGACGTGCAGGGCGATGATGGCGTGCATTTCGAAGCGACCGTGGTCTGCGAGGCCTTTGCCGGCAAGATGCCGCTGGCCCGCCACCGGATGGTCTATGCCACCCTGGGCGACCTGATGGGCGGCGCGATCCACGCGCTGGCGCTGAAAACCGTGACCCCGGCCGAAGCCGGCTGAACCGCAGAAGATCCCGAATACATGGCCAAGATCGTTGTGACCGGCGGCGCTGCGCTGCACGGTGAAGTGAGCATCTCCGGCGCCAAGAACGCCGTCCTCCCCATTCTCTGCGCGACCCTGCTGGCTGATGCGCCGGTGGAGATCACCAACGTGCCGCACCTGCACGACGTGGTCACCACGGTGAAGCTGCTGGGCGAACTGGGCGCCAAGGTCACCATCGACCAGGGCACGCTGTCGCGCGGCAGCGCGATCGTGGTCGACCCGCGTCCGGTCAACCAGCACGTGGCACCGTACGAGCTGGTCAAGACCATGCGCGCCTCGATCCTGGTGCTGGGCCCGCTGCTGGCCCGCTTCGGCGCGGCGGAAGTGTCGCTGCCTGGCGGCTGCGCGATCGGTTCGCGTCCGGTCGACCAGCACATCAAGGGCCTGCAGGCCCTGGGCGCCGAGATCGTGGTCGAGAACGGCTTCATCAAGGCCACCGCCAAGCGCCTGAAGGGCGGCCATTTCACCTTCGACATGGTCAGCGTCACCGGCACCGAGAACGTGCTGATGGGCGCGGTGCTGGCCGAAGGCACCACCATCCTCGACAACTGCGCGATGGAACCGGAAGTGACCGATCTGGCGCATTGCCTGATCGCGCTGGGTGCGAAGATCGAAGGCCTGGGCACTGCCCGCCTGGTCATCGAAGGCGTCGAGCGCCTGTCCGGTGGGCGCCACGAAGTGCTGCCCGACCGCATCGAAACCGGCACCTTCCTGGTGGCCGCGGCGATGACCGGTGGCAAGGTTACGGTCAATCGTGCGCGCCCGAACACCATGGATGCAGTGCTGTCCAAGCTGGTCGAAGCCGGTGCGAAGATCGAGACCACCGACGACACCATCACCCTGGACATGCAGGGCAAGCGGCCGAAGGCGGTCAACCTGACCACCGCGCCGTACCCGGCGTTTCCGACCGACATGCAGGCGCAGTTCATGGCGCTCAACTGCGTGGCCGACGGCGTGGGCGTGATCAATGAAACGATCTTCGAGAACCGTTTCATGCACGTCAACGAACTGCTGCGCCTGGGCGCGGACATCCAGGTTGAAGGCCACACCGCCATCGTGCGCGGCAGCGAGCACCTGAGCGGTGCGCCGGTAATGGCTACCGACCTGCGTGCTTCGGCCTCGCTGATCCTGGCCGGCCTGATGGCCAGCGGCGAGACCACCATCGACCGCATCTACCACCTTGATCGTGGCTACGAGAACATCGAAGAGAAGCTGTCTTCGCTCGGTGCCACCATCCGGCGCGTGCCATGATCCTGCGCGGCAAGTTCAGCCCGCGCCGCAAGGCGCTGCTGGCGCTGGTGCTGATCGTGCTGGCGTGGCTGGGCTATGCCTGGTACGCCAACATCGCCATCACCCAGGGCATCGAGCAGAAGGACATGGACTGGAACGGCGATGGCACCGTTTCGCGCGACGAAATCATCGAGTCGTTCCATGCGGTTGCGGTGAACGACAGCCAGGACGGCAACCGCCATTGCCGAACCTTCGTCTGGCGCAGCACGGGTGAACAGATCCGCGTCGACTGCCGCACCGAGTTCAAGGCGGCCGAAGAGAAACCGGCCGAAGCGAAGAAATAAGAAAACGCCCGCGAAAGCGGGCGTTCCTTTTCGCGGGGTCGGATCCCTTTCCGACGGAAAGGGCTCTGACCCCGGGCGCTCAGTTCATCGCCTTGATGGTCAGGTCCAGCGCATCGCGGCCGCTCTCACGCTGCAGCATGCGCGCCGGCACCGGGAACTCCGGCACGATCCAGGCGATCAGTTCCTTGTTGCCGTCGGCGCGCGAGACCTTGGTGGCTTCATAGCTCTTGCCGCCCACGGTGATCGATTCCTTGCCGATCACGCGGTAGGTCATGTTCTTGATGCGGCCTTCGTCGACCATGCGGTAGGTCAGCGGCTTGCCTGCGGCCAGGTCACGGGCGATTGCCAGGTTGATCAGCAGTGCATCCATGTCACCGGCCTTCAGTGCGATCGGGCCGGCGCGGTCCGGCTTGATGTCGCCGGTCCAGGTGGCCTGGTTGCTGGTCCAGTTGTAGTTGGCCTGCACGTTGCGCTTCTTCACCAGCAGCGCCGAACGGTCCTGGCTGCTGAGCGGGCGCAGCTGGCCACGCACTTCCTCGAACACGGTGCTCTGGCTGAGGTCGGCCAGCTGGTTCTTCACCTGCAGGCTGTAGCGCCACTTGTTGCTGCCTTCGCTGGCCAGGGTCATGGTGCCGTTGGCCTGCATGCCCATGTAGCTGGCCAGGTAATCGGCCTTGAACGGCTGCAGCGCCATGGCCGGCAGGCTGGCCACGGACAGCGCGGCCGCGGCGATCCAGGTGAGGGGGCGGGTCAGGGTGCTCATGCTCAGACTCCTTGGTATTCGATCAGGCGCAGATCCACGCGGTCTTCGCCGTCTTCGCGTTGCAGGATGCGCACCGGGGTGGGGACACCGTTGGCGATCCAGAGGATGGTTTCGTTGTTGCCGCCGTTGGTCCGGTAGACCCGCAGCGCGTTGTAGGACAGGTCGCCGACCTCGACGTTCTCGGTCTGCGGCGCGGCCTGGTAGTCGTGCTGGCGGACCTTGCCCATGTCCACGTAGCGGTAGTGCATGGTGGCACCGGGGCGGGCATCGCGCATGATCGCCAGGTTGATCAGCAGTGCGCTCTGGTCGCCCGCCTGCAGCGGGATCGGCTGCGCGCGTTCCTTCTTGACGTCGCCGCTCCACTGCGCGGTGCCGGCCTGCCAGTTGTACGTGCCGACCGCCTTCTTGCCGAGGAACAGGCCCTTGCGCACCGTGCTCTGGCTGAGCGGTGCATAGGTGCCACCGCGCTCTTCGAACACCGTGCTCTGTTCGATGTTCAGGCCCAGCACGCTGGCGAAGCCGCGGCGGCCGACCACCTGCATGTCCACCCGCCACTGGCTGCCGCCGGTGTGGGTGACCTGCATGCTGGCATCGCCCGCTTCCTTGCCCTTGTAGAAGGCCTGGTAGGTAGCGCTGAACGGCTGCAGCGGCGGCGGCTCCCACGCCAATGCCGGCAGGGCCGGGGCCGTCGTTTCGGCCGGCGGCTGCACCGCTGGCACCGGCGCCGGCGGGGCGGCGGGCGCCTGTGCCTGGCCCCAACCCACGCCGGGAAGCACGGCAAGCGACAGCAGCAATGAAGTGGACAGCAGGGTCGTGGTCTTCATGGAGGACAGGAGCTGCAGGAGGGGGGCAGGATGCCAGCCCCGCAGTCAGCGGGGCGTGTGCGTGGGCGTTACCGGTTCAGGTTCCCGGCGGAATCTAGGACCAGTGGGCTAAACAGGGGGTGACCATCCAGTTGCGGCTGGCCCTCCCGTTCAGCCAGGCGGCCGGCGCACAGCAGCTGCAGGGTGGCGATCAGCAGGGGGTGCTCCACCGCCAGCACGCGTGCAGCCAGGCTGTTCGCGTCATCGCCGGGCAGTACCGGCACCCGCGCCTGGGCCAGCACGGCGCCGGCATCCAGCTCGGGCACCACCAGGTGCACGCTGGCCCCATGCTCCGCATCGCCGGCGTGCAGCGCCCGCGCATGCGTGTCCAGCCCCTTGTGCAGCGGTAGCAGGGAGGGGTGGATGTTGACCAGCCGGCCATTGAAGCGCTGCACGAAGGCGGCGCCGAGAATGCGCATGTAGCCGGCGCAGACGATCAAATCCGGCGCGACCGCGGCCAGTGCATCGCCCAAGGCCTGCTCGTAGGCGGCGCGGTCATCGAATTCTTTCGGTGCATGCGCCCAGCGCAGGCTGGCGCCGACCCGCTGCAGCGCGGCGGCGGACGGGCGGTCGGAGAACACGCCGACCACCTCGGCGGGCAGGCGGCCGTCGGCGATGGCATCGAGGATGGCCTGCAGGTTGCTGCCGCGGCCGGAGGCAAGCACGGCAATGCGGGTGGGCGCGGTCATTGCTGGGTACTCCGGCGGACCAGCGGCCAGGTCAGCAGGCTGCCCACGGTGGCCATCAGCATGTCGGCGTGTGCATCCCACATGTCGCCCTGCTGCCCGTTGTAGGCCTCGGCGGCATCCGGCGACAGGGCAAGCGCGATGGCCCACTCGAACCACTCGTAGACCAGGCTGGCGCACATCACCGTCATCACCGCCAGGCTGAAGGCCTGGCCGCGGCGCAGCGCCGGCCACGCATGGCGTGCCAGCTGCAGCAGTGCCGGCGTGAAACAGACGCCGAACAGGAAGTGGATGAGGCGGTCGAAATGATTGCGCTGCCAGCCGAACGCCGCATTGGGCGACCAGCCGGTCAGCGCCTGCGCCCACGCGTCGTAAGGCACGTTCGAGTACAGCCAGCGCGCCGCCACGCAATGCAGCGCGATGAAGCCGCAGATCGCGATGAAGGCGCCGTTGCCCATCCAGCCGCGGCGGTCGATCCACAGCAATGCGGCCAGGCCGATCACGGTCAGGGTGCTGTGCAGGGCCTGTTCGGTGGGCCACAGCGGGTGGATCCAGCTGATCGCGAACACCGCCAGCACGGCGGCGAAGGCCAGCTTCTTCGGTAGTGAAAAGCGATGAGTGCTGGCAGCAACGGGGGCGGCGATGGCAGGCGAGGACATGTCGGGTCGATCAGAAGGGGGCGGTCGTCTGCCTGCAGGCTCAGACACTGAGGTGGTCGCCGCGGTCAAACAGCACGGCCATGTCGGGCTTGGACAGGAACACCCAGGCATAGGCGGTCAGGGCCATGCCCAACGGGCCGGCCAGCACCGCCAGCCAGGCCGTGCGCTGGCACCAGGCCAGCCCGGTGCGACGCGACAGCAGGCGCGCGGTGTGCAGCTGCACGAAGCCCAGCACGGCAGCCAGCACTGAAACGGCGCCGTACACCGTGGCCAGCACTGCGCCATCGTCCAGCCCGCGCGAGCTGGCGACCAGGCCGATGAAACCGAGGAAGGCCAGCGCAGCTACCCAGTGGAAAACCGCCAGCGCGTAGAACAGCACCTTCAGCGTCTGCAGGTGGCTGGCCAGCTGCAGCTGCGCAAGCGACTGCTGCGGCAGCGGCGGAGGCGTGCCCGGGCTCGTCATGCCGCGGTACCGGCGGTGTCGAACGCGGCCTTGACCTGCGGGCGCAGCAGCGTGATCAGGCTGAACACCCCCAGCACGGTACCGATCGGCGTGAACAGGCAGGCCAGGCCAGCCATGATCAGGCACAGCAGGTAGCGGCGGCGGCGCGCCAGGCAGCGGCCGGCATAGGCGACGAACGCGCCCAGGGTCACGCCACCGAACACGATGACGCAGCCGATGAGGGTGAACATCCAGCCGAACAGGCGCTGTTCGGCCGGCGACGAGGGTTGGCCGCCGGAATTCATCGGCAGATTGCCGTTGAGGGCGGTGATGCCCAGCACGATGTGGACGATGAAGATCATCGAGAACAGCGCGATCAGGCCACCGACCACGTAGTGCGCAATCGACAGCATGCGCAGATGGTCAGCATCCTGGCTGCTGAACGCCGGTGCCACCGTCGTTGGCGGCGGCACGGGGGCGGGTGTCAGGGGGGGCGTTGCGTCCATGCGGGCTCCTCGGGGCCGGGTTCAGCCGATGTGGACGCGCTCGGCGCCTTCAGCGGTGACCACCTGGCCGATGGTCCAGTGTTCCAGGCCTTGTGCCTTGACCGCCTCGCTCACCGCGGCGACCTGGTCCGCTGCCACGATCAGCACGAAGCCGATGCCGCAGTTGAAGGTACGCCACATCTCGCTGTCGGCCACGGCGCCTTCCTTCTGCAGCCACTGGAACACCGGCGGCAGGGTCCAGGACGAGGCCTGGATGTCCAGGCCGAGGCCGTCTGGCACTACGCGGATGATGTTCTCGGTCAGGCCGCCACCGGTGATGTGGGCCATGCCGTGGATGGCTTCGCCGTGCGACTTCAGCAGCGACAGGATCGGCTTCACGTACAGGCGGGTCGGTGCCATCAGCGCATCGACCAGCTTCACGCCGCCTTCCAGTTCCAGCTCGGCCGGGCGGCCGGCACGGTCGTAGATGCGGCGCACCAGCGAGTAGCCATTGGAATGCGGACCGGACGAGGCAATGCCGATCAGCACGTCGCCGGCGGCCACGCTGGCGCCGTCCTTCAGCTCGCTCTTCTCGACCGCAGCGACCGTGAAGCCGGCCAGGTCGTACTCGCCCGGGGCGTACATGTCGGGCATTTCAGCGGTTTCGCCGCCGATCAGCGCGCAGCCGGCCTCGGTGCAGCCGTTGGCGATGCCGCCCACGACCGCCGCGGCGGTGTCGATGTCCAGCTTGCCGGTGGCGAAGTAATCCAGGAAGAACAGCGGCTCGGCGCCCTGCACCAGCACGTCGTTCACGCACATGGCGACCAGGTCGATGCCGATCGTATCGTGGCGGTTCAGCTGATGGGCCAGCTTCAGCTTGGTACCCACGCCATCGGTACCCGACACCAGCACCGGCTCGCGGTACTTGTTGGACAGGTCGAACAGGGCGCCGAAACCGCCCAGGCCGCCCATCACTTCCGGGCGGAAGCTGCGCTTGACCAGGGGCTTGATCCGCTCGACCAGCTCGTTGCCGGCGTCGATGTCGACACCCGCGTCACGGTAGGTGAGGGGGGAGGGGGCGGAAGACGGGGTGTTGGTCACGGGCGTCGGCGCTGGCAGGGGTTGAACGAGCGATTTTAACAGGCCGCATTGGCGCAAAGGCCGTATTCGGGCAACAATTCCCCCGGATTCGTCGAGCCAATGGATGTCCTGATGCGCCGCAGCCTGATTCTGACCCTGCTCCTTGCACTGAGCCTGCCGATGGCCACGATGGCCCAGAGCGGCCTGCGCACCGAGGGAGATGTTGCCACCGCCTCGGGTGCCTACGAGGCCGAAGTGCCCGTCAACAGCCAGGCCGAAGCCGATCGCAACGGTGCCCTGGCCCGTGCCCTGAGCGTGGTGCTGGGCAAGCTGTCCGGCGACCGCAACGTGATGTCACGCCCCGGCGTGGTACAAGCGCTGCGCAATGCCAAGGACTACGTGGCCAGCTACGACTACAAGCAGGACCAGAGCGTGGGCGCCAGCGGCGCACCGAGCTTCCGCACCCTGCTGGTGGCCCGTTTCCGCGAGGACGACGTCGATTCGCTGGTATCGGCGCTGGGCCTGCCGCTGTGGCCGCAGCCGCGACCGAAGCCGGTGCTGTGGCTGGCCGTCGACGACGGCAGTGGCCCGCGCCTGGTCAGCGTGCAGCAGGCCAATGCCGCCCGTCCGTTGCTGAACCGCGCCATCGAGCGCGGCTACAAGCTGGGCCTGCCCAGCGGTGGCGCCGCCGAACAGGCACTGGCCGGTGCCATCTGGCGCCAGGACAGCGCCGCCGTGGCCCGCGCCTCCTCCCGCTACTCGCCGCCGATGCAGCTGATCGGCAAGCTGTACCGCGCCAATGGCGGCTGGCAGGCGGACTGGGTGTTCGTCGACAACGGTCGTGAGCTGAACAAGTGGACCAGCAAGGACGCCAACGCCATGCGCGCGATGGCGGCCGGTGCCGATGGTGCCGCCGATGCGCTGGTCAAGCGCTATGCCAAGGCCGGCGCCGCCGTCGGCCAGGCCGGGACCTACCGGGTGGTGGTCACCGGCATCAACAGTGCCGACGACTACCTGCGCCTGGCCGCCGGCCTGCGTGAGGTGCCGGTGGTGCGCAACGTCACCCCGCTGCACGCTTCGGCCGGCCAGCTTGAACTGAGCCTGGAGATGACCACCGGCCTGGCCGGCTTCAATCGCATGCTGGGCGACAACGGCGTGCTGGTGCCGAGCGCACCGCTGCCGGCTCTGCCGACGCCGATCGACGACACCACCGGTGCCCCGGTCGCTGCGCCGGTCAGCAACGAGTACCGCCTGCGATGAACCTGACCCCGGAAGCGGAAATCGCGCAGTTCCTGCGCCGCCTGAAGTACATCCTGTTCGCCGGCCTGATCGGCTGGGTGGTGTGGCTGCTGGCGCCGATCCTGACCCCGTTCGTGCTGGCGCTGGCGCTGGCCTGGCTGGGCGATCCGCTGGTGGACCGCATCGAGGCCACCGGCCGCTCGCGCATGACCGGCGTGGTGCTGGTGTTCGCGGCGATGGTGCTGGTGATCGTGGCGCTGCTGCTGGTGCTGGTGCCGATGATCGAGCGCCAGATCACCACCCTGATTGCGGTCGCGCCGCAGGCACAGGCGTGGCTGATGGAAAAGGGCATTCCCTGGTTCGAGCAGAAGACCGGCCTGGAAGTGATGCAGTGGCTGGATCCGGACCGCCTGATCGAATGGGTGCGCAGCCACTGGCAGCAGGCCGGCGGCTTCGCCACCACGTTCATGGGCTACGTCTCGCGCTCGGGCTTTGCGATGGTGACCTGGGTGGTCAACATCCTGCTGCTGCCGATCCTGGCGTTCTACTTCCTGCGCGACTGGGACAAGCTGGTCGAGCGGGTCGCGTCGGTAATCCCGCGCAACCAGATCGGCACCATCAGCGCGCTGGCACGCGAGTCCAACGAGGTGCTGGGGGCGTTCATCCGCGGCCAGTTCCTGGTGATGCTGGCGCTGGGCGTGATCTACGCCGGCGGCCTGTCGCTGGTCGGCCTCAAGCTGGGCCTGCTGATCGGCCTGATTGCCGGCTTGATCAGCTTCATCCCGTACCTGGGCGCGACCACCGGCATCCTGATGGCCATCGTGGCCGCGCTGGTGCAGGCGCAGGGCTTCGACCTGAAGTTGCTGCTGCTGGTCGGCGTGGTGTTCACCGTGGGCCAGCTGCTGGAAAGCTACGTGCTGACCCCGCGCATCGTTGGCGACAAGATCGGCCTGCACCCGGTAGCGGTGATCTTTGCGGTGATGGCCGGCGGCCAGCTGTTCGGCTTCCTCGGCATGCTGCTGGCGCTGCCGGTGGCGGCGGTGACCAACGTGCTGCTGCGCTATGCCCACCAGCGTTACCGCCAGAGCGAGCTGTACGTGGGCGAAAAGCCGGCGATCGTGCTTGATGGCGTGGTCGACGCTCCCCATATCATCGTTCCGGACGACAAGGGCCCCGACCTGAAGTGATGGGTGTGCCGCAACTGCCGCTGGCCCTGCATTATCCGCGGGACCAGCGCCTGGAAACCTTCATCGGCGCGCCGGACGGCGCGCTGGCGCAGTTGCGCGCGATCGCGGTCGGCGCCAGCCACGATTGGGTCTACCTGGAAGGTGCGGCGGGCACGGGCAAGACCCACCAGGCGCTGGCGATGTGCTCCAGCGCCGAGCAGGCCGGGCGACTGCCAACCTACGTGCCGCTGGCCAGTGCCGCCGGCCGGGTGCGCGCGGCGCTGGACGGGCTGGAAGCGCGCGAACTGGTGGCGCTGGACGGCCTGGACGAGGTCGCCGGCAACCGCGAGGACGAAATCGCGCTGTTCGATTTCCACAACCGGGCGCGCGCTGCGGGCGTGACCGTGCTCTACACGGCACAGAAGGCGCCGGGCGAACTGGGCCTGGTGCTGCCGGACCTGCGCTCGCGGCTGGGCCAGTGCGTGCGCGTGCAGCTGCAGCCACTGGATGAGGAAGGGCGAGCAGCAGTGCTGCGCGAGCGCGCGCTGCGCCGCGGCCTGGCGATCGACGAGGCGGCCATCGAGTGGCTGCTGTCGCACACCGGTCGTGAACTGGGTGGGTTGATCACCCTGCTGGACTGGCTGGATCGTGAGTCGCTGGCGGCGAAGCGGCGGATCACCGTGCCGTTCCTGCGCCAGGTGCTGGAAGAAGGCCGGCCCCGTTACTGAGGATGGGTTTCTTTGCAGGCTGCGCCCTGTACCCGCCGAAGCCAGGGCAACGTCAACGTCAACGTCAAAAGCGGGCTATCCGTGGGATGGCGGGGTGGGGGGGGGGGGGGGGGGGGGGGGGGGGGGGGGGCGGGGGGGGGCGGGGGGGGGGGGGGGGGCGGGCCCCCCCCCCCCCCCCCCCGCCCCCCCCCCCCCCCCCCCCCCCCCCCCCCCCCCCCCCCCCCCCCCCCCCCCCT
>NZ_JAWIRX010000007.1:0-217266 GCF_036319965.1 Stenotrophomonas sp. SMYL41 | reverse complement strand
CCCGGCCAAGCACGGCTTTTGATTTGAGCGACCCGCCACGAGGGGCTCAGCCGTTCGCCGCCAACTCCGCATCCAGCGCGCGCAGGCGATCCACCGTCCCGACGTCGGTCCAGCGCCCACGATGATGCTGCCCGGTCATCAACCCCTGCACCATGAAATGCTTCTGCAACGGCACCACCGAGAACTTCGGTGGCAGCCGCTCGCTGCCCGGCGCATCGCCGATCACCGAGCGCCAGTCGGCCACGATCGAAGGACGGTACACGCCGATGCCGGCATAGGTCAGGCACGGCCCCGTGCGGTCGTGATGCAGCAGGCCCTGTGCGTCCAGCCGGTAGTCACCGTCCGGGTGTTGCGCCGGATTGTCGACCAGCACCAGATGCGCCTGGCCCTGCGGCTCGCGTGGCAGCGTGGTGAAATCGAAATCGGTCCAGATGTCGCCGTTCACCACCAGGAACGGGGCGTCGCCCAGCACCGGCAGTGCGTTGAGGATGCCACCGCCGGTTTCCAGCGGGGTCTGTCCTTCGTACAGGAAATGCAGACGCAGGCCCCACTGGCTGCCATCCCCCAACGTTGCCGGGAACTGTTCGGCCAGCCACGCGGTGTTGACCACCACCTCGCGCACGCCCAGCGCCGCGAGGCGTTCCAGGTGCCAGACGATCAGCGGCTTGCCGGCCACTTCCAGCAGTGGCTTGGGGGTGTGCAGGGTCAGCGGGCGCATGCGCTCGCCGAGGCCTGCGGCAAAGACCAGTGCTTTCATCGGGCCACGCGCATCGGTGCGGCCAGCTCGGCCAGCGCCGGCTTGATGCGCTCTTCCAGCAGCCGCTGCAGCGGCGCCAGTTCGCGGTAGCGCGGCAGCACTTCATCCAGGTAGGTGATGAAGCGCGGTGCGTCGTCCAGGTAGTGGCCCTTGTTGTCGCGGTAACGCAGGCGGCAGAACAGGCCGAGGATCTTCACGTGGCGCTGGATGCCCATCCAGTCGGCATCGCGCAGGAAGGTGGCGCGGTCGGGCACCGGCAGGCCGGTGCTGCGTGCGCGCTCGTGGTACTGCGCCAGCCACTCGTCCACGCGCTGCAGCGGCCAGCTCAGGAACGCATCCTTGAACAGGCTCACTGCGTCGTAGGCGATCGGGCCGCGCACCAGGTCCTGGAA
Organism: Stenotrophomonas sp. SMYL41; assembly: GCF_036319965.1. Lineage (NCBI taxonomy): Bacteria > Pseudomonadati > Pseudomonadota > Gammaproteobacteria > Lysobacterales > Lysobacteraceae > Stenotrophomonas > Stenotrophomonas sp. SMYL41. Next base: position 216,117 of record NZ_JAWIRX010000007.1, on the reverse strand, counting down.
ATCCAGCACGGCAGGGCCATCGTCGACCGGCATCAAGTTGCGCGGCATGTAGTCGCGGTGGGTCATCAGCTGGGCCTGGCCGAGCGCGTTGTCCATCAAGCGGCGGTGCACCAGCTGCAGGCCTTCAAGCTCGCCACAGTCCAGCTCCAGCTTCAGATGGCGCTGCAGGAACCATTCGTCGAACAGGCCGGCATCACGCTGCAGCAGCGCTTCGCCGAACTGGCCGAAGTCGGCCGGTACCGGGATCGCCTGCAGGCGCAGCAGCTGTTCGATCGAGCGACCGAACCATTCATCGGCGTTGCGCTCGTCGAGGATCTTCGCCAGGGTCGGGCCGCCGAGATCTTCCAGCAGCAGGAAGCCGGCTTCCAGGTCCTGGGCGAGCAGCGCAGGCACGCGCAGGCCGTGGTCGTGCAGCAGGCCGCGCATGCGCAGCCACGGCCGCGGATCTTCCAGCCCCGGCGGAGCGTCCATCACGATGTGGTTGCCGCGCGTGCCGGTGGTGCGCCAATAGCTGCGCATGCCGGCATCGACCGAGGCGCGTTCGACCACCGCGTCGGCATCATCAAGCTGGGTACGTGCCCACTGCAGGCGCTGCGCGCTGCGCTGGGGATCGGAAGCGGGTTCGGTCATGCAGGCATATCCGGGTGCGCTGGGCGCACCAACGTCGGCAACAGGAAGGAAGGGGGAGCGGCGTCAGCGGCGACCGCTGAACAGGCGCAGGACGGCAAGAACGGCCACCGCGCCCACCACCGCACCGAGGAAACCGGCCGGTTCGCCGGGGGCGTACCAGCCCATGTACTGGCCGAACCAGCCGGCCAGCAGGGCACCAAGAATGCCCAGCACGATGGTCAGCAGGCAGCCCATGCGGTTGTTGCCGGGCATGAAGAAACGCCCGAGCAGGCCGACAAAGAAGCCAACCAGCAGGATGTACAGCCAGCTGCTGCTGCCGAACAGACCATTCATGCGCGCGGATTCCGCTTGAGTGTGGACGCAGCCTAGCAAGGCCAGGCTGCGTCCGTCACGGGTGCCGGATCAGCAGCAGCCGTGGTCGCCGTGGCGGGTGCCGCTGTCGGCAGCCACCGGCGAACCGCTGGTCTCGCCGCGCAGGCTGGCGGCGTAGTGCTCGCTGATCACCTTGGACACACAGGCGGTGACCTTCTTGCCCATCGGGATGTGCAGGAATTCGTTCGGACCGTGCGCATTGGAGTGCGGGCCGAGCACGCCGGTGATCATGAACTGCGCACCCGGGAATTTCTCACCCAGCATGCCCATGAACGGGATCGAGCCGCCTTCGCCCATGTACATCGCCGGCTTGCCGAAGAAGGCCTGGCTGGCGTCGTCGATGGCCTGGGTCAGCCACGGCGCCATCGCCGGGGCGTTCCAGCCGGTGGAAGCCTTTTCCAGGTCCAGGGTGACGTGGGCGCCGTTCGGCGGATCGCGCAGCAGCGCTTCCTTCAGCAGTTCACCGCAGGTCTTGCCGTCGGCGGTCGGCGGCAGGCGCAGCGACAGCTTCACCGAGGTCTGCGGGCGCAGCACATTGCCGGCCGATTCCAGCGCCGGCATGCCACCCACGCCGGTGACCGACAGCGCCGGGCGCCAGGTGCGGTTGAGCACCAGTTCGGTCAGGTCCTCGTTCATCGGGCGCAGGCCGTCGACCATCGGGAACTTCTCGAAGATCTCGGTATCGACCACTTCGGCGGCACGCTTGGCCTGTTCCTGGCGCTCGGCCGGGATCTCAACGTTCATGCCGTCGATCAGGATGCGGCCGGTGTCCTGGTCCTCGATGCGCGACAGCAGCTGGCGCAGCAGGCGGAAGCTGGACGGCACCACGCCGGACGCATCGCCGGAGTGCACGCCTTCGTTGAGCACCTTCACGGTGAAGTTGCCGCCGGTCAGGCCGCGCAGCGAGGTGGTGCACCACAGCTGGTCGTAGTTGGCGCAGCCCGAATCCAGGCAGACCACCAGCGACGGCTTGCCGATGCGGTCGGCCAGGTGATCGACATAGGCCGGCAGGTCATAGCTGCCCGACTCTTCACAGGCTTCGATCAGCACCACGCAGCGGGCGTGCGGCAGGCCCTGGGCCTGCAGCGCCAGTACTGCGGCCAGCGAGCCGAAGATGGCGTAGCCGTCGTCCGCACCGCCGCGGCCGTACAGCTTGTCGCCGCGCAGGACCGGGGTCCACGGGCCGAGGTCGTCATCCCAGCCGGTCATTTCCGGCTGCTTGTCGAGGTGGCCGTAGAGCAGGATGGTGTCGTCGCCGGTCTCGGCGCCGGTGGCGGGAATTTCCAGGAAGATCAGCGGGGTACGGCCTTCCAGGCGCACCACTTCAACCTTCAGGCCGGGCAGTTCCTGGGCCTTGGCCCAGTTCTCCATCAGGGTGACCGCCTGTTCCATGTAGCCGTTCTGCACCCAATTGGCGTCGAACATCGGCGACTTGTTGGGAATGCGGATGTAGTCGACCAACTGCGGGACGATTTCGCTGTCCCACTTGTCATTGACGAATTGGCCGAGCTTGGCGCTGTCCATCTGAAACTCCGGTTGCATGGGCTGATCCGCGCATTCTACGCCTGTGCCGAGGGTAGGGTTTTTCCTACATCACGTCGGGTATTTGGCTGGCTTACGGAAATCCGGGAAACCGATAGGCTGTGCACATGTGGTGACGGACACTGTTCCTACCGACGGGATCGCCGGTCGGGACGGCCAGAATCACAGGGAGATACACGTCGTGCCTTGGTTTGTCGTGTTGAGGGCACTGGTGCTGGTAGTGGGGATCGCTGGGGCGCATGCCGCCGAACCGATCGACATCAACCGCGCCGATGCCCAGGCGCTGCGGCAGGGATTGACGATGGTCGGAGCCACCAAGGCCGAGGCGATCGTCGAGCACCGGCGCAGACACGGCCCGTTTCATCGCGTCGAGGACCTGACGCAGGTGAAGGGGATAGGGAAAGCGATCGTCGAACGGAATCGACAGCGGATCACCGTAGGCAACAGGTTGTTGCCGGCGGATCCGGTACCCGGATCGGTACCGGTGCGGACCGTACCCAGGCGCTGACAGCAGGAATCGTCGGAACCGGCAGGAGGCTGGTTCACCGGTTACGGACAGGAAGGCCGTGACCACCGACCGCCGCAGGACGCGGCACCAATCACCAGGATGGTGGCATCACAGACCTGTGGAAGGGGCTGAGATACAAACAGGACAGACGCGGCCGCGTGCAGGATGCAACGCTACCCCCACAGCGCAGGATGCGAGGGGGCGGCAGCAGGCCGACAAGGACGTAACGATTGCCCGGTACGACACATGGCTGTGTCGCCGGGCAGTTTCATTTCCGCCACCCGGTTTTGCCGCGGCCACCACGGGCCGATGGTGTACGGTGGCCGCTCCGCATGGAAAGGACGCCGCTGGATGCTTCCGCACCGCACTACCACCCTGATGCTCGCCCTTGCACTGGCGCTGCCGCTGCCGGCCCATGCCGCTGCGCCGGCGTCGGCTGCCAAGCCCGCTGCCGCCAGCACCGCCGAGGTACGCGGGCCGACCGACCTGAAGCCGGGCGAGTACCTGTGGCATCCGGAAATCTCACCGACCGGGCCGATCGTGCTGGTGGTCAGCCTCGATGAGCAGCGCGCCTACGTGTATCGCAACGGCATTGCCATCGGCCTGACTACGATCAGTTCGGGCAAGGCCGGGCACGAGACGCCGACCGGGGTGTTCACCATCCTGCAGAAAGACAAGGACCACAAGTCCAACCTCTACAACAGCGCGCCGATGCCCTACATGCAGCGGTTGACCTGGGACGGTATCGCCCTGCATGGCGGCAGCCTGCCCGGCCACCCCGCCTCGCATGGCTGCGTGCGCCTGCCGCAGGCCTTCGCGCAGAAGCTGTTCAGCGAAACCCAGCGCGGCGATACCGTGGTCGTCGCCGATGCCAAGAGTTCGCCGATGACCCTGGCCTATCCGTCGGTGCTGGCACCGGTCAATGCACGCGGCCAGGCCCTGCCGGAGGCCGAGGGCGGGGCGCCGGCGCAGGCCTGGTGGGACGGCAGTGCGGCGCCGGCCGGGCAGGTCGGCATCCTGGTCAGCCTGCACGACCAGCGCCTGTATGTGCTGCGCGATGGCGTGATGATCGGCGAGTCGCCGCTGAAGGCCGACGCCCTGCCGGCGTTCCAGGGCACCACCCTGTTCGTGATGGGGCAGGGCTACAGCGATACGCCCAGCCCGCTGGACGTGAGCCAGCGCCTGCACCAGTGGACGGCCTATCCGCTGCTGGGCCAGGACCGTGCCCAGGCCACCCCGGATCTGCTGGCCACGCCCTCGCTGCCGATGGCGCTGCCGGCCGATTTCGCCCGCCAGCTGTACCAGGTGCTGGTGCCGGGCACGACCCTGCTGGTCACCTCGCTGCCGGCGGTCCGCCCAAGCCCGGCTGAATCCGGGATGCAGCCGGTCTTGGAATCCGAGCCGCCAGGGTCCACCCTCAAGGGCAACTGACGCCCTCGTTGTGCCCATGACTGCATCCCGCCTGTGCCGGCTGGCCGCGTTCGGCCTGCTGGCGAGCTCTGCCAGCGCCCCGGCGCTGGCACAGACGCCCGCCCTCGCTGCCTCTGCCGATGATCTGGCGGCCCTGCTGTCGCGCAGCGCGCCCAAGGCCGACCGCCACGTACTGCAGCTGGCGGCGCACGCCATGCGCTGCGCGCTGCAACGGCCGGAGCTGGGCATCAACGGCGACCGCCTCAGTGTGATCGACTATTCGCGGCCGTCCACCGAGCCACGCCTGTGGGTGTTCGACCTGGCCCACCAGCGGCTGCTGTTCGAGGAGTGGGTGGCGCATGGCCGCAACAGCGGCGGGAACCACACCGAGCACTTCTCCAACCGCGATGGCAGTTTCATGTCCAGCCTCGGCGCGTTCACCGCGCAGGAAACCTATATGGGCGGCAACGGCTATTCGCTGCGCCTGGCCGGCCTTGAGCCGGGCTTCAACGACCGCGCACGCGACCGTGCGATCGTCATCCACGGCGCGCCGTACGTGAATCCGGCCACCGCGCAGCTGCAGGGACGGCTCGGCCGCAGCCTGGGCTGCCCGGCGGTGCGGCTGTCGGTGGCCAAACCACTCATCGATGCGTTGCGGGGCGGCACGATGGTGTTTGCCTACTACCCCGACCAGGATTGGCTGAAGCACTCGCAGCTGCTGGCCGGCGGGTGCGGTGGCCAGGGTACGCTCGCTACGCGGTGATGCACGACGGCGCGCAGCATGATGCAATGCGCCGATGAACATCGACTCCCTGCTGCACACTCCGAGCCAGGTGATCTCCAGCCTGGACTATCGCCGCGAGCGCTGGCGCAACGGCCTGGGCTGGACCCGCGAGATCCTGCGCCTGCCTGCGCAGGGGGATGACTGGGCGCTGCGCCTGTCGGTGGCCGAGATCGAGCAGGACGCCGCTTTCTCCGCGTTTCCCGGCGTTGAGCGCGAACTGGTGCTGCTGCAGGGCAATGGCGTGCGCCTGCGCTTCGACGATGGCCATGTGGCTGAAGTGTTGCCTCCGCACGGACGGGTGCGCTTTGCCGGTGAGGAAGCGCTGCACGGCGAACTGGTCGATGGCACCACCCACGACTTCAACCTGATGTGGAAGCGTGACCTGCTGCAGGCCGAACTGCTGCACCGGCCACTAGTGGGGTCGATGTTCTTCTTCTGCGAACCGGGCGTGGCCTGGGCGCTGCACCTGCTGGCCGGCCAGGCGGCGTTTGCTGCCGACAGCGGTTTGCCGGCGCTGCAGGCGGGAGACACCGCGTGGTTGGCGGCGGGGGAACGGCAGCGGCATGCACTCACCGGTGGCGGAGAGGTGCTGGCAATACGGGTCCGTGCGGCGGGGGGATGATTTGCTGGCGCCGGTAGGCAACATCCACGCCTTGCGTGGATGCGGCCGCCGACACGGCGTCATGGTGCGAACCAAGGTTCGCACCCACCAGGATGCGGTTCGCACCCACCAGGATGCGGTTCGCACCCACCAGGATGCGGTTCGCACCCACCAGGATGCGGTTCGCACCCACCAGGATGCGGTGGCCTCAACCCACCAGGATGCGGTGGCCTCAATACACATCGCGCCGGTAGCGACCGGCCAGCAGCAGTGCTTCCTTGCCTGTGGCACCCAGTGCCTGCTCGATCACTGCATCCACGGCCGGGGCCATGCCCTGCAGGCTGCCGCAGACCAGGATCGTCGCGCCTTCATCCACCCATTGCCGCAGCGTGGCTGCTTCGGCCAGCAACCGATCCTGTACATAACGGTGCGTGCCGCCGTCACGGCTGAACACCGTATCCAGCCGCGCGAGCGTACCGTCGGCCTGCATCGCCCGCAGCTCTTCCCTGAAGTGGAAGTCGTGCGCGGCGCTGCGCTCGCCGAACAGCAGCCAGGTGCGATGTGCACCGCTGCGCGCGCGTTCGTGCAGATGTGCGCGCAGGCCGGCGATGCCGGTGCCGTTGCCGATCAGCAGCAGCGGCACATCGGCGGGCACGCCATGGAAATTGTCGTTGCGACGCAGGCGCAGTTGTACCGGTTCACCGAGTGCGGCGTGGTCGCACAGCCAGCCGCTGCCGATGCCGGGTGTGCCATCGATGCGCAGCTGGCGGCGCAGCAGCAACTCCACCGCGCCGTCGGCCATCACAGAGGCGATGGAGTACTCGCGGTGGGGCAGCGGTTGCAGGGTCGCCAGCAACGCAGGCAGATCACCCGGGGGAACCAGCGAGGGCAGATGCGAGCGCTCGATGCGGGCCAGCAACGTCTGCCCGTCATCCAGCACGGTGTCTGCATCGAAGCTCTGAGCATCGAGCCAGGCCCGCGCGCTGTGGCGTGCGTGCTGTGGGCCGATCTCGGCGATGTCTCCGGCCTGCCACTGCACGTCGACGCCAGCCGGTGGCTGCAGGCGTAGCCAGTACACCGGGCCGCCGGGGCTGCCCGGGTTCAGATGCTCGCGTTGCAGCAGCGTCCACGGCTGATACTCGGCCGGGCTCCAGTCGGGCAGCTCAGTGGCGCCTCCACCAAGTTGTCCAAGCAACTGCTGCCAATGTCGCAGCGCCGCCGGATCGGCATTGTCGACCTCGATCGCATCGAACAGCGGATGCGCACCGTGCTGGCGCAACCACTGGTCCAGCTGGTGGCCGAATCCGCAGAAGTGGCCATAGCTGCGGTCGCCCAGCGCGAGCACGCCGTACTGCAGATGCTGCAGCGGAGGCGGCGTGGCCATCACCCCGCGCAGGAACGGCAGGGCGTGGTCGGGTGGATCACCCTCACCGGTGGTGCTGGCGATGAACAACGCGCGCTGGCTGGCAGCCAGCAGCGCGGCATCCACCTCATGCAATCCGCGCACGCGCACCGGCACGCCGGCGCCACGCAGGGCCTCGGCACTGCGTTCGGCCAGTGCGCGGGCAAAGCCGGTCTGGCTGGACCAGACCAGCAGGATCGGTGCGGTACCGCCGGGCGCCGCATCATCGCGCGGACGACTGCGCCACCACAGTGCTGCGCAGGCCAGCGCGTACAGCGCGGTGGCGATGATGGCGATCTGCGATTGCCGTGCCGGCGGTGCGCCCTGCCACCAGGCTTCGCCGAGGTGCAGGCGAAGCAGCGCCCAGGCGATCAGCGCCAGTACGATCAGTACAAGTGCGTTGCCGAGCCACGCGCGCGATGGCCGAGTGCTCATGCGTCCTGCCCGTCGAGCAGGCGCTGGAAGGCGCTGCTGAGGAATTCGCGGGGACCATCCGCTGCGCGTTGCAGGTAGCGCGCGGCCAGTCCTTCGCGCTCGGCCAGCGCCATGCCCGGTTCGCGACCGAGTACGGTCAGTGCGGTGGCCCAGGCATCGGCGTGCATGGCGTCGTCGGCCACCACGGTTACTGCTGCTGCAACCTGGCGCACTGGCCTGCCGGTACGCGGGTCCAGGCTGTGGCTGTAGGCCTCGCCATCGGCCTGGTACTGGTGCCAGCGATCGCCGGAGGTGGCCACTGCCTTGCCGTCCAGCGCCAGCACCCGTGGCGGGGTATCGGTGTGCGCATCCTCTTCCGGTGCGGATTCCACCAGCACGCGCCACGGTTGGCCGTCCGGTTTGCAGCCGTAGCCGGCCAGTTCACCGCCGACTTCGATCAGCGCCGCAGTGATGCCCTGAGCACGCAGCCATGCAGCGACATGGTCGACGCCGAAGCCCTTGGCGATCGCGGAGAGATCCAGTTCCAGCCCGCCCGGTTGCAACAGCGCATCGTCCTGCCACTGCAGGCGCTGCCAACCGCATCGATTGCGCGTGGCCTGCAGGAGGGCGGCATCGGGCTGGCGGCGTTCACCGGCATGCGCGCCGAAGCCCCACAGTGCAACCAGCGGGCCGATGGTGGGATCGAAGGCGCCGCCACTGCTGGATGCGATGGCCTGTGCGCAGGCCAGAACGTGGCGGGTCTCGGCCGGCAGCACGCACCATCGGCCGGCGTCGGCGCGGTTGTAACGGCTGAGGGCCGAGCCGGGTTCCCAGGTACTCATCTGCGCGACCACCTCATCCAGCCGCGCCTGGATGCCGGCATGCAGCGGGTGCAGGTCGCGCTGGCGCGACGCGACCAGCGACACGCTCCAGGTGGTGCCCATGGTGGTGCCACCGAGGCGGGCGATGTCGAGCAGGGGATCCGTCATGGTGGTGCGCTGCGGCTGCGATGCCGGGAGAGCCCGGCATCGCGGTCCACGTTACTGCGGCAGCACTTCCAGCGTGGCGACGTAGCTCAGGCGGCGCTTGGCGGCCTGCTTCACCGACGTCTTGTTGTCCTCGGTGCCGGTTTCCAGCCAGTACATGCCGGCCTCCGGCCAGGTCACCTTGATCTCGCCCTTGGCGTCGCTGGTCAGCTTCAGTTCGTCCTGCGCGTTGCGGTAGCGGGTGGCGCCACGCACGATTTCGAACTCCAGGCCTGCGGTCGGCTTGCCATCGACCAGTACGCGGAAGGTGGATTCCTCGCCGGCGAACAGATCATTCGGGTGGCCGACGGCGACCAGTTCGATGCCACGGTTGGTCGGCTTCAGTGCGGTGTCGTTCGGTGCACCGTTGGTGACGAAGGTCTCCACGCGGCCGATCGACTGGCTCACGTCCAGCTTCTTCGCATCCTTGGGCAGTTCGCCGAGGGTCGCCACGCTGCCGCGCCAGCGCTTGCGCTCGCCGTTCTGCTCGTAGGTGGCGAACAGGCCGTCATTGACCGACGCAATGCGGTAGGTGCCGGGCTGCTTCAGCTCGACATCGAACACGCTGCGGTACTTGCCGGTGGACGCGTTCTGCGGCTGCACGGTGCTGCCATCCGGGGCGGTGATTACCACCGACTCCAGGCGCAGCGGCACGTGGTTGAAGTAGAACAGGTCGTTGGAGACCGCACCGTCGACGGTGATCCACGGCGCATTGCCGGCGATCACGGTCTGCGAGGGCAGCAGCCAGGCCTTGTGGGCCAGGGCGGAGAAGGGAAGGGCAGCGGCCAGGGCGGCGGCGAGGACGAGCGTGCGCTTCATGCGGAAGACTCCAGTGGATACGGGGTGATGCGACAAGGGGAAGGGGATTACGACTTAATCCCCTCCGTCCCTTTTTCAGGGTTTGACGGCGAGGGTGACCTGGCCCAGTTCGGTGGCGCCCTGCGCCTTGCCGTTCTGCGCGGCGGTGGCCGGCCAGGTGAAGGGGATCTTCAGCAGTTCACGGCCGCCCACTTCGCGCACTGCTTCCACCACCAGGGTGTAGTTGCCCGGGGCCAGCTGCTTCAGGGCCGGCTGCTTGTCGTTGAACGACAGTGCGTGCTTGCCGGCCGGGCGGGTCGGGCCGGTCACGCCGTCCACCGGCACCTGCAGGGTACGGCCGCTCTTGCGCCACCACTGGCGCAGGTCGGGCAGCCACTTGGTGCCGTGGCCTTCGCTGTTGCTGGTCTGCTGGTACCAGACCGACAGGTTGGCCGCGACCTTCTGGTCGGCGCCTTCCAGCCACACCGCCACGTACGGGCGGTGGTACTCGGCCACGTTGAGCTTGGGCACTTCAACGTTGATGTCGAGGGTGGTGGCATAGGCCGGCGAGGTGGCCAGCAGGCCGCTGAGGGCGATGGTCAGGGTGACGCGCATGGGGCGGCTCCGGAAACGAAGGAAAGTCAGTGGATCAGCAGCAGGGCGATCAGCAGCGGGATCATCAGGCCGAGCCCGACCAGCGGCCAGGTCATGCGCCGCTGCCGCGCATGCAGATGCAGCAGGAACAGGCCGGTGACGCAGAACACCAGGCAGGCCACGGCGAACAGGTCCAGGAACCAACCCCACGCCGGGCCGGCATTGCGGCCCTTGTGCAGGTCGTTGAGGTAGGACACCACGCCGCGCGAGGTCGATTCGTACTCCACCGCGCCGGTCTGGCGGTCGATGCTCAGCCAGGCGTCGCCACCGGGGCGCGGCAGCGACAGGTAGATCTCTTCGGCCGACCACTCGGCTGGGCGTCCACCGATGGCGATGCCCAGCTGCGTGTCCAGCCATTGCCGGGCCGGGCCCGGAATCGGCGCGTTGCCGTCTTCGCGCGTGCCCAGCTGGCCCAGCAACGTGGCCGGCAGTTCCAGGTGCTGGTTCTGCACCTGGGGCTTGGCTTCGATCTTTGCTGCATGGTTGAGGGTCAGGCCGGTCACCGCGAACAGCAGCATGCCGACCAGGCACACCGCCGAGCTGATCCAGTGCCACTGGTGCAGCGTCCGCAGCCAGAAGCCACGGTTCTGTTGCTGCTGCACGGTGGAAGAAGCAGGACGGCTCACGGCGTGGTTCGGGCTGACGGCGGACTGCCCATTACATCATTGGTGAGAATAGCTCGCAATTGCGTATCGTTCTGTATCCCAGAGGCGTTGTCGGCTGCCGGCCAGCGGCCGGCCTGCCGCAGGTCGGTAGATCCACGCCATGCGTGGATGAAGCGGTGCCAACCAAGGTTGGCACCCACGAGAGCAGGGCGGTGCGCGGCGATCAGAACTTCGCGTTGAGCGAGATCCAGTAGCTGCGGCGCTGGTCCTTGGTTGCGTAGTCGTCCACGCAGCTGAACTCGCTGGGATTGAGCAGCAGGCACGACTGCGAGACGAAGTCCTTGTCGAACAGGTTGTTGACCCGCGCGTTCACCGTCAGCCACGGCGTGGCCTTCCAGCTGCCACCGAGGTGGAAGATCGTGTAGTTCTCGTAATAGCGGACGTGGCCGGCGCCGGTACTGTCGATCAGCGTGTCGCGATAGCGGTCGTAACGGCCCTCGCCGATCAGCGACAGGCTGGCCGCTTCGTTGATCTGCCAGTTGAGGCTGGCGTTGGCCATGTGCTTCGCCGGCGTGGTGCCTGAGATCGGGCGTCCCTTGTCGGGGCCGCTGGTCTGCTCGCTCTTGGTCCAGGTGTAGTTGCCACGCAGCTGCAGGCTGTCGAGCAGGTCGACGTGGGCGGCCAGTTCGGCGCCACGGGTCTCGGCCTTGTCGATGTTCACGCTCTGGGTGAAGGTGCTGTAGCCCAGCGATGCCCAGCCCGGCCCGATGTCCACGCAGTAGCCACTGCCGGCGCGGGCCACTTCGCAGTTCGGGAAGGTGCCGCCGCTGGCGATCTTGTCCTCGAATTTGTTGAAGAAGCCGGTGACATTGAAGCCCCAGCGCTGGCCTTCGTAGTACGCGGCCAGCTCGTAGTTGGTGCTGGTTTCCGGCTTCAGATTGGGCGAGCCCACCAGCGGCAGCACGCCCTGTCCACCGAAGCCGGTGATGCCCGGGAACAACTGGTCCGGACGCGGGGTCTTGTAGCCGGTGCTGACGCCACCCTTGAAGGTCCATGCGTCGCTGGCGTTCCACACCAGGTAGCCGCGCGGGCTGACATGGCTGCCGAACACGTTGTGGTCGTCGTAGCGCAGGCCGAAGGTGGCGGTGAGGGTATCGGTCAGCGCCCAGTTGTCCTCGGCGAACAGCGCCCACATGCGGTGCTTCTGCCTGGTGTTGCTGCGGTAGCCGGCGCCATCCATGCCGAACACGCCGTCGACCATGTCGGTGTCGTTGTATTGGCCGCCAACGGTCAGCTTGTGCGCGCCGAAGTCGAGGTCGAGCATCGTGTCCAGCACGTAGCCGTCCAGCTCCATGGTGCGAAGCGGGCGCGGGAGGAACGCCTGCAGGCGTGCCATCTCGGCCGGGTTGAGAGCGGCCAGTGCATTGCCACGGCCGGCCGCGCAGTTGTTGGCGGCACCGGTGCGGCGGCAGACGTCGTTCCACAGGGTCTGCAGGTTGGCGCGTTCGTCCAGGGTCAGCGGCAGCGAGCGGCCGAGGTTGCTGCTCTTGCTGTGGGTCAGCGAGGTCTGCCAGGTGCCGAAGCTGTAGCGGCCCTGGTGGGTCAGCGACAGTTGGTCGCGCTCGTAGCGCTGGTAGGCGGTGTAGCCCACGCGCGGCTGCACCACGCGGCGGGTGACCGTGCCGCTGCCGTTCGGGTTGGGAATCACTGCGTTGCCGACGCGCCACAGGCTGGCCAGGCTGTCGAGGGTGCCGGTCTGGCCTTCGCTGTTGTCATACTTCTGCCGCGACACGTCGTAGTCCAGCCACAGCTCGTGGTCGTCGTTTATATGGAAGTTCAGCCGCACGCCGGTGTTCCAGTTGGTATTGGCCACCGACTTGCCGCCACCACCGAAGCCGATGCTGCGTTCCCACAGGCTGCCATCGGGCAGGGTCAGCGCCTCCCATTCCGGATTGGAGGCCTTGGCGTCGTAGTAGCTGCCGCGTACCGCCACGCCGATACGGTCCTTGACCAGCGGGCCGCTGAGGTACACGTCGGTGGTACGTGCATCACCGAACTGGTCGTCCTGCTGCACGGTGAAGCCCTGGGTCAGCGCGCCGTGCCAGCTGTCCTGGTTGCGGCGCGTGATGATGTTGATGACGCCGCCCATCGCATCCGAGCCGTACAGGGTGGACATCGGACCGCGCACCACCTCGATGCGCTCGATGGCATCCAGTGGCGGCAGGTAGGCGAACTGCCCACCACCGAAGTTGTTCGGATACAACTGGCCGACATTGCTCTGGCGGCGGCCGTCGATCAGCACCAGGGTGTACTCGGAAGGCAGGCCGCGCATGGAAATGGTCGCGCGGCCGTTCTTGTCGCTGGCTTCCAGGCCGACATCGATGCCTTCGACGTCGCGCAGCGCGTCGACCAGGTTGGTGTAGGGGCGCTTGCTGAGCTCTTCGCGGCTGACCACGCTGATGCTGGCCGGGGCATCGATCACCTTCTGTTCGAAGCCGGAAGCGGTGACCACCACCTTGTCCAGCGTCTGCGGCGCGCCGGCGGCGTCACCGTGGGCGAAGGCAGGGCTGGCGAAAGCCGCCAGCACGGCGCTGGTCAGCAGGGTACGGGACAGGGACGAACGGACACGATGGCGCTGGGCCATGGCAGTTACCTCGAAGGATGCAGGGTGGTGCGACGCCGTGCGCGAAGGGCGCGGCAGGCACGGAAGGCCCGGTCAGGGGCGGCAGGGATGAAGCAGGCAGCGGCGCGCAGGCGCGACCGCGCAGGCGGTCACGCGGGGCCGTGAATCAGGCGAGCGGCGGCGCTTGGCCGCGTTGCTGGCGGCGCCCGGGCGCATCGGCCCAGGGCGTGTCCGGAGCGGCCAGCGGCCAGTCCGGGCGCACGCCAGGCATGGCCGGCGTGGCGGGTACGAGGTCGAGTTCAGTGCGCAGCCATTGGCTGGCCAGCAGTAACGGCGGACGGGTCTTTTCGGCAGATTTCACCGGAGCCGCAGCACAGCGGCGCAGCTTGGCGGGTGCCTCTTGCTGCGAGGGGCCTTCACCACCGCGCTCTTCCAGCGGCATCTGCACGGCCATTCCGGCGTGGGCCTGTGGCAGCAGCGGCAGGGTGCCCAGCAGCAAGGCCAGCATCGCCACCCACGCCAGCAGGCTGGCCAGCGCGGGACGCTGGCCGCGCATGGCGGTGCCCATCTTGCGATGGATGAGTGGACGAGGGCGAAGCGGGCGCAGCAAGCGGGGATCCCCAAGGGTCTGCCGGCAGCGGCCGGCATCAACGGGGCGTGATTGTAATGAGAGCTGTTAGCCGTTGCAAATGAGAATGATTGCCAAAGTGTCGCAGGCCGGCCCGGCGGGGGCTCAGACTTCGCTCCAGCGCCGCAGCAGGTTGTGGTACACGCCGGTCAGCTGGAGCACCGCCTCGGCGTCGCCGCCGGTCTGCCGCAGGCGCTCGATCGAGCTGTCCATTTCCCAGAGCAGGCGGCGCTGCACGTCATCGCGGATCATGCTCTGCACCCAGAAGAACGAGGCCACGCGCGCGCCGCGGGTGACCGGCCGCACCTGGTGCAGGCTGCTGGACGGATACACGATCAGGTCGCCCGCCGGCAGCTTTACCTCGTGCTCGCCGTAGGTGTCGCTGATGATCAGCTCGCCGCCTTCGTATTCGTCCGGGGCCGACAGGAACAGTGTGCAGGAGATGTCCGAACGCAGCTGCTCGCCGTTGGCCAGGTTCATCACCGCGCCATCGACGTGGAAGCCATAGGTGCCGCCACCGCTGTAGCGGTTGAAGCGCGGCGGCAGGTACTTCAGCGGCAGCGCCGCGCTGAAGAACAGCGGGTGCCGGGCCAGCGCGACGAGGATGATCTCGCCCAGCTCGCGGCGCAGCGGCGAAGCCTCTGGCAGCTGCTGGTTGTGCTTGGCCTGCGCGCCCAGATGGCCGACGGTTTCACGGCCATCGGTCCAGTCGGCGGCATCGAGGCGGCGGCGGAAGTCGGCCACCTGGTCGGCGCCGAGGATGTCGGGAATATGCAGCAGCATGCGGAACTCCTCAGAGGGACGGCGGTGCGACCAGGGCGCGCACCTGTGGATGCGGCGACGCGGCCAGCTCCGGCACGATGTGCGCCATGAACGCCGGGCTGCCGTGTGCCAGTGCAAGCCGCAGCCAGTGCACGGCCTGCTCGACCTGGCCGGCCTGCAGCAGGATCGAGGCGTAGTTGGCCTGGCCGCGGAAGTCACCGGCTTCGGCCGCGCGCTGGTACCAGGCGAGCGCCGCCTGCGGATCGGGTGCGGTATCCAGCCCGTCTTCGAGGTGGCGGGCCAGCAGGTTCATCGATTTGGCGTGGCCCAGGCGCGCGGCACGGGTGTACAGGGCCAGTGCCTGCGCGCGGTCCTGCGGAATGCCGCGTCCGGTGGCCAGCAGGTTGGCCAGGTTGTACAGGCCCCAGTCCAGGCCGGTGTCGGCGGCGCGCCGGTACCACACCGCCGCCAGCGCAGGGTCGGGTGCGGTGCCCTGTCCCAGCTCATGGCAGCGGCCGAGCATGTTCATCGCCATCGGCGCGCCGTTGTTGGCGGCGGTTTCGTACCAGAGCAGCGCGGCCGAGGCATCCTGCGCGGTGCCTTTGCCTTCCATGTGCATCTGCGCGAGCAGCAGTTGTGCGTCGACCTGTCCGGCCTGCGCGGCGTCGCGCACGCGCGCGAACGCGGCCTGCGGATCGTGCTGCAGCAGCTCGGCCAGGGCGTCGCTGTCGATGGGAGTGCGGGTAACCATGGGGTGAGTATCGCCGGAAACAAAAACGGCGGCAGGAGACCCTGCCGCCGTGGTGGAGCGAAGTTACATCAGAACTTCACGTTCAGTGCCAGGGTGGCCGAGCGACCCGGCGCGATGCTCGCGTAGTGCGAGGCATAGGCCTTGGTGAAGTAGGTCTTGTCGGTCAGGTTCTGCACGTTGAGCTGCAGGCTGATGTTGTCCTGGATCGCGTAGCTGGCCATCGCGTCGAAGCGGGTGTAGCTCGGGATCCACTTGGTGTTGGCGACATCACCGTACTGCTTGTCCGAGTAGAACGCACCGGCGCCGATGGTCAGGCCGATCGGGAAGCGGTAGGTGGTCCACAGGTTGGCGCTGTGCTTGGCGGTGTTCGGGAACACGTTGCCGTTGTACGGCGACGGCACGTAGACGTTGGACGGGCAGGTACGACCGGACACGGCGCAGACAAAGCCGTTGTCCTTCAGTTCCGAGTCCAAGTAGGTGTAGCCGCCATACAGGCTCCAGGCGTCGGTCAGCTGGCCGGTGAAGCCCAGCTCGAAGCCGTTGATTTCCTTCTTGCCGGCGTTCTGGCTGGTGCCGTTGTCGACGGTCACGCGTGCGTTGTTCATCACCGTGTGGAAGATTGCCGCGGTCAGGTTCAGGCGCTTGTCGAACAGGTCCCACTTGGTACCCAGTTCGAGGTTCCTGGTGTCCTGCGGCTTGAGGTCGGCCACGGCGGCGCTCAGGCCGTCCGAGCCGTCACCACCGTCCATGCCCGGCGGGGTCGAGGAGGTGCCCCACGACAGGTAGATGCTGCCGTTCTCCAGCGGCTTGAAGACGACGCCAGCCTGGTAGTTCAGGAAGTCGTTGTCATTGCGCACGCGGGTCGGTGCCTTGCCGGCCACCGGAGTGGTCAGGGTGGTGCTGTAGTCGTCGTAACGCAGGCCGACGTTGAAGCTCCACTGTGCGTTGAGCTCGATGGTGTCGAACAGATACGCGGACCTGGTCTTGGTGCGCTGCTCGACGTCCAGTGCCTTGTCGCTGCGGTACACCGAATGGGTGGCCGCCCACGGATCGCGCGGGTTCGGATTGGAGAAATCGGTGCAGTTGTAGCCGGTGGCGGCGCCGATGGTCGGGCACTTGCTGTTGCCGGTCAGCGGGTTGCTGGTACCCGGGGTCATCAGATAGCTGCCACGGGACATCTTCTCGTCGCTGTACTCAACGCCAGCGCTGTAGCTGTGCTTGAGCGCGCCGGTCTGGAAGGCACCGGTCAGGCCCAGCTGGTCGGCGAAGCTCTTGACGTCGACGGCGCGGGCGTTGGTACGGCGCCACAGGGTGCCGTAGTTGTTCGGGTTGCCCTGGCTGTCGTCCGGCTGGGTCCACAGGTAATCATTGCTCGTGTTGCCCAGCCGCGCGATGTTGCGCAGCTTGTGGCCACCGAAGTCATAGCTGGCGTCCAGGGTGCTGATGTCGGCGCGGGTGCGCTGGAAGTCGCGATCGACCAGACCGTAGTAGTTGTTGCGGTCCGGCACCATCGGGCGGCCGTCGACCCACTTCGATGCCGGTGCACCATTCGGGTTTCCGTAGGGGAAACCGCCTGCATCGGGCAGGTCGTCGCTCTGCATGTGGTAGTGGCTGGCGATCAGCTGCGCCGGGCCGTTCAGGCCGAACGCGATCGACGGTGCGATGCCCCAGCGGCTGACATTGGCGGCGTCGCGGCCGGCGATGTCCGACGCGTGCTTCATCAGGTTCAGGCGGGCGGCGATGCCATCGCCCAGCACGTAGTTGGCATCCACGGTGCCGCGCGCATAGCTGTCGGTACCGATGCCCATGCTGGCGCTGGTCTCGTTCTTCAGCTTCGGCGTCTTGCTCACCAGATTCAGGCTGCCGCCACCCGAGTCACGGCCACCGTAGGCCGAACTCGGGCCCTTGACCACTTCCACCTGCTCCAGATCGAAGATTTCGCGGGTCTGCGAGCCGACGTCGCGCAGGCCATCGACGAAGATGTTGCTCTGCGAATCAAAGCCACGGATGAAGGGGCGGTCGCCGGTCGGATTGCCGCCTTCGCCGGCACCGAAGGTGATGCCCGGGACCATGCGCAGCGCATCCTGCAGGTTGGTTGCACCGGTTTCGGCGATCAGTTTCTCCGACACGATCGACACCGACTTCGGGGTGTCCAGCAGTTCAGCGGTGAACTTCGGCGAGGACGGATTGAACCAGCTGCCGCGCACCTGCACCTTGTCCAGGTCGGTGGCCTTGCGGGAGCCTGCGTCGGCACTGTCGGCGGCGTGTGCGGCCAGCGGTGCGAAGCCGGCGGCCAGGGTGGCGGTGGCGAGCAGGGAAACGCGCGGTGCGTGCTTGCGGGACGTGATGTGGGTCATGGTCTGGGTGGCGGTGGCTTGGATCAGGAAAGGGCGAGGGCCGAAGCGCAGACAGCGCGACGGCACGTAGAAAGCTGTTTCTGTAGCGCTGAGCCGATGGCCGGCTACGGGATGAACGATTCCAGGCGCACGGCAACGGCCGCGGGGCGCCTCAGCTGGCGTGCGGTGCGGGCGGAGCGTGGCCGGGGTTCAGGCGCAGTGCGGGGTCGCGCAGCTGCCAGCGCAGGGCGTCGGAGCGCCACAGCGGGATACGTGCGACCAGGGCGGCGCGGGGACCTGCCATGCCAGCGCAGGGCGGCGTGCCCTCGCCATCCAGCGGCGGTTCCGGTGCGGGTGCGGCATGCTGCGGGCATTCGTCCACTGGCGTGGGCGGCAACGGCATGGCCTGGTGAAGATCATCCGTGTGCGCCTGCCAGCCGTGCGTGGCGGTACCGCTGCCACGTCCTTCATGCAAGGCCGACCAGCCCAGCAGCAGCGTCAGCAGCGCGGCCACGAGCAGCGGCCACCTCTGGCGGGCGAGCTGGCACAACGTGGCGGTGGGCGCGGGCGAAGCCATGGCGCGGGGGGGCGGATCGTTACGAAGATGTTACGCAGGATAACATCAACGATAATGATTCGCATATACGTCGTTCGGCGGGCGACCTGGATGGCCCGGAAGGGCCCTGGAGGGCCTCTCATCGCCCTCCGGCAGCTCCACCCCAGGGTTCTCGAGGAGCGCCCCACGGGCGATCTCTGCGGGCCGAGCGTCGCCTCAATCGCGGTCGTCGCGGGTCCAGACGGCGTCGTGCTCGCGCTTCACCGGGAACTTGGGCACCGGGGTATAGGCCGGGGCGCACAGGGCGCGGCCATCGCGCACGTCGAAGCGCGCGCCGTGCAGCACGCATTCCACGCTGCCTTCGGCGGTGTTGAACTCACCCGAGGACAGCTCGAACTCCTCATGCGTGCACTGGTCTTCCAGCGCGTACAGCTCGCCGTCGAGGTTGAACACCACGATCGGCGTGCCGGTCACTTCGTCGAACACGCTCTTCATTTCACCGGGCAGCAGCTCGTTGCCGGCACAGACAAAGGTCCAGGTATCGCTCACGCGGCGGCTCCGGCCAGCGGCTTTTCCAGGATCTCGAAGCGCAGGTCGTCGCGCTTGGGGATGCCGAAACGCTCGTCGCCGTACGGGAACGGCTTCTTGATGCCGGTGCGCAGATAGCCGCGGCGCTCGTAGAAGGCGATCAGCTCGTCGCGCACGTCGATCACCGTCATCTGCATCACCGGCACCTTCCATTCGCGTGCGGCGTGTGCTTCGGCGGCGTCCATCATCTGCTTGCCGACGCCGCCGCCCTGCTGGGCCGGGTCGACCGAGAACATGCCGAAGTAGCCCTTGCCGTCGACATCGGCGACGTGGGCGCAGGCCACCAGCTGGCCCTCGCGCTCGGCCAGCAGGATGGTGGAGCGCGGGCGGTCGAGGTCGGCCTGGATGCCTTCGGCGTCGATGCGGGCGCCATCCAGCAGGTCGGCTTCGGTGGTCCAGCCGACGCGGCTGGCGTCGCCACGGTAGGCCGAGGTGACGAGGGCGATCAGGGCGGGGATGTCGGCCGGCGTGGCGGCGCGGAAGGTCAGGGTGGTCATGGCCCCATTCTAGGTGGGGCGGGGGCGGGCGCAAATGGGGGCGCCTCACGGGGTGCATGGAGGTGCCCGACATGCTGCCTGCATCACCAAGGAGAAACGCCGCAGTTGCCCGCGGCGTTCCCGCTGCAGAAGGAGCAGGGTCCCTACTTTGTCTTGTAGAGCATCATTTTCGAGACCTCGTTGTCAACGTAGTGCACATATTCAAATAGTTCTTCTTCGCAGCTGTCAGATGAACTCTTCGTTGCCTGAGCTTTCGCGATGCACTCATCAAGCGCCTTCTTCAATTCCTTTCCCTCCGGCGTAGCTTCAGCTTTCGCACGGATTTCGGCTTGCTCGTCAGTCTCGCCATCCTGGGCAAATGAACTTGCGGGCAGCATGAGGGCCAGCAGCACGAATACCGCGGACAGGCTGGCAGAGCGGATCATCTTCATGTTCGCTTTGTCTCCAATCGGGTGGGAATGGCCAGAACGGTCTTGCGTACGACGCAGCAGCTGCGAAAGCGGGGCAAGGCTTGTTGGCAGAGATGGAAGTGAGACAAAGTTTGCAGGACAGCAGATGGAACTGTTGCGGATGAGGGTCTCTTCAAGGCTCGCCCAAGGGCGAATGGTGCGCTCTGCCTGCAGCGCATACTGTGATTGAAGTCTCGAAGTGGGGCGCCATGCGAGGGGGGCGTGTCGGGGCCGGTAGATGGGTCGGTAGACACGGAAACGCCGCGGTCTCCCGCGGCGCTTCTGGTTCTCTGTGCTGGCCTGGGAATCTCACCCCAGCAGCTTGCGTACCTTGGTCAGCGCGGTCATGAACCGCTCGATCTCGGCGTGGGTGTTGTAGAACGCCAGCGAGGCACGGCAGGTGGCGGCGACGCCGAAGTACTGCAGCAGCGGATGGGCGCAGTGCTGGCCCGAGCGCACGGCCACGCCTTCCAGGTCGAGCAGGGTGGCCAGGTCATGGGCATGCGCGCCATCGATCAGGAACGAGACCACGGCGGCCTTCTCCGGTGCCTCGCCGATGATGCGCAGGCCGTCGACGCGGCGCAGCTCTTCGGTGAAGTGCGCCAGCAGTTCGGCTTCGCGCGCTTCCACGTTCTCCTGGCCGAGCTGCTGCAGATAGTTGGCGGCCACGCCCAGGCCGATGAAGCCGGCGATGTTCGGGGTGCCGGCTTCGAACTTGTGCGGGGCATCGTTGAACACGGTGCCGTCGAAGCTGACTTCCTTGATCATCTCGCCGCCACCGAGGAACGGCGGCATCGCGTCCAGATGCTCGCGGCGCGCCCACAGTGCGCCGGTGCCGGTCGGGCCGCACATCTTGTGGCCGGTGATGGCGTAGAAGTCGCAGCCGATCGCGGCGACGTCGACCTTGCGGTGCGGCACCGCCTGCGAGCCATCGACCACCGTGACGATGCCGCGCTTGCGCGCTTCACGGCAGATCTCGCGCACCGGGTTGACCGTGCCCAGCACGTTGGAGACATGGGTGACGGCGAGCAGCTTGACCTCGGGGGTCATCGCTGCGCGCAGCGCATCCAGGTCCAGCGCGCCGTCGGGGGTGATCTCGGCCACGCGGATGGTGGCGCCGGTACGCTGCGCGACCAGCTGCCACGGCACGATGTTGGCGTGGTGCTCCATGCGCGTGATCAGGATCACATCACCGGCCTTCAGCCGCGGCAGCGCCCACGAGTAGGCCACCAGGTTGATGGCGAAGGTGGTGCCACTGCACAGCACCAGGTCGCTGGGGCGCACGTTGAGGAAGCGCGCCAGCGTGTTGCGCGCGCCTTCGTAGGCATCGGTGGCTTCGCTGCCCAGCGCATGCACGGCGCGGCTGACGTTGGCGTTGTAGCGTCGGTAGAACTCGTCCACCGCGCCGATCACCTGCACCGGCTTCTGGCCGGTGTTGGCATTGTCGAAATAGACCAGCGGCTTGCCGTGCACTTCGCGCATCAGCAGCGGGAAGTCGAGGCGGACGCGGTCCCAGTCGGGGGCGCCGGTGCGTTCTTCGATCGGGCGCGGCGTGGACAGGTTCATGCCACACCCGCCTCGGCCAGGGCTTTGTCCAGGCGACGTGCCAGCTGCGCACGCAGCGCATCGGGCAGGATCTTCAGCGGCTCGTGGCAGAACGCGGCGCTCAGCAGTGCCTGCGCCTGGGCCTGCGGCAGGCCGCGCGAGCGCAGGTAGAACAGCGCGTTGGCATCGAGCTGGCCGACGGTCGCACCGTGCGCGGCCTTCACTTCATCTGCGTCGATCACCAGCGTCGGCTGGGTGTCGATCTCGGCATCGGCCGACAGCAGCAGGTTCTTGTTGGACAGGTTCGCGTCGGTGCCGTCGGCGCCTTCGCGGATCTGGATGCCGCCATGGAACACCACGCGGCTGCGGTTGGCGGCGACGCCGCGCCACAGCAGTTCGCAGCTGGTATCGCGTGCGATGTGGTCGATGCCCAGGCGGGTTTCGACGTGGCGGCGGCCATTGCCGAGCAGCACGCCGTTGGCGGTCAGCTGGGCGTTGTCGCCTTCCAGGCGCACGTTCAGTTCATGGCGGCTGAGCGCAGCGCCCAGCTCCAGGTCCACGCGGTGGTACTGCGCGTCGCGGGCCAGCACCGCATCGGTGCGCAGGAAGCTGGTCTGGCGTGCGCTGCCGGCCTGCACGCGGGCGTGCTTGAGCACGGCATCACGAGCGACGTGGGCGTGCAGCACCGTGTTGTCCAGGTGGGCGGAATCGCCGACGCTGAAGCGGTGCTCGACCACGCCGAGGCTGGCGCCGGCACGCAGTTCGATCAGGTGGCGGTGATGCCAGGCCAGGTCGGTCTCGCCGGCCACACTGGCAAATACCAGCTGCAGCGGTGCTTCGACCTGCACGCCTTCGTCCACGCGCAGCACCACGCCTTCGTCGGCCAATGCGGCGTTGAGGCGGGCGAAGATCTCCTCGCTGCGCTCGTAGCGGCGGCCAAGGAAACGCACGGCGTCTTCGCCGGCGGCCAGCGCCGCCGACAATGGCTGCAGCTGCACGCCCGCAGACAGCGCCTGCACGTCGCTCAGCGCGGCATCCAGGCGACCGTTGACGAATACCAGGCGCGGTGCCGGGACGTCTTCCAGCAGCGCGGCGTCCAGCGCCGGGCCCTGCAACGGTGCCGCGGTGAACGCCCGGCGTTCCAGCTGGCGCAGCGAAGTGTACTTCCAGGCTTCGTTGCGGGCGGCCGGCAGGCCGTCGCGCAGGGCCGCATCCAGCACTTCGCGGCGCGCATCGCTGCCGGAGAAGGCCTGGGCCATCGAATCAAGCAGGGCACTCATCAGATCGCCGCCTCGGGCACGACCCGGTCCTTCAGGAAATCGTAGCCGTGTGCTTCCAGCTCCAGCGCCAGTTCCGGGCCGCCGCTCTTGACGATGCGGCCATCGGCCAGCACGTGCACCACATCCGGCTTGATGTAGTCCAGCAGGCGCTGGTAATGGGTGATGACCAGGAACGAGCGGTCGGCGCCGCGCAGCGCGTTGACGCCGTCGGCCACGCTCTTCAGTGCGTCGATGTCCAGGCCCGAGTCGGTCTCGTCCAGGATCGCCAGCTTCGGTTCCAGCACGGCCAGCTGGAAGATCTCGTTGCGCTTCTTCTCGCCACCGGAGAAGCCTTCATTGACGCCACGGTGCAGCAGTTCGTCCTTCAGGTGCAGCACGGCCAGCTTCTGGCGCACCAGCTTGAGGAACTGCATGGAATCGAGTTCTTCCTCGCCGCGGGCCTTGCGCTGGGCGTTCAGCGCGGCGCGCAGGAAGTAGGTGTTGTTCACGCCCGGGATCTCCACCGGGTACTGGAACGCCAGGAACAGGCCGGCGGCGGCACGCGCTTCCGGGTCCTGCTCCAGCAGGTCGACGCCGTCGAACTGCACGCTGCCTTCGGTCACTTCGTAGCCGTCGCGGCCGGCCAGGACGTTGCCCAGGGTGGACTTGCCGGCGCCGTTCGGGCCCATGATGGCGTGCACCTGGCCGGGCTTCACATCCAGCGACAGGCCCTTGAGGATTTCCTTGCCGCCAATGCGGGCGTGGAGGTTTTCGATCTTCAGCATGGTGGGGGTTTCCGTGGGGCGGGCCAGGGCCCGCCGGTAAAGAGAATGCGTTTGCGAGGGCAGGGTCGGGCGGTCAGCCCACCGAACCTTCCAGCGAGACTTCCAGCAGCTTCTTGGCTTCCACCGCGAACTCCATCGGAAGTTCGCGGAACACCTGCTTGCAGAAGCCGTCGACGATCAGCGATACCGCGTCTTCCTGGCTGATGCCACGGGCGCGGCAGTAGAACAGCTGGTCATCGGAGATCTTGGACGTGGTCGCCTCGTGCTCGACGGTGGCGCCCGGGTTCTTCACCTCGATGTAGGGGAAGGTGTGCGCGCCGCACTGCTTGCCGATCAGCAGCGAGTCGCACTGGGTGTAGTTGCGCGCGCCGTCGGCGTTGCGGTCGACCTTGACCAGGCCGCGGTAGGTGTTCTGGCCGCGGCCGGCGCTGATGCCCTTGCTGACGATCTTGCTCTTGGTGCGCTTGCCGACGTGGATCATCTTGGTGCCGGTGTCGGCCTGCTGGCGGTGGTGGGTCAGCGCGACGGAGTGGAACTCACCGACCGAGTCGTCGCCCAGCAGCACGCACGACGGGTACTTCCAGGTGATGGCCGAGCCGGTCTCGACCTGGGTCCAGGTAACCTTGCTGCGTGCGCCACGGCATTCGGCACGCTTGGTGACGAAGTTGTAGATGCCGCCGACGCCGTTCTCGTCGCCGGGGTACCAGTTCTGCACCGTGGAGTACTTGATCTCCGCATCTTCCAGCGCGACCAGCTCGACCACTGCGGCGTGCAGCTGGTTCTCATCGCGCATCGGCGCGGTGCAGCCTTCCAGGTAGGAGACGTAGGCCTTGTCCTCGCACACGATCAGGGTGCGCTCGAACTGGCCGGTGTGGCCGGCGTTGATGCGGAAATAGGTGCTCAGTTCCATCGGGCAGCGCACGCCCTTGGGAATGAACACGAAGCTGCCATCGGAGAACACCGCCGAGTTGAGCGCGGCGAAGTAGTTGTCACCCACCGGCACCACGGTGCCCAGGTACTGGCGCACCAGCTCCGGGTGTTCCTTGATGGCCTCGGACATCGAGCAGAAGATCACGCCCTTCTCGGCCAGTTCCTTGCGGAAGGTGGTGCCCACGGACACCGAGTCGAACACCGCATCCACCGCCACGCCGGCCAGCTTGGCGCGCTCGTGCAGCGGCACGCCCAGCTTGTCGTAGGTGTCGAGCAGTTCCTTCGGCACGTCATCCAGCGAGGCGTACTTCGGGCCCTTCGGCGCGGAGTAGTAGCTGAGCGCCTGCAGGTCGATCGGGGCGATCTCCAGCTTGGCCCAGTCGGGCATCGGCATGGTCAGGAAGTGGCGGTAGGCGTCCAGGCGCCACTGCGTCATCCACTCCGGCTCGTCCTTCTTGGCCGACAGGGCACGGATGGTGTCCTCGTCCAGGCCCGGCGGCAGGGAGTCCGATTCGATCTCGGTGATGAAGCCGGCCGAATACTTGCGGCCGAGCTGCTCGTGGATCTCGCGGTTGGGGGTGTCGTCGTGGGCGACGTTTTCGATGGTTTCGGTGGCCATGGGGGGGCTGCCTACGGATCAGGAGACGACGTCGACAGCGATGGTGCGGCGCTGTTCGTCATCGGCAAGGGGGAGAGGGGGCAGGATCTGGGCGAGGGTGACATCGCGCAGGGCCTCGGAGACCACGTCGTTGATCAGCCGCCAGCTGCTGCGCGCGCCGCACTTGGGCGCCATGCCGCACTGGTGGTGGTCGTGGCTGCATTCGGTCAGGGCCAGCGGCCCTTCCATCGCTTCGACCACTTCGAACAGCGAGATCTCGATGGCCGGGCGGGTCAGCCGGTAGCCGCCACGAACGCCGCGCAGGCCCTCGACCAGGCCGGCCTGGGCCAGCGGCTTGAGGACCTTGCTGACCGTGGGCGGCTCCAGGCCGGTGAATTCGGCCAGCTCGGTGGCACTGAGCACTTCGCCCGGACGGGCGGCGAGCACGGTCAGCACGACGGTGGCGTAATCGGTGAGTTTGGTGACGCGCAACATGAGGATGCGAGTGGTTCTTAAAGCGGACTGAAATTGTACGCTTTTATTCGCCACCATCCAACCCGGGCATTCAGCCGGCGCTGGGGGCGGGCCGGGAGAACACACCGGGCCGCAGCCACGGCGCAATGCTGCGCCAACGGGGTGATTTTCGCAATCACCCGGAATGGGCGAGAATCCCGGTTCCATTCGCTGCAAACAGCCCGTGCCGATGCCGAAGAAGATCCAAGCCCGCAAGTCCGCCATCCATGGCAACGGCGTGTTCGCCGTGGCCCCGATCAAGCAGGGCGAGCGCGTGATCCAGTACAAGGGCCTGCTGCGCAGCCACGGCGATGTTGATGCCGACGACAGCGGCGACGTCGAAAGCGGCCACACCTTCCTGTTCACCCTCAACGATGACTGGGTGATCGATGCCAACTACAAGGGCAATGACGCGCGCTGGATCAACCACAGCTGCGATCCGAACTGCGAGGCGGTGATCGAGGAAGACGAGGACGGCGACAGCCGGGGCGACAAGGTGTTCATCGAGGCACTGCGCGATATCAAGGCCGGCGAGGAGCTGACCTACAACTACGGCATCACCCTGGCCGAGCGCCACACGGCCAAGCTGAAGAAGATCTGGGAGTGCCGCTGCGGCTCGCCCAAGTGCACCGGTACCATGCTGCAGCCCAAGCGCTGACCCGCAATGGGTAGTGCCGGCCGCTGGCGGGCACTACCTGGAAGCTCTCCACCTGCCGTGCACGACAGGGTCACCGCCGCGCAAGGGCCGTTCTTCCATTCTGTGGGCTCCCCCCAACCGGAGTGCATCCATGGCAGAGCGATTGAAGGGCAAGCAGATTGCCATCCTTGCCACCCACGGCTTCGAACAGTCCGAACTGACCGAACCCAAGCGTTTGCTGGAAGCGGAAGGTGCGCGGGTCAGCGTGGTGTCGCCTGCAAAGGAGGCGACCATCAAGGGCTGGAAAGAGAAGAACTGGGGCGACGCCGTCGCGGTGGACATCCCGCTGGACGAGGCGGATCCGTCGGGCTTTGATGCCTTGGTACTGCCAGGAGGTGTGATCAATCCGGACACGCTGCGTACCGACGATGCGGTACTCAGCTTCATCCGCTCGGTGGATGAAGCCGGCAAGCCTGTCGCGGCGATCTGCCATGGCCCGTGGTTGCTGATCAATAGCGGGCTGGCCGATGGCCGCAAGCTGACGTCCTGGCCGTCCCTGCAGCAGGACCTGGCCAACGCGGGAGCGAACTGGCGCGATGCCGAGGTGGTGGTCGACGGCAACGTGATCACCAGCCGCAAGCCGGACGACATTCCCGCCTTCAGCGAGGCGGTGGTCAAGGCACTTGCCGCGTGATGCTTTGCCGGTAGTGCCGGCTGCTGGCCGGCAGATGCAGTGACTGCGTTGCCGGCCAGCGGCACTACCTCATTTACCCAGCACGCCTGCCGGCACCAGGTTGCCCAGGTTCTGGTTGAAGGTGACCACCAGCTTGCCGTTCTTCACCTGTGCCGACTGCACCTGCAGCGCGCCGAGCAGCCCGGCCACGGCCGGGTCCAGCTTGTAGATCGGTTCGCGCTGGGCGTAGTCGCTCAGCCAGGCATTGAGCAGGCCACGGGTGCGTGAGTCGAGGCGACCGCCCTGGTTGGCCGGGGTGAAGTCATCCACGCTGGGCTGCTGCAGGTGGAAACCCTGGGTCTGCGCGTCGTAGCGCAGGCCGCTGCTGAGCTTCACCGTACCCAGCTTGGCCGGGTTGCCGCCAGCGGTGGCCAGTGCCACGTCCATGCCCAGGTTCAAGCGCTCGCCGGCGGGAAGGCTCAGCTGCGGGTGGCTCATGGTCAGTGCGATCAGGCCGCCGAGGGCGTCCTGGGTGCGCGGGAAGCTGCCATCGAGATACTGCTGGACGTCGCTGGCACCCACCGACAGTTCGCGGCCGGAAATGGAGGGAGCCGCCTGTGCGCCGATCGCAGCAGCGATCAGTACGGTGGAGGCAGCAAGGCGGGTCATCAGGGAACGCAGGCGCATGGCGGTGACCGATGGGCAGGGAATGGATGGATCACAGAGTAGTCGCGCAGGCTGAATCGCGCGTGCATGCGGCTGCAACGGTTCAGTCCAGCATTGGACGCAGCTGCGCCGACTGGATCTGCCAGGCGCTGCCGTCGCTGCTGGGTTGCACGCGGTACCAGCCACCGAAGCGGAACGTGCCGTTTGCGGTGACCGCGCGGATCTGCACCGGCACTTCAAGCAGCTGTGGCGGTTGCCGGTCGTCGCGGGCGATCGGGGTATCGCTGTGCAGGCGCAGGGTGCGCAGGTCCCGCAGCTGTCGCAGCGCGGCGTCGTCCGCATGCCGCGGATCACTGGGCGGGATCGTCCAGGCGGCATTGCTGGCGGCGCGGTCGCGGTTGAGCAGCGCCGCCACGTAGCGGTTGAGCATCGTCGAGGGTGGCTCGGCACTGTCGGCGACGGCGGACAGCAGCGGCACATCGCTCGCCTGCAGCGCTGCGGGATCGGGGCCGGTATGGATGTCCGCTGCTGCGGCAGCGGCAACGGGCGCTGGCGCGGTTTCAACATTCGTCTGTGCTGCCGGGCGTGAACAACCTAGCAGCACCAGTGGTGCGATCAGCAACAGGATCCTGCGCATGCCTGCCTCCTCCCCGAGGCAATCTGGAGGGCGGCAGTGTAGCGATTGCGCGGGGCTCAGCGGGAGGAGGGCAGCTGTTCCAGCGCGTCCAGCGCCGGCAGGACCTGTGCCGCGACGGCGGCCAGTGCGTGGCCGTCGGTCCCGGCGTGGCGCTGCACGATGTCGCGCAGCAGCTGGGTGGCGATCACCAGGGTCGCGCGCTCGTCGCCGCTGATGCCGGCGGTACGCGGAGCCGCCTCCAGCAGGCGCATCAGGTCACGGCTGGCGCGGTGTTCCAGTTCGATGGTGCAGCGCCCGGTGCACTGCAGCCCGTCCTTTTCGATCGGGGTCACCGAGATCCGGTAGCGGGTGGAGGGGCTGGCCATGAGGGTGTGCTCGCCGTAGCTGTGGAGGATGTGCCCACCATAGGCAAGGCCACGGCCGGCGGCGATGGCCGGCGCTGCACGCAGTGTTCCACCCGGTACGTTCCGCGCCCTTTGCGGAGCGCCGGCAGCCACTGGTGGCGGGCCTGCAGGGGGATTGCCGGGGCCGCGGCAACGCTGTGTTGCGGGGTGTGGTCCGGACAAAAAAAACGGGACGGCCAGAGCCGTCCCGTCGGAATCCGCGTTGGGGCGCGCGCTTACAGCGCGGCGTCCTTCAGCTTCTTCAGCGGACGCACCTTCAGCTTGGTGGTGGCCGGCTTGGCAGCGAACCACTGCTCTTCCTTGGTGAACGGGTTGATGCCCTTGCGCTTCGGCTTGGCCGGCACATTGACGGTGGTGATCTTCAGCAGGCCCGGCAGGGTGAAGGAGCCAGCGCCCTTCTTGTGCACCGAGGAGGCGACGGCGCTTTCCAGCGAGGCCAGCACAGCGCGGACGTCCTTGGCGACGACGCCGGAGGCTTCAGCGATGTGTGCAACCAGGCCGGACTTGGTCAGCACTTCCTTGATCGGCTTCGGAGCGGCCGGCTTGGCGGCTGCCTTCGTCGCGACTTTCTTCGCTGCCTTCTTCGGGGCAGCCTTCTTAGCGGTCTTTGCCATGGTTTCCTGTTCCGTGAACGGTTGGTTGTTTGGTCGGCGCCGAACCCCGTCGGCAAGCGCAATGTAGGGCAACTCTCGGGCGCCGCCAATAGCCCGAAGCGCGGAAAGTGCATGTTTTTTCATATCCAGGCCGATTCAGTACATGGCCGGTGGTGGGGGATGGGGGCGCGCCAGCGTGTTCGATGGCCGGCGCCCGCCCATCGGCGGAGTGCGCGAAACCACTGAAAACAAGGGGAAAATGCGTTCCGGGCTGGCGAGGAAGTGTCCACGCGCCGGGCTCGGGGCGACGCCCGGCGTGCGGCGGAGCGACGCAGGGCTAACGCGCGGCGTGCGAGGGTAGCCGTTCATCACCGCCACGCAGGAGCAGCACAATGGGAATCTCGCGACACGCCACCGCGCACTGGGAAGGCGATCTGAAGTCGGGCAAGGGACAGTTGAGCACGCCGCAGAGTGGGCTGCTGGACAAGACCCGCTACGGTTTCAACAGCCGCTTTGGCGACGAAAAGGGCACCAATCCGGAAGAGCTGATCGCTGCCGCGCACGCGGGTTGTTTCACCATGGCGCTGTCGGCCAAGCTCGGCGAGGCAGGCTTCACCCCGACCTCGCTGGACACCGAAGCGAAGGTCGACCTGTCGCTGGAGGGCGGCCCGCAGCTGTCGCAGATCCGGCTGAAGGTGAGGGCGGTGGTGCCCGGCATCGATGCGACGCAGTTCCGTGCCATTGCCGATGACGCCAAGCAGAACTGCCCGGTGTCCAAGGCGCTGAGCGCGGTGCCCATCAGCCTGGAAGCCGAGCTGGGCTGAGAAATCGCGGGCCGGGATGGTCACGGTAGTGCCGGCCGCGGGCCGGCAACCGCATGATGCCGAGGTCGAGGTGGCAGCCGGCCAGCGTCATGGCGACCTTCCTGGCCGCCACCCTCCGGGCCGTCGCGCGCGACGTTGCAGCGGCTCCTGCCGCTGCCTTCGGCTCTACCCCCCAGCAGCAATCACCAATCGATGGTGCCGGCAATCACCGTCTGCACCTGCCCCCCCGACCAGACCTCGCCGTCTTCATCGACCCGCAGGGTCAGGCGTGCGTCGTGGCCGACTTCGCGGCCCTGGCTGACTTCGAACGGTGCACGGCCATGGGGCAGGGCATCGCGCAGGTCCAGCCATGCGGCCAACACCGCATTGGCAGCACCCGAGGCGGCGTCCTCGAAGCGTCGGCCATTGCCGACAAAGGCGCGTACCGCCAGATCGAAGCCCTCGCGGCCATCGCTGAAGGCATAGGCGAACACGCCCATGCTGTCGGTGGATTCGGCCAGTGCAGCGACCGCATCCCAGTCCGGACGCAGGGCGCGCAACGCGGCTTCATCGGCCACCTGCACCACCCACCAGCTGCGCCCGCCCTGCATGCGTGCCGGCGGCAGCGTGCCCAGCGGCCAGCCCTTCAGCGCCGCCTGCAGGCGCGGATCGGTGGCCTCGACGGTCTCGGCCAGCTGCGCGCGCGGGGTGCGGATGGCGATGCGCTGCTGCGCGCCCTCACCACTGACGCGCAGCGGCAGCGCACCTGCAATGCCATCCTGCACCAGCACGCCACCGACCGGCGCGGCCAGGCCCGCCTGCAGCACCGCGTGCGCGGTACCGACGCTGGGATGGCCGGCGAACGGAACCTCCTTCTGCGGGCTGAACATGCGCAGCCGGTAGCTGGCGCCCGCGACCTGCGGCGGGAACACGAAGGTGGTTTCGGGCAGGCGCGTCCAGCGCGCAATGGCCTGCATGCTGGCATCGTCCAGGCCCTCGGCATCGAGCACAACGGCCAGCGGATTGCCGGCGCCGGCGCGCGGGGAGAACACATCCAGCTGCAGGAAGCGGCGGGTGGACATCAGGCAGGACTCCAGTAGACAGGCGGCATAGCGTAGCGCGGGGCACAAAAAAGGGGACGGAGGGAATTAAGTCGCTTGTGGCACATATGGCAGAAGCGACTTAATTCCCTCCGTCCCCTTTTTTCCGTGGGCTACCAGCGGATGTGGCCGTCGATGACCGGCTGCACCTGGCCGCCGATCCAGACCGTGCCCTGCGCATCGACTTCGACCTGCACGCGCCCATCGCGACCGACTTCGCGGCCCTGGCTGGCCACGTAGCGGCCCTCGCGGCCGGGCAGGGCGTTGCGCTGCCGCAGCCAGGCACCGATCAGGGCATTGGCGCTGCCGGTGACCGGATCTTCCGGCACGCTGGCCGCATCGGCGGGGCAGAATGCGCGCACCACACGGGCGTGGTCGGTGCCGGCCTCGTCAGCGAATACGGCCACGCCGGTGGCATCGGTGGCCAGGCTCCAGTCGCGCAGCGTGGCCATGTCCGGCGCCAGGCCGCGCACGGCAGCGGCGTCGCGCAGCGGCAGCAGCCACCAGCGTGCGCCGTTGTCCCACAGTTCGGGTTGCTGCCCCTTGGCCGCCAGTGCCAGCAGTGCGGCCGGCGCGGCGTCCGCCGGCGTGTCCAGCTGCCGGGCCGTTGGGCTGGCGAGCTGGATCTCCAGCGCCTCGGCCGGGCCGCTCACCCGAACCGGCAACACGCCCGCTGCACATTGCTGCAGCAGGGTGCCGTTGCGCGGCTGGGCCAGGCCGCACGTCACCGCCGCCCAGGCAGCGCCGACGCTGGGGTGGCCGGCAAAGGCCAGCTCCCGGGTCGGGGTGAAGATGCGGATGTGATAGTCGGCGCCCGGCGCAGTGGGGTGCAGGAAGAACACCGTCTCGGACAGGTTCAGCCAGGCGGCCAGGGCCTGCATCTGCTCGCCGGAGAGGCCGTCCGCATCCAGGATGGCACCCAGCGGATTGCCGGTGCCGGGGCGGCGGGCGAAGACATCGAGCTGCAGGTAACGAAGGACGGCCATCTGCGGGGATATTGCGCTTAGAATCAAGGGTTCCGCCCCCGAGGGCGGCTCCCCCACATTCTACATAGCCAATCCATGTCAGCTTCCCCCCTTGTCGATCGTTGGATCGTACTGAAGTTCGGCGGCACCTCGGTGTCGCGTCGTCACCGCTGGGACACGATCGGGAAGCTGGCGAAAAAACGCGCGGAAGAGACCGGCTCGCGCGTACTGGTGGTGGTTTCGGCGCTGTCCGGGGTCACCAACGAACTGACTGCGATCGCCGATGGCGCGCCGGACAGCCGTGACCGCGTGGCCGCGCTGGTCGAGCGCCATGAAGGTTTCCTGGCCGAACTGGGCCTGGGCCGCGAGGTGCTGGCCGAGCGCCTGGCAGCGCTGCAGGGCCTGCTCGACGACCCGCGTGCGGCCACCCGCCCGCTGGAATGGCAGGCCGAAGTGCTGGGCCAGGGCGAGCTGTTGTCCTCCACGCTGGGCGCGGCCTATCTGCACGCTTCGGGCCTGGACATGGGCTGGATGGATGCCCGCCAGTGGCTGGACGCGATGCCGCCGCAGCCGAACCAGAGCGACTGGTCGCAACGCCTGTCGGTGAACTGCCAGTGGCGTGCCGATGCGGAGTGGTTGCAGCGCTTCCGCGCGCAGCCGACCCGCCTGCTGATCACCCAGGGCTTCATTTCGCGGCATGCCGATGGCGGTACCGCCATCCTCGGTCGCGGTGGCTCGGATACCTCGGCGGCGTACTTCGGTGCGCTGCTGGGCGCCAGCCGCGTGGAGATCTGGACCGATGTGCCGGGCATGTTCAGTGCAAATCCGCGCGACGTGCCGGACGCGCGCCTGTTGACCCGCCTGGACTATTACGAAGCGCAGGAAATCGCCACTACCGGCGCCAAGGTGCTGCACCCGCGCTCGATCAAACCGTGCCGCGACGCCGGCGTGCCGATGGCCATCCTCGATACCGAGCGCCCGGAACTGCCGGGCACCAGCATCGATGGCAGTGCTGCACCGGTGCCGGGGGTGAAGGCGATCAGCCGCCGCAACGGCATCGTGCTGGTGTCGATGGAAGGCATCGGCATGTGGCAGCAGGTCGGCTTCCTGGCCGATGTGTTCAACCTGTTCAAGAAGCATGGCCTGTCGGTGGACCTGATCGGTTCGGCCGAGACCAACGTCACCGTGTCACTGGACCCGTCCGAGAACCTGGTCAACACCGATGTGCTGGCCGCGCTGTCGGCCGACCTGTCGCAGATCTGCAAGGTGAAGGTGATCGTGCCGTGCGCGGCGATCACCCTGGTCGGCCGCGGCATGCGTTCGCTGCTGCACAAGCTGTCGGACGTGTGGGCCACCTTCGGCCGCGAGCGCGTGCACATGATCTCGCAGTCGTCCAACGACCTGAACCTGACCTTCGTCATCGACGAGGCCGATGCTGATGGCCTACTGCCGATCCTGCACGCCGAGCTGATCGACAGCGGTGCCATGCCGGTGGAAGAGACCGAAGTGTTCGGTCCGCGCTGGCGCGAGATCGCCGGCACCGTGCGCCCGCGTGGCACGCCGTGGTGGCGGGGGCAGCGTGCGCACCTGCTGCAGCTGGCCGATGCCGGCACGCCGCGTTATGTCTACCACCTGCCGACCGTGCGCGCCCGCGCCCGCGCGCTGGCCGCGATCAAGCCGATCGACCAGCGCTACTACGCGATCAAGGCCAACAGCCACCCGGCCATCCTGCAGCTGCTGGAAGCCGAGGGCTTCGGCCTGGAATGTGTCTCGCACGGCGAACTGAAGCACGTGTTCCAGCACTTGCCGGAGCTTTCGCCCAAGCGCGTGCTGTTCACCCCCAGCTTCTGCCCGCGCAGCGAGTACGAAGCCGCGTTCGCGCTGGGCGTGACTGTCACCGTCGACAACGTCGAAGCGCTGCAGCGTTGGCCGGACCTGTTCCGCAACCGCGAGCTGTGGCTGCGCGTGGACCTGGGCCGTGGCGAAGGCCACCATGCCAAGGTCCGCACCGGCGGCAAGGAGTCCAAGTTCGGCCTGCCGATCGCCCGTGTCGATGAGTTCGTGCGCGCGGCCACCGATCTGGGCAGCCGCGTGGTCGGCCTGCATGCGCACCTCGGCAGTGGCGTGGAGACCGCGCAGCATTGGCGCCTGATGTGCGATGAGCTCGCCGGCTTCGCCCGCCGCATCGGCAGCGTGCAGACCATCGATATCGGCGGTGGCCTGCCGATTCCGTACAGCGACGAAGACGAGCCGTTCGATCTGGACGCCTGGGCCGAGGGCCTGGCCGAGGTCAAGGCGCTGCATCCGGCGTTCCGCCTGGCGATCGAGCCGGGCCGGTACCTGGTGGCCGAATCCGGGGTGCTGCTGACCCATGTCACCCAGGTGGTGGAGAAGGACGGCGTGCGCCGCGTCGGCCTCGATGCCGGAATGAACGCACTGATGCGCCCGGCCCTGTACGACGCCTGGCATGACATCGAGAACCTCAGCCGCCAGGGCGGTTATGCCGAAGCGGCGTTCGATGTGGTCGGCCCGATCTGCGAATCCAGCGATGTGTTCGGCAAGCGCCGCAAGCTGCCGGTGTCGACTGCACCTGACGACGTGATGCTGATCGCCGATGCCGGCGCCTACGGCTATTCGATGGCCAACACCTACAACCAGCGGGCGATGCCGCGCGAAGACGTGATCGAGTGATCACCGCGCGCACCCTGCACCCGCCCACCGACACGCCCCGCGCCATCGCGCGGGCCCGTGCCTGACCGGATACCCCATGACTGCTTTCGACAAACACCAGGTTTCCCGCTTCCGTTTCGTCCGCTGCGAATTCGCCGCGGATACCGGCGTGGCCAAGCTGGTCTACGCCTTTGATGACGGTCCGGAGATGGTGGAAACCATCACCGTGCCGGGCGCCCCGTTCGTGCTGGACGAGGCGCGTGCCTCGGCAGTGCAGCGCGCGCTGCAGCTGTTGCACCTGATCGCCGGTGTCAGCTACTACAAGGCGGGCGTGCCGGAGACGGTCAGCATCGACAGCTACGCCATCGATGCCGATACCGCTGCGCTGGTGGAGACGGTCTACCTCAACGGCCTGGGCGAATTTGCGTACCGCAACGGCCTGAACCTGCGCGGGCGCTTCCGCCTGCCGGTGCAGGGCGACGCGGTGCAGGCGCCGGTGCTGGGCCTGCAGCCGCACGCGCTGGTGGCGATCGGTGGTGGCAAGGATTCGCTGGTCAGCATCGAAGCGCTGCGCCGCGCCGGCGTGGACGAGACGGTGACCTGGATTGGTGGTTCGCAGCTGATCCGCGCCTGTGCCGAGCGTACCGGCCTGCCCACGCTGAACCTGGGCCGCGCGCTGGCGCCGGAATTGTTCGAGCTCAACCGCCAGGGCGCCTGGAACGGGCATATCCCGGTTACCGCGGTGAACTCGGCGATCATGGTGCTGGCCGCGCTGCTGCAGGGCGTGGACCAGGTGGTGTTCTCCAATGAGCGTTCGGCAAGCTACGGCAGCCAGATTCCGGGCACCGGCGAGGTGAACCACCAGTGGTCCAAAGGCTGGGCGTTCGAGCAGGCGTTCGGCCGCCACGTGCAGAAGCACGTCGCTGCGGACCTGCAGTACTACTCGCTGCTGCGCCCGATGTCAGAGCTGGCGGTGGCCCGCCAGTTCGCCAAGACCGATTTCTACGACGCGCACTTCTCCAGCTGCAACCGCAACTTCCACATCCTTGGCGAGCGCCCGGTGAACCGCTGGTGCGGCGTCTGCCCGAAGTGCCATTTCGTGTTCCTTGCGCTGGCCCCGTTCATGCCCAAGACGCGGCTGGTGCGCATCTTCGGCCGCAACCTGCTGGACGATGCCGAGCAGGCCGGTGGCTTCGACGCGCTGCTGGAATTCCAGGACCACAAGCCGTTCGAGTGCGTGGGCGAAGGCCGCGAATCGCGCGCGGCGATGGCGACCCTGGCGCAGCGCCCGGAGTGGAAGGAAGACGTGCTGGTGAAGCGCTTCTGCAATGAGATCCAGCCGCAGCTGGATGCCGCCGAACTGGAACTGGCACCGCTGCTGCAGCTGCAGGGCGAGCACCGCGTTCCGGCTGCGCTGTGGGAACGGGTGCGTGAAGATTTCGAAGCTTGAAGGAAAGCGCGTTGCGCTGTGGGGCTGGGGCCGTGAGGGTCGCGCCGCGTTTGCGGTGCTGCACGAGCGCCTGCCCACGCTGCCGCTGAGCCTGTTCTGCCCGGCGGCCGAAGCCGAGGCCGCGCGTGCAGAAACCCAAGGCGCGCTGGACGTGCGTGGCGAGCCCTCGGCCGAGGCGCTGGCCGCCTTCGAGGTGGTGATCAAATCCCCCGGCATCAGCCCGTACCAGCCGATCGCGCTGGCCGCCGCAGGGCAGGGCACCACCTTCATCGGTGGCACCGCGCTGTGGTTTGCCGAGCATGCGGGTGCCGACGGCATCGTGCACGACACCGTGTGCGTGACCGGTACCAAGGGCAAGAGCACGACCACCGCACTGGTCGCGCACCTGCTGCGCGCGGCCGGCCACCGTACCGGCCTGGTCGGCAACATCGGCCTGCCGCTGCTGGAAGTGCTGGACCCACAGCCCGCGCCCGAGTACTGGGCGGTGGAACTGTCCAGCTACCAGACCGGTGAAGTGGCGCGCAGTGGCGCCCATCCGCAGGTAGCGGTGGTGCTGAACCTGTTCCCGGAACATCTGGACTGGCACGGCAGCGAGCAGCGTTACATCGAGGACAAGCTGCGGTTGGTGACCGAAGCCGCACCGCGCATCGCCGTGCTCAACGCCGCCGATCCACATCTGGCGGCGCTTTCGCTGCCCGGCAGCGAAGTTGTCTGGTTCAACCAGCCGCAGGGCTGGCACATGCGCGGTGACATCGTGCATCGCGGTGAGCAGGCCGTGTTCGATACCCGCAACACGCCGCTGCCGGGTCGCCACAACCGCGGCAATCTGTGCGCGGTGCTGGCCGCTCTGGAAGCGCTGGGGCTGGATGCGGTGGCGCTGGTGCCGGCGGTGCAGAACTTCCGTCCATTGCCGAACCGCTTGCAGCGCATCGGCGTGGCCGATGGCCTGACCTACATCAACGATTCGATCAGCACCACGCCGCATGCCAGCCTGGCTGCGCTGGAGTGTTTCGCCGGCCAGCGCATCGCACTGCTGGTGGGCGGGCACGACCGTGGCCTGGACTGGACCGATTTCATGCAGCACATGGCGCACGACGTGCCGCCGGTGGAGATCGTGACCATGGGCAGCAACGGCCCACGCATCCATGCGATGTTGCGGCCGCTGGCCGATGCCGGGCGCTTTGGTCTGCACGCTGCGGGCGATCTGCCCGAGGCGATGGTGCTGGCGCGTGCCGCGCTGGGTGGGCAGGGCGGCGTGGTGCTGCTGTCGCCGGGCGCGCCGAGCTTTGGTGCCTACCGCGACTATGTGGCCCGTGGCCGTCATTTCGCCGAACTGGCCGGATTCGACCCGGACAGCATCAGCGCGATTCCGGGGTTGGGTATTGCCTGACCGGCGGGATCGGGGTCGGATCCCTTTCCGCAGGAAAGGGCTCTGACCCCATCGTGCATTTATCATGCAGGCATCCCCGGACAGACCCGGATGCCCGCATGTGCACCTTCATCACCGTGTTCCTGCCCACCTCGTTTGCGCAGGTTGAAGCCGCCGCGATCATGGAGCGCAGCGGCCGGCGCCTGTTCGCCCAGGCATCGCCCAGCCTGCAGGCCGCCGTCGGCCCCGGTTGGCAGCCCTGGTTGAGCGCGGGCCACTGCGATTGCGGTACGGCCCTGGCATCGGCGCAGGCTGGGCCGAAGTGGAAGGGCGATGCCGAACGCTGGCGGAAGAAGGGCTGGAGTGAAGCGAAGATCGCCCGCGCGCAGGCCGAGCAGTCGGCGCGGCACGAGCAGGTTCAGCAGGCGTGCCGCGACGAAGCGCTGGTCGATGCCAGCCAGTGGCTGCAGCGCATCGATGCGCTGCTGGGGGCAGGTGCGGCGCGCATCGGGCTTCTGGTGCGCGATTACGACGGCGCGGTAGGGGCCCGGCAGCCAAAGCCGCCGGAACGTCACTGGTCGCGAGCGCGCTTGGCGGCGGGGGATCTGCTGGCACTCCAGCCGGGCACCCTGCATTGGGTGGAACCCAGGTGAAGCGTGCTGCGCGCATGGCGTGGATCTACTATTCCTGGTCGATGAACGCGTAGCCGCCGTTGATCAGCTGCTGCAGGTATGCGTCGAAGCTCGGCGCGATCACCGCATAGCTGTCCGGATCATGCAGGTAGCGCACCACCTGGCCAACCGTGCCACCCGGTGCGGGATCGAAATCCAGGTACAGCATCGAGGTGCCGCCGTTGTTCATGCAGTGCGAGAAGCACAGGCGGCGGTTCATCGGCAGATCCGCGTCGATGCCTTCACCCAGGATCTCAGGTTCGTCATCCAGCCACGCTTCGTAGATTGAACGGATGCTGTCGTCCCACTGCTGCTGGTCCTCGAAGATCTGGGCCACCGAGCGCAGGTAGTACGGATAGCCGCCGTCCTCCACGTCCGAGCCGAGCATCAGCACGCAGACCTCGCCACCGGGGTATTCACGGAAGTGGGTACCATCCACACGCGACAGCAGCGCGATGAGGCTGTCCGGCGCCTGCGGCCACTGCGTGCGCAGGCGCTGCAAGTCTTCGGCGCTGGCGCCCTGCACATGTGCCCACTGCGGGGCATCGTCGGCAGGCAGGCGCGGGATCAGGCCAGACAGGAAGTGATCAACAAGGTTCATGCGGCAAAAAGGGGACGGAGGGGATTAAGTCGTATCCAACCACACCTGCGTCACGTCGCCAATGCAGAATGCGACGCGGGAGGGGCGAATACGGCTTAATCCCCTCCGTCCCCTTTTTTGTGGAGCAGGCGCATGAATCGTTGGCGATGCGGTGTGGCGGTGATCCTGGGGTTGGCGGCGATGCCGGCCTGGGCGGCGATGAAGACCCAGCCGGTGGAATGGACCCACCAGGGCACGACCTTCAGTGGTGTGCTGGTCTACGACGATGGCGGGCATGACAAACGCCCGGGACTGGTGATGGTGCCGAACTGGAAAGGCGTGAACGCATCGGCGATTGAAAAGGCCAAGCAGTTGGCCGGCGATGACTATGTGGTGCTGGTGGCCGATGTATACGGCAAGAGCGTGCGTCCGAAGACCGATGCGGAGGCCGGGCCGGTGGCCAGCAAGCTGCGCAACGACCGGCCGCTGCTGCGCGCACGTGCGCTGGAGGCGGTGAACGTGCTCAAGGCGCAGGCCGGCAAGGCGCCGCTGGATGCCAGCCGGATCGGTGCGGTGGGCTTCTGCTTCGGCGGCACCACGGTGCTGGAACTGGCCCGTGCCGGTGCGCCGCTGGCCGGCGTGGTCAGTCTGCATGGTGGGCTGGGCTCGCCGCTGCCTGCGCAGGCCGGTGGTACCCATCCATCGGTGCTGGTGCTCAACGGCGCCGACGACAGCAGCGTGACCGCCGAGGACATCGCCGGCTTCCAGAAGGAAATGAACGCCGCCAAGGTCGACTGGGAATTCACCAACTACAGCGGCGCGGTGCACTGCTTCGCCGAGCGCGATGCAAACAGCCCGCCGGGCTGCCAGTACAACGAACGGGCGGCCAAACGCGCGTGGAAGGCGCTGGATGAGTTCTTCGAGGAGCGCTTCATGTAGTGCCGATAGTGCCGACCAACGGTCGGCACCTGCCGATGTTTCCGTGCCGACCAACGGTCGGCACCTACCCGTTCGGGTACGCCGGCCTGGTGGGTGCCGACCGTTGGTCGGCACGCCTCCATCAATGCGAGCGCTGCACCGCGTAGCGGGCCAGGCCGCGCAGGGCAGCCACGGCGTCGTTGTCGCCCAAGCCATCGAGCGCGCGCTCGGCGGCCTCGGCGTATTCCTCGGCACGCGCGCGGCTGTACTCCAGGCCGCCGGTGGCGCGGATCGCGGCCAGCACTTCCGGCATCGCCGAGGCATCGCCGTCCTGCACGATGGTGCGCAGGCGCTCGCGGGTGGCGTCGTCGGAGTGGGCCATCGCGTGGATCAGCGGCAGCGTGGCCTTGCCCTCGGCGAGGTCGTCGCCCAGGTTCTTGCCCAGTTCCTCGGCGTTGGCCGAGTAGTCCAGCACGTCGTCGGCGATCTGGAACGCGTAGCCCAGGTGCATGCCGTAGTCGAACAGGGCCTGCTGGGTGGCCTCGTCCACGCCGCTGGCCAGCGCGCCCAGGCGGGTGCCGGCGGCGAACAGCACTGCGGTCTTGCGCTCGATCACGCGCAGGTACGCCGCTTCGTCGGTATCCGGGTTGTGCACGTGCAGCAGCTGCAGCACTTCACCCTCGGCGATGCGGTTGGTGGCATCGGCCAGGATCTGCATCACCGACATGCGTTCCAGCTCGACCATCAGCTGGAAGCTGCGCGAGTACAGGAAGTCGCCGACCAGCACGCTGGGCGCGTTGCCCCACAGCGCGTTGGCGGTGCTGCGGCCACGGCGCAGGCTGGATTCGTCCACCACGTCGTCGTGCAGCAGGGTGGAGGTGTGGATGAACTCGATGATCGCCGCCAGCTGGTGGTGGTCCGGACCGGCGTGGCCGACCGCGTGGCCGGCCAGCATCACCAGCATCGGGCGCAGGCGTTTGCCGCCGGCGGAAATGATGTGGTCGGCGATCTGGTTGATCAGCACGACGTCCGAAGACAGCCGGCGCCGGATCAGGGCGTCGACGGCGGCCATGTCGGCCGCGGCTAGCGACTGGATCTGGGGCAGGCCCAGGG
This sequence comes from Stenotrophomonas sp. SMYL41, assembly GCF_036319965.1. Lineage (NCBI taxonomy): Bacteria > Pseudomonadati > Pseudomonadota > Gammaproteobacteria > Lysobacterales > Lysobacteraceae > Stenotrophomonas > Stenotrophomonas sp. SMYL41. Next base: position 175,303 of record NZ_JAWIRX010000007.1, on the reverse strand, counting down.
CGGGACGGGTGTCTTCGGTGATGGTCATGCGATCAGGCTTTCAGGCTCACCACCGATTATAGGCGCTGGCCGTGAATTCGGGCGCAAACCGGTCCGCGCGGCATTTCCAGCCCGGCCAGCGCCGCCGTCTGCGTGAATACGTATGCAGGTTGCGCCATGCCCGGGAGGCCGCCGCTAAGCTTGCCGGATCAGGATTTCGGCCCGCTGCCGGCGGGTCCCGCATGCCCGGAGGGGGGCTGTCGATGTCGCACTATCCATGGTGGCGCGGAGCCGTCATCTACCAGATCTACCCGCGCAGCTACCTCGATGCCAACGGCGACGGGGTGGGTGACCTGCCGGGCATCATCGAGCGGCTGGACCACATCGCCGCGCTGGGCGTGGATGCGATCTGGATTTCGCCGTTCTTCAAGTCGCCGATGGCCGACTTCGGCTACGACATCGCCGACTACCGCGATGTCGATCCGCTGTTCGGCAGCCTGGATGACTTCGACCGCCTGTTGGCCAAGGCCCACGGCCTGGGCCTGAAGGTGATGATCGACCAGGTGCTGAGCCACACCTCGATCGAGCACGCCTGGTTCCGCGAGAGCCGCCAGGACCGCCGCAACCCGAAGGCGGACTGGTACGTGTGGGCCGACCCGCGCGAGGACGGCACCCCGCCCAACAACTGGCTGTCGCTGTTCGGCGGCTGCGCCTGGCAGTGGGAGCCGCGTCGCGAGCAGTACTACCTGCACAACTTCCTGGTCGACCAGCCGGACCTGAACTTCCATCACCCGGACGTGCAGCAGGCGACCCTGGACAACGTGCGCTTCTGGCTGGACCGCGGCGTGGATGGCTTCCGCCTGGATGCGATCAACTTCTGCTTCCACGACGCACAGCTGCGTGACAACCCGGCCAAGCCCGCCGACAAGCGGGTGGGGCGCGGCTTCAGCCCGGACAACCCGTACGCTTACCAGTACCACTACTACAACAACACCCAGCCGGAGAACCTGCCGTTCCTGGAGCGCCTGCGCGCGCTGCTGGACGAGTACCCGGGAGCGGTCAGCCTGGGCGAGATCTCCTCGGAGGATTCGCTGGCCACCACCGCCGAGTACACCCGCGATGGCCGCCTGCACATGGGCTACAGCTTCGAGCTGCTGGTGGACGACTACAGCGCGGCCTACATCCGCGACACGGTCTCGCGGCTGGAAGCGGCAATGACCGAAGGCTGGCCGTGCTGGGCGGTTTCGAATCACGACGTGGAGCGGGCGGTCAGCCGCTGGGGCGGTCACCCGGCCGACCCGCGCCTGGCGCGGATGCTGGTGGCGATGCTGTGCTCGCTGCGCGGCTCGGTCTGCCTGTACCAGGGCGAAGAGCTGGGCCTGGCCGAGGCCGAGGTGCCGTTCGAGGCGCTGCAGGACCCCTATGGCATCACCTTCTGGCCGAACTTCAAGGGCCGCGACGGCTGCCGGACGCCGCTGCCGTGGACCGAAGCGCCGCTGGCCGGTTTCACCACGGGCCAGCCCTGGTTGCCGATCCCGGCCGAGCACCGCGCCGCGGCGGTGGCCGTGCAGGAGCGTGACCCGCACTCAGTGCTGGCCGCGTTCCGGGCGTACCTGGCCTGGCGGCATACCCAGCCGGTGCTCCTGCATGGCAGCATCCGATTCATCGAAAGTGCCGAGCCAGTGCTGCTGTTCGAGCGTATGCTTGCAGATGAAACCCTCCTGCTGGCCTTCAACCTGTCGGCCGAGGCGGTGAGCCATCCGTTGCCGCCGGGCAATTGGCAACAGGTGGCGGTACCGGGCCCGGATGCGGGCACGGTGCAGGGCAATGAACTCCAGCTGCCACCGCGCGCGGTGTATTGCGCCCGACGCAGCTGACCGTTTTCTCCGGTGGCGGTACTTGCGGGGACGGGGCCGAAGCGCCCCGTCCATTTTGTGGGGGTGGGGTTCCGGCGAAAGGCATCCGCGCAAAAGAAAACCCGCTGCCTGCGCAGCGGGTTTCCGATGAGTCGTTGCCGGCCAGCGGCCGGCACTACCCGGTCATGGTCAGAACTTGTAGTTCACGCCCAGCATGTAGGTGCGGCCCCACTCGATGTACTCCAGCGGGCGGTCCTTGCTGCCGGCATAGGTGCGGTACGGCTCGTTGGTCAGGTTGCTGCCCTGCAGCAGCAGGGTCAGGCCACGCAGGGCGCTGCTGTCGCTGAAGGTGTAGCTGACCTGCGCATCGGTCACGTTTTCGCCCACCACGTAGCGCAGGCTGCGGTTGCCATTGAAGTTGCCGATCTCACCGATGAAGTCCGAACGGCGGCGCTGGCTGACGCGTGCTTCAAAGCCGCTGCGCTCGTAGTAGGCGGTGAAGTTGTACACGCGCTTGGACAGGCCCGGCAGGCTGATCGGGTCGGTACCCACGCTGGAAGCACTCTCCGGGTCCAGGATGGTGATGTCGCTCTTGTTGAACGTCGCGCTGGCCTGCACGCCGAAGCCACGCAGGCTGTCGGTCAGCATGTCCAGCGGGAAGGACGCGGTCAGTTCCAGGCCCTTCAGCGTGCCGCCCTTGCCGTTCTGCGGTGCGGAGAAGGTGCCGGTGGTCAGCACCGGCGCGGTCATGCCCGGCGGCGGTACGTAGCTGCCCAGCAGCGAGGTGAAGTCGTAGTTGTCCACCGACTGGGTGTAGACGTAGCTCTTCAGGTCCTTGTAGAAGATCGCGGCGGCCACGTAGGCCTTCTCGCCGAAGTACTTCTCATAGGACAGGTCCAGCGCGGTGGCGCGCCATGGGTCCAGCAGCGGGTTGCCGCCACTGCCGCCGGGGCGGCCGGTACCGGTGTCCACGCCGAACTCCAGGCCGGCGCGCATCTGGTCCACGCGCGGTCGCGCGACCTGCTTGGCGGCGGCGAAGCGCAGCGTCTGCTGGTGCGGGAACATGAAGGCCAGGTTCAAGCTGGGCAGCCAGTCGTTGTAGGTACGGCCGTTCGAGTACGGCTGCACGTTGTTGCCGGCGGACTGCGAGCTGTCCCAGTAGCGCGAATCCGAGCTCTGGTCGGTGTGCTGCATCTGCACGCCGATGTTGCCGCGCACGCCAACCACGCCGATGTCGGCGTTGATGTTCAGGCGCGCCCACGCCGTGGTGATCTTCTCCTGCACCGTCCACGACTTGGGAATCAGGTAGTCCAGGTTGTCGACCGGGTTGAAGGTCATGTAACGACCCACAGCGGCCGGCACGTTCCACGCCGGGATGGTGCCGAGGCCGGCGAAGCCGAGGTTCACCGGTCGGTACTGCAGGTCCGAGGCGATGTTGGCGTCGCCCTGTGCGCCGAGCAGGATGTTGCCTTCGGACTGGGTCTTCACCTTGCGGCGGTCGGCGTAGTTCACGCCGATATCGATGTCCGGTGCCCACGAGGCGATGGCATCGGGCAGTGCAATGGTGGCGGCCAGCTTGCCGCCCTTCAGGCGGTCTTCCACCTTCGGCACCTTGCCGTAGCCGGAACCGTAGATGGTGTTGGTCAGGAACAGCGCGTCAGGGTTGGAGTAGTCCAGGCCCGGGCTGATCTGCGAAAAGCCGTCCTGGCGGATCGTCACGCCGATCGTGTCCAGCTGCGGCATCGGGGTCAGCTGCAGGTTGTTTTCCAGGTTCAGTTCATCGCGCGTGGCCTTGGAGTAGTTCAGGTCGGCGACCAGCTTGACGCCGCTGAAGTTGAACTCGTTGTTCCAGCCGAACGCATCGATCTTGTCCTTGCGCTTGTTGTACATGCCGCGCACCAGCGGATAGACACCGCTGGCGGTGCCGCCGGTGAACGAACCGTTGGCGTTGACCTGCGGATTGCTGACCAGCAGGCCCGGGGTGTAGTTGCCGTTGTAGTTGCTGAGATTCAGCTCGAACTGGTTGGCGGTGTCGATCTGCTCGGCTTCGGTGTGGAACGCGTCGAAGGTGCTGGTCCAGCTGTTGTTGGGCCGGAACTGGATGGTGGCCATCACGCCGTCGCGCTTGTTGTTGCCGGTGCGGCGCAGGGCCTTGATGCCGTCGGAGAAATAGGTGCCCGCCGCAACGCCCGGGCGGTTGCCCTTGTCGGTGTGCTCGGTGGTCCACGGCTCATACAGGCCGACCTGGTTTTCCTGGATCGGCATGTCGCTGTGCGCGTAGCCGATGGCGATGCCCAGGGTCTTGTCCAGGAACTGGTCGATGTAGCTGGCGCTGAAGCGGTTGCCGTACGGGTCGGTGTTGGCGGCGCGGCCCAGCGAACTCTTCTGGTAACGGCCGCTGACCGCGATCACGCGCTCGCCGAAGCTGAGCGGGCGCGCGGTCTGCATGTCGATGGTGCCCGACAGGCCCTGGCCGACCAGCGCGGCATCCGGAGTCTTGTACACGGTCACGCCATTGACCAGTTCGGACGGGTACTGGTCGAACTCGACGCCACGGTTGTCGCCGGTACTGACCACTTCACGGCCGTTGAGCAGGGTGGTGGCGAAGTCCGGCGACAGGCCGCGCACGCTGATCACCTGCGCGCGGCCGGCCACGCGCTGGGCGGCCAGGCCGGGCAGGCGCGAGATGGATTCAGCGATGCTGACGTCGGGCAGCTTGCCGATGTCTTCGGCGGAGATCGCTTCAACCACCGAGGTGGCATCCTGCTTGACCGCGATCGCGCTCTCGATGCCGCGGCGGATGCCGGTGACCTGCACCGTATCCAGGTTGGTGGCGGCGGTGCCGGCCGGCGTGGTGGTGCTCTGCGTGGACTGTGCCGACGCCAGTGTCGGCGCCAGGACAATGGCCAGCGCGATGCTCAGCGCGCTGCGCTTGTGGTTCAACATTTTCCCCTCCCAGGCAATGTTGCAGATCGATTCGTGAACGTCCCGGCGTGACCGTGGACGTGCGACGCGGTGGCCGCTGTCGTCGCCGCTATGGTAGGCAGCGCGTTCTTCGCGGGGATCACCCTGCATACGTATTCAATGGCGTCTGCAGGGCTGTAATCGCTTTCAGATCCCCGCCACGATGGCGCCGGGCGATGCCCGGCGAACGTCGCGCGGGGGCGTTCATCATTTCAAGGGCGTGAAGCGGATGGCCTGCCCACCGCCTGGCGCCAGCACCAGCGTCAGGGCATCGGCGCTGGTCACCTCGCGGGTTTCGCGGGCGAACGCGAACGGGTTGCTGCGGAAGTCGGCACCGTCACCATCGCGGTAGATTTCGGCGCGGTAGCGCACGCCTGGTTCCAGGAATCCCAGCGTTACCGGCAGCACGCGGCCATGCTCGTCGGTGATGCTGCCGAGGAACCAGTCGTGGCTGTTGCGGTCGCGGCGCACGATCGTCACGTAGTCACCCACTTCGCCATCGAGCACGCGGCTTTGCTCCCAGTCCACCGCCACGTCCTCGATGAAGCGGAACGCCTCGCGATGCTGCAGGTAGTGCTCGGGCAGGTCGGCGGCCATCTGGATCGGGCTGTACAGCACCACGTACAGCGCCAGCTGGCGGGCCAATGTACTGGGAATGGCCTGGCCGTGGCGGCCCTTCAGGCTGAGGATGCCGGGGGTGTAATCCATCGGCCCGGCCAGCATGCGGGTGAACACCAGGTTGACCTCATGCTCCGGTGGGTTCGGTGGCTGGCCCCAGGCGTTGTACTCCATGCCGCGCGCGCCTTCGCGCGAGATCCAGTTGGGGTAGGTGCGGCGCAGGCCGGTATCCTTGATCGGCTCATGCGGGTTCACCGACAGGTGCCGGCGCGCGGCTTCCTGCACCACCTTCAGGTGGTGGCGGGCCATGAACTGCCCGCCGTGCCACTCGCGCCACAGCGGGCCACCGGCCGGATTGCGGCGGTCGACCTGGCCGTCGTCGCAGACATAGCCGGTCTTGAACTGGTCCACGCCCAGCCGCGCATACAGGTCCAGCGCGGCACCCAGCTGGTTCTCGTAATGTTCGATGGCACAGCCGGTTTCATGGTGGCCGATCAGGTGCACGCCCTTTTCCAGGCCATATGCCGACAGTGCTTCAATGTCGAAATCGGGCGTGGCGCGGGTGAAATCGAAGTCGTAACCGTTGCCGACCCAGTTGCCGTCCCAGCCGGGATTCCAGCCTTCCACCAGTACGCCGCGGAAGCCGTGCGCAGCGGCGAAGTCGATCACCTTCTTCGTCCTGGCAGTGGTGGCCGCGTGCTTCGGGCCGGTCGCCCAGCTCTCATTGTCCAGGTGCATCGACCACCACACGCCCAGGTACTTGGCCGGCTTCACCCAGCTCACGTCGCCCAGCGCATTGGGCTCGTTGAGGTTGAGGATCAGGTCCGATTCGACCAGGCCACCGGCACGGTCGGCGATCTGCAGCGTGCGCCACGGCGTGGCAAAGGGCAAGGCACGGCGCACCTTCCAGCCTTCCGCCGAGGGTGACAGCTGCGCGCGCAGGCGCTGGCCCTCGGTGCGGCGCAGCCACATGCCGGCATAGTCCACCAGCGCCGCCTCGTGGATCGCCACGTGCAGGCCATCGCGGCTGCGCAGGGTCATCGGCGTATGCACCAGCGGCACCTCGCGCAGCGGCGTGCGCTGGTACAGGTATTCATAGTGGATCGGTTCCCCGGCAGGGATCCACCACGCGGTGGAATCCTGCGCGATGGCGAACTCGGTCAGTTCGTCATCGATGATCGCCTCGCGCAGGTTCGGCTGCCGGGGGAACACATAGCGGAAGCCCAGGCCGTCGTCGTAGACGCGGAATACCACATCCAGCCGCCGCTTGCTGCCAGTGGTCTCGGCCAGCTGCACGGTCAGCTCGTTGAAGTGGTTGCGGGTGATCCGGCGTTCGCCCCACGGCTGCTCCCAGCGGTCATCGACGCTGCGCCGCTGCTGGCCGAGCAGGGCGAAATCGCGGTCCAGGCGCCCGTCGCGCAGGGCGAAGCCGAGCTTCGAATCTTCCACCACGGTTTGGCCGAGGCGTTCCACGCGGTAGCGGGCGGTGCCGCCGTCCAGCACCAGGCTGACCGTGAGCACCTTGCCCGGTGATTCGACGCTGGCCACCTGTGGCGCGGCCTGTGCCAGCGTGGCCAGGCCCAGCAGGACCAGTCCGAGCACATGCGCGAACACCGCGCGTACAGCAGTGGGTGACATCGGCATTTCCCCTCCCAAGGCGCCGTTGGCAGACCCGGACCATAAGCCAGCGCGGCAGGCGCGCTACCGCGCAACGCCATGAATACGTATGCAGCTGGACGCAGCCGACAGCCCCGCGTCTACCATGGGGCCAAGGCACCTTGAGGGAGGGGCCGCGCCCGCCCGCCGGCAACGACGGTGCGGACCTACAACGCGTGCAGAGAGGGAGGGAGGCCGACGGGCGCAAGCCGGTCCGCCGCTTCGATGCTGAAGACCATTTGCCTGACCGCTGCCCTGGGGGCAGCGCTGGGATCGACCGCGCAGGCGGCCGACCTGCAATTCGACGGCCGCCATGCGCGCGCCGAAGCCGCTGCCAAGGGCAGCTTCGTGCTGCATGCGCAGAAGGGCGAGGTGCGCATCGCGCCGATGCCGATGCGCAGCCAGACCGGCAGCGTGATGTTCGATGCACTGTTCGCGCTGGCCCAGCAGGAGATGGACCAGGACCGCGTGGATGCGATCCGTGATCCTGCGTTCGACGAAGGCCGGCCGGTGCCGTGCGCGTGCTTTCAGACCGGCGCGCGCTGGCCTTATGTGTGGACCCGCGATGTCAGCTTTGCCGCCGACCTGGCGCTGGCGCGGCTGGATCCGCAGCGCACCCGGCAGTCGCTGCAGTTCAAGCTGTCGGCGGCACGCGACGTGCAGACGCCCGGACTGTTCGTGGCGCAGGACACCGGTTCCGGTGGCAGCTGGCCGATCAGCAGCGACCGCGTGGTGTGGTTCCTGGCCGCGCGCCACCTGCTGGAGGATCACGCGTTTGCCGACCAGGTCTGGCAGGCGCTGCAGGGTACATTGGCGCAGGACCGCGCGATGGTGTTCGATGCGCAGATGGGCCTGTACCGTGGCGAGACCTCGTTCCTGGACTGGCGCGAGCAGACCTACCCGGACTGGACCCGTGAGGACGTGCGCTTCATCGGTGATTCCTACGCGCTGTCCACCAACGTACTGCACTACCAGGCGCTACGCCTGGCCGAACGCCTGGCCGGCCAGCACGGCGACGCCCGCGCGGCCGACTACAAGGCGTGGGCCGATGCGCTGGCGCAGCAGATCGATGCACGCTTCTGGCGCGAGGATATCGGCCAGTACATGAGTTACATCGGCGAAGCCGCGCACCCGGTACCGTACGCCAAGGTCGATCTGCTTGGCCTGTCGCTGGGCATCCTGGCCGAGGTGCTGCCACCCGAGCGCGCACGCCGTGCACTGGCTGCATACCCGATGGGGCTGGCCGGCAGCCCGGTGGTGTGGCCGCAGGAGGCGCAGCAGCCGATCTACCACAACCGCGCGATCTGGCCGTTCGTCAGTGCCTACTCGCTGCGTGCCGCGCGGCAGCTGGACGACGCGCCGCGCATCGCCGCCGAGATCCGCTCGCTGATGCAGGGCGCGGCGCTGGCCGGTTCCAACATGGAGAACTACGAACTGGCCAGCCAGGCCGTGCATGTTGACGAAGGCGCACTCAGCGGCCCGGTGGTCAACTCCGAACGCCAGCTGTGGTCGGTGGCCGGCTATCTGTCGATGGTGGTCGAAGGCGTATTCGGCGTGCAGGACGATGGCCGGGTGCAGCCCAAGCTGCCGGCGGTGCTGGTGCCCGAACTGTTCGGCAAGCAGCGCCGCATCACGCTGGAAGCCAATGGCAAGCGCTATGTGCTGGAGCGGCCGAAGCAGGTGGGTGATGGCCTGCTGGTGGCGGGCAAGGTGAAGATGCGCGGGACCACCACTACCGTGCAGCTGGTGGCCGCGCCGTCGCGCACGTTGCCCGCCAGCACGGCCGATGCAGAGGCGCGTGCACCGGCAACTCCGGCTGCACCGCAGGCGCGGCGAAGCGGAAAGGGTTGGTCGGTAGCGGTGGCCGAAGGCCAGGTGCTGTGGCAGGACGGCCGGGCGGTGACCGCGATCCACAAGGGCGTGGCACGGATCGGCGACGACGGCCTGCAGCATTGTTTGAGCCTGACCCGTCGCGAAGGTGCACTCGAATCGCTGCACAGCCCGATGCTGTGTGTTGGCCCACAGCAGGTGCTGCGCGGTGCACGCCAGTGGCAGTTCACTGCAGCCAAGGCCGGGCAGGTGCGCCTGCGCCTGCAGTACAGCAACCCCAATGGACCGATCAACACCGGTGTGACCGCCGCAGTGAAGCAGTTGGCGGTGCAGTGCGCCGCCCAGCCCGTGCAGCGCTTGACCGTGACGTTGCCGCACAGCGTGACCGCACAGGATTCCACTGCCGCGACGTTCAGCGTGCCCAAGGGACGTTGCAGCGTGAAGCTGGAAGAGGGCTTCAACATGAGCGCGCTGCAGCACTTCGCGCATTACACCGGCGGCAAGGGCGGGCGCGACGGCGTGCTCAACCAGGCCCAGGTGCAGGCGCTGAAGGTGGCGCCGGTGGCTGTGGTCGAGGGCAACCGATGAGCCGCCCTGCAAAGCCGCAGCTGTCGTTCTGGCAGATCTGGAACATGTGCTTCGGCTTCCTCGGCATCCAGTTCGGCTTCGCCCTGCAGAACGCCAATGCCAGCCGCATCTTCGAAACCCTGGGCGCGGACATGGAGGCGGTGCCGGGGCTGTGGATCGCCGCGCCGCTGACCGGCCTGCTGGTGCAGCCGGTGATCGGCTACCTGTCCGACCACACCTGGACCCGCTGGGGTCGCCGCCGTCCTTTCTTCATGATCGGTGCGGTACTGACCACCCTGGCCCTGCTGGTGATGCCGAATTCGCCGACGCTGTGGATCGCCGCCGGCACGCTGTGGGTTCTGGATGCGTCGATCAACGTGTCGATGGAACCGTTCCGTGCCTTCGTTGGCGACCAGCTGGCGCCACGCCAGCGGCCAGCCGGCTATGCGATGCAGAGCTTCTTCATCGGCGTGGGCGCGATCGTCGCCAGCTTCCTGCCCTTCATCCTGGCCCAGTTCGGCATCGCCAATACGGCCGCCGCAGGTGAAGTGCCGGACACCGTTCGCTATGCCTTCTATTTCGGCGCAGTGGTGCTGCTGGCGGCGATCACCTGGACGGTGGTCAGCACCCGCGAGTACTCGCCCGCAGAGCTGGCCGGCTTCGATGATGCCGAGCCGCCGGCACACCACACCGCAGCCGCGGTCAGCGGACCGGCACCGTGGGCGCAGGTGGTGTTTTGGCTGGGGCTGGGCGTGCTGCTGGCGCTGCTGATCGCCTGGCGGCAGGGCGACAGGATGCTGTACGTGCTGGCCGGCCTGTGTGCGGGCTATGGCCTTCTGCTGGCGCTCGCCCGCGCGCTGCCAGGCACCCACATGCTGGCCGCCATCGTTGGCGACCTGCGCGCGATGCCCGTCACCATGCGGCGCCTGGCCTGGGTACAGTTCTTCTCGTGGTTCGCATTGTTCGCCATGTGGATCTACACCACCGCCGCGGTGGCCGGCACCCACTTCGGCTCGACCGATCCGCAGTCGGCGGCCTACAACGAAGGCGCCAACTGGGTGGGGGTGCTGTTCGGTGCCTACAATGGCTTCGCCGCGTTGGCCGCGGTACTGATCCCGCCGATGGTGCGGTTGATCGGCCTGCGCTGGAGCCACCTGGTCAACCTGTGGCTGGGCGGTGCAGGCCTGGTCTCGCTGATGTTCATCCGTGATCCGCACTGGCTGCTGCTGTCGATGGCCGGCGTCGGCTTCGCCTGGGCGTCGATCCTGTCGCTGCCGTACGCACTGCTGTCCGACAGCGTGCCGGCGTCGAAGATGGGCGTGTACATGGGCATCTTCAATTTCTTCATCGTGATCCCGCAGCTGGTGGCGGCCAGTGCGCTCGGCTTTGCCCTGCGCGCCTGGCTGGGTGGCCAGCCGATGCATGTGCTGGTGCTGGGCGGCTGCAGCCTGTTCGTCGCCGGCCTGTGCGTGCTGCGGGTTCCGTCCCGTCCGGAGGTGGTGTGATGCGTGGAGCGCTGTCTGTTGCTGTTTCCCTGGTGCTGCTGGCCGGCCATGCGGCGGCTGCGCCGCGCCCGGACTACGTCGGCACCACCGAGCCGTTCGCCAGCGATGCGGTGTATTTCGTGGTCACCGACCGCTTCGTCAACGGCGACCCCTCCAACGATCATCGCGACCAGGGCGGCAAGCACCGCACCTTTGATATCCCCGTGCCATGCCCGGACAAGGTCGACGGCAACATCGGCTACCTCGGCGGCGACTTCCGCGGCGTGCTCGACAATGCGCAATACATCCGCAACCTGGGTTTCGGCGCAGTGTGGATCACGCCGCTTGTCGACAACCCGGACGAGGCCTTTACCGGCAGCAAAGCGATCAGCTGTACCAGCACGCTGACCGATCGCGGCAAAACCGGTTATCACGGCTACTGGGGCATCAATTTCTACAAACTCGATGAGCACTTGCCGAGCAAGGACCTGGACTTCGCCGGGTTGACCCAGGGCCTGCATGGCGCAGGCCTGAAGGTGGTGCTGGACATCGTCGGCAACCACGGTTCGCCGGCCTGGACCATGCCGACGCGGCAGCCGCAGTTCGGCCAGCTCTTCGACAAGGACGGAAAGCTGATTGCCGACCACCAGAACCTGCCGCCGCAGAAACTGGATCCGAAGCACAACCCGCTGCACGCCTTCTACAACAACATCGGCCCGGTCGACAGCAAGGATGGCTCGATCTTCGACGGCAACCTGGCCGAGCTGTCCGACTTCAACCAGGATAATCCGGCGGTGATGGACTATCTGGTCGGTGCGTACCTGCAGTGGACCGCACAGGGCGTGGATGCGCTGCGCATCGACACCATTGGCTGGCTGCCGCACCCGTGGTGGCACGCCTTCGTCGAGCGCATCCGCGCCGAGCATCCGGGCATGTTCATGTTCGGCGAAGCGTTCGATTACAACGCGGCCAACATTGCCGAACACACCTGGCCGGCCAATGCCAACGTCAGCGTGCTGGATTTCCCGCTGCGTGGCGCGATGGAGCAGACCTTCGGCACTGCCGGCAAGGGCTTTGAGACGCTGGCCGAACCGCTGCACCTGAGTGGCGGGCCATACGCCAACCCGTACGAGCTGATGAGTTTCTACGACAACCACGACATGCCGCGCCTGCAGGCCAGCGACAACGGCTTCATCGACGCGCACAACTGGCTGTTCACCGCACGCGGCATTCCGGTGGTCTATTACGGTTCGGAAACCGGCTTCATGCGTGGCCGCGCCGAGCATGCCGGCAACCGCGCCTACTTCGGCCAGTCGCGCGTGGACGCTGCGCCGCAGAGCCCGATCTTCGCGCCGCTGCAGCGTATCGCGCGATTGCGCGAAGCCACGCCGGCGCTGCAGCGTGGCCTGCAGGTGAACGAGCGCCTGCAGGGTGATGAGGCGGTGTTCTTCCGCGTGCTGCAGCATGGCGACGTGGCGCAGACCGCGCTGGTGCTGCTGAACAAGGGCGACAGGGCGAAGACGTTCAGCGTGGAGCGCTACCTGCAGGCCGGTACCTGGCGCGATGCGCTGGGGGGCGGGGCGCTGAAGGTGGACGGCCGCCTGCAGGCCGAAATCCCCGCGCACGGGGTGAGGGTCTACGTGCTGGACGCGCAGGTGAAGCAGCCAGCGCTGCAGGCCGAACTGGACAAGGCCATGGCCGACCAGCAGGCGCGCGACCAGCGGCTGGGGCGGTGAGGGCGCCGCCGGGCATGGTCCGGCCCTCCCGCTCTGGTGGGTGCCAACCTTGGTTGGCACGCTTTTCGAGCAGTCGAGCAAGCCCGACTCTACAATAGCCCCCTCCCGCAGCCCGCTGTACCGCCATGACCGACCTCGCCCCGCAGACCCCGATTGAAACCCTGCTGAAGGCGGCGATGGACGGGGCGGTGCCGATTCGCGCCTTCATGGAGGCCTTCGTTGCCTCCGAAGTCGTGCTGCTGACCGGCAGCCTGGTCACCCCCGATGGCAGCGGCTTCGACCCGCTGCTGTTCGACAAGCAGGGCACCCTGCACGTGGCGGTGTTCACCGATCCTGCGCGGGTAGGCATCTACAGCCAGCAGGTACCCCACCAGATCCGTTGGCTGATGCTGGACGTGCTGCGCCGCGTACCGGGTGGCTATGGTGTGGTGATCAACCCGGGTACTTCGCTGGGTTTTGAGGTTTCCCCGAGCGGCGTGGGCGAAATCCTGAAGGACTTCGCCCAGGGCTGAGCCGCCGCCTCGTCACTTGTAGCGTCGAGCAATGCTCGGCTGCTCCTGCCATCTGCCAGATCAGTCAACAGCAAGCTTCCCTTCGGCCGCCCGACGTGGTCCCCTCTGGATAACATCGGGAACGAGGCTCTGCCATGGAATTCAGGATGCTTCCGGCTGACGCGCCGGAACGAATGCAACTGGCGCAGTGGTACCACGCGCAATGGGGCCGGGAGGCTGGCCTTTCACTGGAACAGGAACTGCAGCGGCTCAACCTGCCGCAGGATGCCGGGGGATTCCCGCACCTGATGGCCGCCTTCGATGGCGGCCAGCTGGTCGGTGCGGTCCAGCTCAAGCGCCGCGAGATGCAGGCCTTCCCGCAGTACGAGCACTGGCTGGGCAGCGTGTTCGTGGCCGACAGCCATCGCGGGCGTGGGCTCGCTGGCGGTCTGGTCGAGCAGGCCGCGGCACAGGCGGTGCGGATGGGTGTGACCGACCTGTACCTGCAGACCGAGGCCCTGGACGGTGGGCTGTACGCGCGGCTGGGCTGGAAGCCGCTGCAGGAAGCCGACAATCGCAGCCTTCGAGTTCTGGTGATGGTGCGCAGGCTGGCCGCATGAACGCCCCAACGGCCCCTCATTCCCGCTTTGCGCTGATCTTCCTGGTCGCAGCCATCGCCGCCGCGCTGGTGTCCATGCACCTGCTGCGCGCGGCCTGGCATCTGGCGCAGCGGGCGCGACAGCAGGGCCGTTCGGCATGGACGTTCGGAGTGCCGGCGGCGCTGGGCATCGTCGCTTCGATCGTGGCCTAGGTGCGGCTGGCGTTGCCGGGACCGAAGGTGGCGACGCGCTGACTGCGCTTACCCGCGCAGCGACGATTCCCGCACCACCAGCTTCACCGGGATGCTCTGGCTTTCCACCGGCTGCCGGCCGATCAGCGCCAGCAGGCGTTCCACCAGCAGCTGCCCGGCCTGCTTGGTGTCCTGCTGCACCGTGGTCAGCGCCGGGGATACCGAGGCCGCCAGCGGGATGTCGTCGAAGCCGGTTACCGCCACGTCCTGCGGCACGCGCAGGCCGGCGTCGCGCAGGGCGCGCATCGCACCGATGGCGATCAGGTCGCTGGCGGCGCAGATCGCATCGATCGGCTCGCCACGCGCCAGAAGCGCCTGGCAGGCCTCCTGGCCGGAGGCCTCGGTGGTGATCGCATCGTGCTGCAGCGCCGGTTCGGCGGCCAGGCCGTGGTCCTGCAGGGCCGCGACATGGCCGCGGTAGCGCTCCTGGAACTCGGGGTAATGGCTGGAGGCATGGCCGAGGAAGGCGATGCGGCGGCAGCCCTGCTTCAACAGGTGGGTGGTGATGTCGTGCCCGCCCTGGAAGTTGTCGCTGCCGATCGAGACACCGGGCTGGCCGGGCAGCGCGGCGCCCCAGCGCACGAAGTGCGTGCCCTGTTCGACCAGCCGCTGCAGGCGGTCGCGCGATTCGTGGTAGTCGCCATAGCCGAGCAGGATGATGCCGTCGGCCTTGTTGCTGTCCTCGTAATCGGCCTGCCAGTCGGTGGACAGCTGCTGGAACGAGACCAGCAGGTCCTGCCCGTGCAGGGCACAGGCGCGGGTGATCGAGCCCAGCATCGAATGGAAGAACGGGTTGATCAGCGAGTCGTCGTTGGTCGGGTCCTCGAAGAACAGCAGGGCCAGCGTGCCGGCGTTGCGCAGGCGCAGGCTGGAGGCGTTCTTGTCGACTTTGTAGTTCAGCTCGCGGGCGATGCGCAGGATGCGCTCGCGGGTTTCGGCGTTGACCATCGGGCTGCCCCGCAGGGCACGCGACACGGTCGGCTGGGAGACCCCGGCCAGGTGGGCGATGTCCAGGGAGGTGGCTTTGCCTTTGATCGTCATGGGCACGCGGAAGGGGCAGGGGGGAAGGTGCCCGGGCATGATGCCATGGGCAGACGCGAATGCCTCTCCGGACGGCCGTTGAGGCAACGGTAAGTCATTGCCGGACAAGGAAATCAGTTCAATCCTCCGGCGCGGCCGGGGTCTTCCGGCCGGGCAGATGGCGGCGGCAATGCTAAGATGCATCGTTCTCGCATTCCCCCAATTTCAACAGGGGCGGCCCAGCCTACTGCACCCCCGCCCGGGGCTGTGCTATCACTGGCGGTCTGCCCCTGGACAACGGACGAAGGTACCTATGGCGCGCGGCATCAACAAAGTCATCCTGGTCGGCAATCTCGGCAACGACCCGGACGTGAAGTACACCCAGGGCGGCATGGCGATCACCCGCATCAGCCTGGCCACCACCAGCGTCCGCAAGGACAAGGATGGCAACCAGCAGGAACGTACCGAATGGCACCGTGTGGTGTTCTTCGGCAAGCTCGGTGAGATCGCCGGCGAGTACCTGCGCAAGGGCAGCTCGGTCTACGTCGAAGGCAGCCTGCGCTACGACAAGTACACCGGCCAGGACGGCGTGGAGAAGTACTCCACCGACATCATTGCCGATGAAATGCAGATGCTGGGCGGCCGTGGCGAAGGCGGCGGTGGCGGCGGTGGTGGCAACTACGGTGGCGATCGTCCGCAGCGCCAGCAGGCGCCGCGTCAGGAGTACGGCAGCGGTGGCGGTGGCCAGCGTGGTGGCCAGGGCGGTGGCTACGGCAACCAGGGCGGCGGTTACGGCAACCAGGGTGGCAACCAGCGCCCGCAGCCGCAGCAGGCGCCGCCGATGGACGACTTCGCTGACGACGATATTCCGTTCTGATCGAACGCGCGTTTGCAGCAGAAAAGAAAGCCCCGTTCACGCGGGGCTTTTCTTTTTCCCGCGATTCCCTGGAGCTTGTGCCTCGCAGCATTGATTTTCGTGCACCGCGACTTGCAAACAGACAATTTCCTCCCCTATGGTGCAATCGATTGCATTGCTGTGAATCGTTGCGTTTGATACCGGTTGGGAGGCCGGCAGGTGGATGTCCATCCATTCGATCAGACCGGCCCCGGCAACGGGCCTAACGCGGCGCGATGCGCTGCGCCTGGCGGTTGCCGGCGGCATTGGCCTGGGGGCGGCAGGCGTGCTCCCCGCATTCGCCGCCGATGCTCCGCTCAAGGGCAACCTGAAGCACTCCGTCGCCCGCTGGACCTTCCCGCAGCTGTCGGTCGCCCAGCTCTGCGCGACGGTGAAGGACATCGGCTTCGCCGCCATCGATCTGGTCGGCCCGGAAGACTGGCCCACGTTGAAGGCCCATGGCGTGTACAGCTCGATGTGCAACGGCGCGGAGCTGGGCCTGACCAAGGGCTTCGCCGGCCGCCAGTTCCATGATGAGCTGGTGGAGCGCTACACGCGGCACATCGATCTGGTGGCCGATGCCGGCTACCGGAATCTCATCTGCTTCTCCGGCAACCGCAGCGGCATGGATCCTGCCGAGGGCATGGCCAATGCCGAGGCCGGCCTCAAGCGCATCCTCGGGCATGCCGAGAAGCGCGGGGTGGTGCTGGTGATGGAACTGCTGAATTCCAGGGTCGATCATCGCGACTACCTGTGCGACCACTCGGCCTGGGGCGTAGAGCTGTGCCAGCGGCTTGGCTCGGACAACTTCGGCCTGCTGTACGACATCTATCACATGCAGATCATGGAAGGCGACATCATCGCCACCATCGGCAAGCATCACGCCTGCTTCAAGCACTACCACACCGCGGGCGTGCCCGGCCGGAACGAGATCGGAGACCAGCAGGAGCTCCACTATCCGGCCATCTGTCGCGCGATCCGCGACACCGGCTTCAAGGGATACCTGGCGCAGGAGTTTACACCTGTAGCGCCTGATCCCGTTGCCTCATTGCGCGAGGCGATCCGCCTCTGCGACGTCTGAAACGATATCCACCCAGGTGAGAAACCCATGGCAGATAATCACTACGACGCCATTGTTGTTGGCTCGGGAATCAGTGGCGGTTGGGCGGCGAAGGAGCTGACCGAGAAGGGCCTGAAGGTCCTGATGCTGGAACGCGGGCGCAACATCGAGCACGTCAAGGACTACGTCAATGCGATGAAGGAAGCGTGGGACTTTCCGCACCGCAACCGGCCAACGCAGGCGATGAAGGCCGACTTCCCGGTGCTGATGCGTGACTACGGGCTGGCCGAAAACCTGGAAGGAATGTGGGCCAACGAACAGGACTCGCCCTACATCGAAACCAAGCGCTTCGACTGGTTTCGTGGCTACCACGTGGGTGGCCGTTCGCTGATGTGGGGCCGGCAGAGTTATCGCTTCTCCGACCTGGATTTCGAGGCGAAGCTCAAGGACGGAATCGCGACCGATTGGCCGATCCGCTACGCGGACATCGCGCCCTGGTATGACCATGTGGAACGATTCGCCGGCATCGCCGGCACGCGCGAAGGACTGGACGTGTTGCCGGATGGTGAGTTCCTGCCGCCGATCCCGTTGAACATCGTCGAGAAGGATGTGGCCGCACGGATCAAGAAGGCGTTCGGCGGTACCCGGCACATGATCCACTCGCGCACCGCCAACATCACCAAGCCGATGCCCGAGCAGGGCCGCGTCAACTGCCAGTACCGCAACAAGTGCATCCTGGGCTGTCCCTTCGGTGCCTATTTCTCGACACAGGCGGCGACGCTGCCAGCGGCGATGAAGACCGGCAACCTGACCTTGCGGCCGTTCTCGATCGTCAAGGAAGTGCTCTACGACAAGGACCGCAAGCGTGCGCGTGGGGTGGAGGTCATCGACGCCGAGACCGGCCAGACCTACCAGTACACCGCCAAGGTCATCTTCCTCAACGCGTCGTCCTTCAACTCGACCTGGCTGCTGATGAACTCGGCCACCGATGTGTGGGAGGGCGGGCTGGGCTCCTCGTCGGGCGAGCTTGGACACAACGTGATGGACCATCATTTTGGAGCGGGCGCCTCCGGCCGGGTCGAGGGCTACGAAGACAAGTACTACTTCGGCCGTCGTCCGTGCGGCTTCTACATTCCGCGTTTCCGCAACGTCGCGGCCGACAAGCGCGGCTACCTGCGCGGGTTCGGCTACCAGGGCGGCGCCAGCCGCACCGGCTGGTCGCGCGAGATCGCCGAACTGAACATCGGTGCTGACCTGAAGGAGGCGCTGACCGTGCCCGGTGACTGGCGCATCGGCATGACCGGGTTCGGTGAGATGCTGCCGCACCACGACAACGCGATCCGCCTGGACCGCGACCGCAAGGACAAATGGGGGCTGCCGGTGCTGGCGATGGATGTTGCCATGCGCGCCAATGAACTGGCGATGCGCAAGGACATGGCCGCCGATGCCGCCGAGATGCTGGAGGCGGCCGGCGTCAAGGACGTGAAGATGCACGACAACGACTACGCCCCGGGCAAGGGCATCCATGAGATGGGGACTGCGCGCATGGGACGTGATCGGAAGAGCTCGGTATTGAACCTGCACAACCAGGTCTGGGATGCCCCCAATGTCTATGTGACAGACGGTGCCTGCATGACCTCCAGCGCCTGCGTGAATCCTTCGCTGACCTACATGGCGCTGACCGCGCGCGCGGCCGACCACGCCGTGCGTGAACTGAAAGCGGGGAACCTCTGATGGATCGCCGCGAGCTGTTGAAAATGATCGTCGCCGCTACGGGTGCGGCCATGGTCGGCCTGCCTGCGCTCGCGCAGGGAAAGGCCGCTGCCGCACCGGTGAAGACCCTGTTCTCCGACGCCGATGTCGGCACGCTGGACGAGATCGCCGAGACCATCCTGCCGCGGACCCGGACGCCAGGGGCGAAGGATGCTGGCGCGGGCCTGTTCATGGCAACGTTCGTCAGCGACTGCTACACCGCCCGGCAGCAGGCGGCGTTCCGGGCGGGCCTGGTCGATATCGACAAGCGGGCCGGTGGCCGCTTCGTGTCGCTCACGCCGGAAGCCCGGACCGAATTGCTGCGCACGCTTGATGCAGAGTCCAGGGCACGCCATGCCGATGTGACCGAAACCGGTACGCCAGAAGAGGGCGAGGCGATGCCGCATTACTTCACGATGCTCAAGCAACTGGCCATCTTCGGCTTCTTCACCTCCAAGGTCGGCGCCACCGGGGTGCTGCAGTACGTCGCCGTGCCGGGGCGTTACGACGGCGACCTCGCCTATGTCCCCGGTACGCCCGCGTGGGGGACCAGCTGATGGAGCGCAACAGGATGATCAAGCCGCTACTGATTGCGGCCACCGTGCTGGCCGCCGCACCCGTGTTCGCGCAGAACGGGGCCGACGCCGCGCGCGATCCGAAGAAGACCGAGGTATGGACGCCGGTACCTGCGACCGTGGCTACACCGCCAGGCAAGGCCCCGTCCGACGCCATCGTGCTGTTCGATGGCAAGGATGTCTCCGCGTGGGAGTCGGAGCAGGGCGGACGCGTGCCCTGGAAAGTTGCCGATGGCGCGATGACCGTCGTGCCCGGCAGCAAGGGCATCCGCACCCGGCAACGCTTCTGCGATGTCCAGCTGCATGTCGAGTGGCGCACGCCCACCGACACGAAGGGCTTCGACGGCCAGAACCGGGGCAACAGCGGCATCTTCCTGCAGGAGCTGTACGAGCTGCAGGTGCTCGACAGCTACAACAACCCGACCTATGCCAATGGCCAGGCGGGCTCGATCTACAAGCAGGCCATGCCGTTGGTGAACGCCTCGCGCGCACCGGGCCAGTGGCAGGCCTACGACGTCCTCTGGAAGGCTCCGCGCTTTTCGGCGGGCGGTGGGCTGACGTCGCCTGCGCGCATCACGGTGCTGCACAACGGCGTGCTGGTGCAGGACGATACCGTGCTGGCGGGCAAGACCGAGTACATCGGCGCGCCATCGTACGCGCCCCATGGATGCGCGCCGCTCTACCTGCAGGAACATGACTCCAGGGTCAGCTACCGCAACATCTGGGTGCGCGAGCTGTAGTGGCACGCGGCCGGCGTGGTCGCCGGCCGCTTACTTCGCCAGGTAGCTGGCGATGTCATCGATCTCCTGCTGCGACAGCTGGGAGAAGGGCGGCATCAACCCACCGCCCTTGCTGATCTTTTCCTTGATCTGTGCAGGTGCCATGCGCTTGCCGATGTCGGTGAGCGCCGGAAACGCACCCGGCATGCCCGCACGATCGGCGCCGTGGCAGGCCACGCAGTTCGCGGTGTAGAGCCTTGCACCCGCAGCCGGGTCGTCCTTGCACCAGGCGACTGTCGCCACGCTCATGCCACCCAGGGCCACCACCATTGCCAGGATCATTTTCATGCGGGGCTCCTTGATGCGTCAGCGCCGCGCACGGGCGGGCACGCTGGTGGTCAGGTGTTCACGCAGATAGTCCGCGCCGGTCTGGATGACCTTGGCCGGGTCGCGTGGCTGGTCGTGCTCGATGATGTACCAATGCACGCCGGCGGCTGCCGCAGCAGGCAGGATTGCGTTCCAGTCCAGCACGCCCTGGCCCACCGCAGCGAATCCGCCTTCGTCTTCGGCCTGGCCCTTGGGCGCATTGTCCTTGGCGTGCACCGCGAACACGTGGCCGCGGAATTTTCCCAGCATCACCGCCGGGTCCAGGCCTGCACGCGCGACCCAGGCCAGGTCCAGCTCGGTCTGCAGGTCGGGACCGGCGGCGGCAAACAGCAGTTCCAGCCCGGTCCTGCCGTCGAAGTCGGCCAGTTCGAAGTCGTGGTTGTGGTAGGCCAGGCGCATGCCCTTGCCGCGCACCTGCTTTGCAATCCGGCCCAGTTCCTGGCCCAGGGCAGTCCAGCCGGCGGCATCGCTCGGGCGATCCTTCTTGTCCAGGTACGGCACCACCAGCGTCGTGTTGCCGATCAACCGGTTGAAGGCCACCACCCCCTCCAGGTTGCTGCGCAGCTCGGCCAAGGGCACGTGCGAAGAAACCACCTTGATCGAATACCGGTCCAGCAACGGCTTGAGTTCGGCAGCGCGGGTGTCCTGCGTGCCGACCGTTTCCACTGCATGGATACCCGCGTCGTGGACGATCTTCAGCTGCTGCTCCAGCGAGCCGGCATCCCGCAGCGTGTACATCTGCACCGCGATCGGCTTCTGCGTGCGGGCAGCTTCGCCTGCAAGGGCAGGCAGCGCTGCGAGCAGCAGGACGAGGCCTGCAGTTCTACGGACAAGGGTCTTCATCAACAGCTCCTCCCGGGTTTCAACCGATGGCAGTCCAGGCACGCGACCTGGCCGATGCAATGACACGATCGACGATCAGCGCCGAGCGCACGCCGTCTTCAAACGTAGGCAGGCCCTGCGGCCGCTCGCCGTCGATGGCGCGATAGCTGTCGGCGACAAATGCTTCAAAACACTGGGCGTAGCCCTGCGCGTGCCCGGCCGGCAGCACCGACAGCCGGCGCTGTTCGGCAGTGCCGGCGCGGGGCCCGCGCACGAAGATCTCCTCGCGCTGGTCGGGCAGGCCGATCCAAAGGCGCTCGGCATCCTCCTGGTTGAAGGCCACGCTGGCCTTGGCGCCATCGATCTCGAACCAGAGGCGATTGCGGCGCCCGGCCGAGACCTGGCTGACCGTCAACGACGCCAGCGTGCCAGCGCCGGTCCTGAACATCGCCGCCGCCACGTCCTCGCTCGTGACCGCCTGCATCGCGCCGTCTGTGGCCGGTGTACTGAAGCTCTGGCCACTGACGGCGCTGCGCTCGGCGACCACCGTGTCGAAGGCCGCGCTGACCTCGGCGAAACGTTCACCGCTGACCCATTCCACCAGGTCGCACCAGTGCGAGCCGATGTCGGCGAACACGCGCGATGCGCCGCCCAAAGCCGGGTCCACGCGCCAGTTGTTGCTAGCAGGATCCAGCAGCCAGTCCTGCAGGTAGCTGCCGTGGATCAGGTGCAGCGGCCCCAGCTCACCGTCGGCGATGCGTGCGCGCGCCTCGCGCACCACCGGGTGGTAGCGGTAGACGAAGGGTACCGTGGCGACCAATCCGGTCGATGCGGCCAGCGCCGCCAGCGCCTGTGCATCGTCCAGCGTGGTTGCCAGCGGTTTCTCGCAGATCACGTGCTTGCCGGCTTCCAGCGCGGCCTGCGCCATCGCGCGGTGCAGATGGTTGGGCGTGCAGACGTGCACGACCTGCACCTGCGGATCGGCGATCACCTCCTGGATGTCCCGGTACGCACGCGGAACATTCCACGACTGCGCTGCCTCACGCGCGCGCTGCGGTGACGAGGCGGCCACGCCGTGTACCTCGGCACCGGCCAGCAAGGCGGCGCGACGATGCACGGCACCGATCATGCCGGCGCCAATGATGGCGATTCCAAGCTTGGGCATTGGCTGCGGTCCTCAGGGCGTGGAAGGCGCGGGCGCGGCCACCGGCCGGTCGCGGAACAGCAGCAGGAAGGCGATCAGCACCACCAGTGCCACGCCGGCAGGGAACAACCAGATCTGCTGCCAGTCGGGGCCAGCCTCGGTGGTGAAGTGCTCCACCACCGCGCCGGACAGGAAGGTGCCGATGAGCATGCCCACGCCGTACGTGGCCAGGGTAATGAACCCCTGCGCGCTGCTGCGCGCGGCCGGGCCGGCGTGCGCATCGGTGTAGATCTGGCCGGTAACGAAGAAGAAGTCGTAGCAGATGCCGTGCAGCACGATGCCGATCACCAGCAGCGGGAAGCCACCGCCCGCATCCCCAAAGGCGAACATGGCATAGCGCACCACCCAGGCGGCCATGCCGACCGCCAGCATGGTCTTCACTCCCAGCCGCACGAACAGGAACGGCATGGCCAGCATCAGCAGCACTTCGGAGACCTGGCCCAGCGATTGCAGGCCCGCAGCGCCGCGCACGCCGAGGTCGTTGAGATACGGGTTGGTGAAGTTGTAGTAGAACGACAGCGGGATGCAGATGGCGATGGAGGCCAGGAAGAACACCAGGTAGGCGCGCGACTTCAGCAGCCGCAGCGAGTCCAGCCCGAGGATCTGCCCCAGCCCGGCGTCGCGCTGCTGTGCCAGTGGCGGCGTGTGCGGCAGGGTGAACGCATACAGGCCCAGTACCAGCGATGCCAGCGCCGCCATCCGGAAGGTCAGTTCGAGCCGATGGGCCTGCTCCCAGCCCAGCCAGCCGATCAGCACGCCTGCGACGATCCAGCCGATGCTGCCGGCCACCCGTACCAGCGGGAACTGTTTCTCGGGCGACTGCATGTGCCGCATCGCCACGCTGTTGGCCAGTGCCAGCGTCGGCATGAACAGCAGCATGTACCCCATCACGCAGGCCGAGAACACACTGAAGCTGGTGGCGGTGGATGCCAGCCACATCAGTACCGCGCCGGCCAGGTGCAGCACCGCGAGGATGCGCTGCGCGGCGAAGTAGCGATCGGCGATCAGGCCGACCAGGAACGGCGCCACGATCGCGCCGATCGATTGGCTGAGGAAGGCGGTGGCCACCTGGCTGGCGCTGGCCTGCAGCGGGCCCTGCACCAGGTACGTCCCGAGGGTCACGAACCACGCTCCCCAGATGAAGAACTGCAGAAACATCATCGCGCCCAAGCGCGACATGGCGTGCGACATGGCTTGCCCTCCCGGGGCGGTAATGGCTCAGATTCCCAGCATGCGGTGCAGTGATGCGGCGTCCGTGCCGCTGTCGGCGAAATCATCGAAGGCGCGTTCGGTCACGCGGATGATGTGGTCGCGGATGAAGGCGGCACCCTCGCGTGCGCCGTCTTCGGGGTGCTTCAGGCAGCACTCCCACTCCAGCACCGCCCAGCCGGGGAAGTCGTACTGCGCGAACTTGGAGAAGATCGCCTTGAAGTCGATCTGGCCATCGCCGAGTGAACGGAACCGGCCCGGCCGATCGATCCAGTCCTGGTAGCCGCCATACACGCCGCTGCTTGCGCGGGGGCGATATTCCGCGTCCTTGACGTGGAAGATGCCGATGCGCGCGTGGTAGCGGTCGATGAAACCCAGGTAGTCCATCTGCTGCAGCAGCAGGTGGCTGGGGTCGTACAGGATCCTGGCGCGGGGGTGGTGGCCGACCTCATCAAGGAAGCGCTCGAAGGTCGCGCCATCGTGCAGGTCCTCGCCGGGGTGGATCTCGAAGCACAGGTCCACGCCGCAGGCGTCGAACGCATCCAGGATCGGGCGCCAGCGGCGGCCGAGTTCGGCGAAGGCTTCTTCCACCAGTCCCGGTGGGCGCTGTGGCCAGGGATAGATGTAGGGCCAGGCCAATGCGCCGGAGAACGTGGCGTGGGCGGTCAGCCCCAGGCGCTGGCTGGCTTTGGCGGCCAACCGCAGCTGCTCCACCGCCCAGGCCTGGCGGGCGGACGGGTCGCCGCGCTTGTCCGGTGGCGCGAATCCGTCGAACAGGCTGTCGTAGGCCGGATGGACGGCAACCAGCTGCCCCTGCAGGTGGGTCGACAGTTCGGTGATCTGCAGGCCGTGCCCGGCGAGCATGCCGGCAACATCGTCGCAGTACGCCTGGCTGCGCGCCGCCTCGGCCAGGTCGAACAGGTGGGGCGCGCTGGTGGGAACTTGTACGCCAGAATAGCCCAGACCCGCGGCCCATCCGGCCAGCGTGTCCAGCCGATCAAAAGGAGCCGTGTCGCCAATGAACTGCGCCAGGAACAGCGCTGGACCCTTGAGCGTCTTCAACGTGATTCGCCCTCGATGCAATCGATTGCATTATCCTAGCAGGGGCTCACGCAGGACCTGTTGTGCAGTGCACAGCAGACAGGAGAACTAACGCCATGGCCACCATCTACGACATCGCGAAGCACGTCGGCGTCTCCGCAGGCACGGTGTCGCGGGCGCTTTCGCGGCCGGACAAAGTCCTGCCGGCCACCCGCGCGCGCATCGAGCAGGCCGCTGCCGCACTGGGCTATGTGCCCAACACGGTGGCCCGCACGCTCAAGACCCAGCGCAGCGGCAAGATCCTGGTCACCGTGCCGGACATCGCCAATCCTTTCTTCGCGCAGATCCTGCAGGGGGCGGAGGACGCCGCACAGGCGGTCGGCTATGCGGTTCTGCTCGGCGATACCCAGCATCAACCCGACCGCGAGGAGCGCTATGCGCAGATGCTCCGGCGCAACGAGGCCGACGGCATGATCGTGCTGGGGCACCGCCTGCCGCCGACGGCGCGCGAGATCGTCCAGCAGCGCGGTGCCGCCGCGCCGGTGATCAACGGCTGCGAGTTCGACCCCGCGCTGGGCATTCCCAGCGTCCATATCGATAACGCCGCGGCCGCGCGCGTGGTGATGGAACATCTGTATGGGCTGGGACATGAACGGATTGCCGTGGTCGGTGGGCCGCCTGACAACCCGCTGCACCAGCAGCGACTGGAAGGCGTCCGCGCAGCCGGCAAGGCGCGTGGACGCCTGCGCCAGCTGAGCATCGTGCCGGGTGACTTTTCCGTGGAGTCCGGGCATGCGGCGGCGATGGCGCTGCTGGCCGCCGCGCCCGCACCGACCGCGGTGTTCTGCTTCAGCGACCAGATGGCGCTGGGTGCGCTGGCCGCCTGCCGGGATCTGGGCATCCGCGTGCCGGACGAACTGTCCATCGTCGGCTTTGACGACCTGGCGTCTTCCCGCTACCTCACGCCGCCGTTGACGACCATCCGCCAGCCCATGCGGGAGATTGGTGAGCGCGCGGTCAACCTGCTGCTCGCGATCATCGAACAGGTTGATGTACCGCTTCAGCAAACGCTGGATTTCAGCCTGATGCTGCGGGGTTCGACGGCTGCGCCCGGGCAGAGGTGAGGGCAGGGCGCCGCCTTGAGTCCTTGATCCCGAATTGACGCAGAGCTGTCAGACTCAGCGTGGGCACCCCGGCAAGCGCCGGGGTGGAACGTGCGATCGCGCAAGGGGGTCGGCAATGCCGTTCTTGACTGACGCGTCGGAAGTCGCGGTCGAAGGCATCGGCGCGGCACGTCGCATCGGCTGGATGCGCTTCGTCGGCAATGGCCTGGGCGCGATTCCCATCGCCTCGATCATTCTTGAACGCCAGGACGGCCTGCTGGCCTGGGCGCTGCTGCTGCTCAATGCATTGGCGTGGCCGGCGCTAGCGCTGGTATTGACCCAGCGTGCCCGCCAGCCCGCACAGGCGCAGTTCCGCTGCATGGTCGCCGACTCCTTCTTCGGCGGCGGCTGGATCGCCTTCATGGCGCTGAGCGCGGTCCCCAGTGCGTTGTTCGCCGCATTGCTGGTTGCCGACAAGATCGCGGCCGGTGGCGTGCGCCTGGCGATGCGGGCCACGCTGGCGCTGGCGCTGGGTTTCGCGATCACCTGGTGGGTGCTCGGCTTCCCTTACCAGCCCGTTTCCTCGCAGCGCACGATCGTGCTCAGCGTGCCGTTCCTGTTCGTCTACGGCATCGGGCTGAGCATCCTCAGCTGGCAGCTGGCGCGTCGGGTCAAATCGCAGAATCGCCAGCTGCAGCGGCTCAGCCGGATGGATCCGCTGGTCGAGCTGGCCAACCGTGGCTTCCTGATCCTGCGTGCGCAGCAGGCACTGGACCGGGCCCAGGGCCAGGGCGGTTTTGCCTGCCTGTTGATGCTTGATGTGGATGACTTCAAGCGCATCAATGATTCGCTTGGCCACCGCGCGGGCGACGAGGTACTGCGGCATATCGCTGCAACATTGCGCACGTTCGCGCGGCCCGGTGATACCCCGGCGCGGCTGGGGGGGGATGAGTTCGTGGTGCTGCTGCACGACTGCGCGCCCGTCGATGCGATGCACGTGGCCGAGCGGGTGCGCCTGCATCTGCTCGAGGCCGCGCGCCAGATCACGCCGGGCGTGGAGTTCAGTGTAAGCATCGGCATTGCCGCTACGCCGCGGGGAGGCAGTGTCGAGGACTGGCTGGCACTGGCTGACCGCGCGCTCTACCACGCCAAGCGGCAGGGCAAGAATACGGCCAGTTACGGCGAGTGAGTCGATGGGGCGCCGGCAGGGCCGCCACCGGATGAGAACGTAGCGCCCGTTCAGCCTGCACGCCGAATCGGCGGGTCAATCCTCTACCATGGGCCACCCCGCCCGGACGCGCTCCCATGCAAGACGCCCTTGTTGCCCAGCCCAAGCCCCCCGTTCCAAGGATCGCGGCGTGGCTGATGATGCTGCTGGGCATGTGGCTGGCGCTGAAGCTGGGCCTGGTGGTGACCCTGCTGTCCGGCCTGCTGGTGTTCCAGCTGACCCATGTGCTGGCCTCCACCGTGGAAGGCAAGCTGCCGCCGGGACGGGCACGGGCGATCGCGGTGATCGTGCTGTCGGCGATCATCATCAGCGCACTGGTAATGGCCGGCATCGGCGTGGCCTCGTTCTTCCGCAACGAGACCGGTGGCCCGGACGCTCTGCTGGCGCGCCTGATGGAGATCCTCAACACCTCGCGCCACCAGGTGCCGGCGCTGCTGCAACCCTATATTCCCGAAGACATGCCGGCACTGCGCACGGCGCTGAACGAGTGGGCCGCCGAGCATCAGCGCCAGCTGGGCGTGGCCGGTACCTCGGTGGTGCAGGTGGGAGTGCGCGTATTGATCGGCATGGTGCTGGGCGCGATGATCGCGCTGTATGACGAACTGCCGCTGCCGCAGATGGGGCCGCTGGCGCAGGAGCTGATCGGGCGTACCAGCCGCCTGGCCACCGCATTCCGCCAAGTGGTGTTCGCGCAGCTGAAGATCTCGCTGCTCAACACGGTGTTCACCGCCGTTTTCCTGCTGGGCGTGCTGCCACTGTTCGGCGTGCACCTGCCGCTGTCGAAGACCCTGGTGCTGATCACCTTCATCGCAGGCCTGCTGCCGGTGGTGGGCAACATCATCTCCAACACCATCATCACCATCGTCGCGCTGTCGGTTTCGTTCTATGTGGCGGTGGCGGCGCTGCTGTACCTGATCGTGATCCACAAGCTGGAGTACTTCCTCAACGCCCGCATCGTCGGTGGCGAGATCCAGGCGCGTGCCTGGGAGCTGCTGCTGGCCATGCTGGTGATGGAGGCGGCGTTCGGCCTGCCGGGCCTGGTCGCCGCGCCAGTGTTCTATGCCTACGTGAAGCGCGAACTGGTCGACCAGCGCTGGATCTGACGCGGCAAGGCATGACGTATTCGCCCAGATTGGACGGTCTGCGCGGCCTTGTCGGTGCGTTGGCGGCGTGCGCGGTATACCCACGGCAACGGTTGGCCCGGTAGCGCCTTGGCGCCTGTGCAGGCGGCCGCTACAGTGTTCCGCACGACAGGGGAAATGTGCATGGCCCGCAAGGCGTCGCCCATCGGATTGCGGACCTGGGTCTGGATCCTGGCCGGGCTGTTCGTAGTCTGTACGCTGCCGTTGATGGCCATCGCGCTGGTGCAGGGCACGCTGCGCTTCACTGCCGCCGAGGACAACCTGGTCAGCCTGCGCCAGCTGCGGCAGACCTTCGACCTGGCCAACCTGGTGTCGGCCGAGCGCGGCCCCGCCAACAGCCTGCTGGGGGCCAACACGGCCGATGCGGCTGAACAGGCCCGGCTCGCGGCGCAGCTGGCGGTCGCGCGCAAGCGGGTCGATACCGCCCTGCAGCACCTGGACACCGTGTTCAACGCCGACCCGGGCGTGGTCGACGAGCATGGAATGCTGGCCGACGCGCAACGTCGCCTGCAATCAGCGCGGGCCGCGGTGGACCGGGTGGCGGTGCAGCCGCACGATGCGCGCCGGGTGGAGGACGTGGAGCGCGCGATCAGCAGCATGTTCGCGGTGGTCGATCGCCTGCACGTACTGACCTCGGCGCAGATCAACGTGCTGGTCAGTGCCGACCGCGAAGCGGCGATTCCGGCGATGCAGGGCCAGGTGCTGATCGACCTGCGCGAGCATGGCGGCCGCCTGGCCTCGAACGTGATGGCGCCCGTGGCGGTACCGGGGGCATGGCGTGACGAACAGCTGCGGGCGGCATTGCAGACCGAAGGCCGCCTGCTGGAACTGTGGCGGCTGGCAGGCAGCCATGAAGCGGTGTTCCGCAGTGATCCGGCGCTGTCCTGGCATTGGGACATGGCACGCCGGCAGTTCTTCGGCGAATCGCTGCCGATGATCGAACAGTTGATCGAAGATGGCCGGCGCGGCGTACCGCCGCCGTGGACTGCTGCCGAGTTCACCACGCGCTACGTGCCGACCCTGCAGTCGCTGGAAGCGCTGCGCGACGGCTACCTGAGCGTGTCCATCGCCCGCTTCGAGCGCACCCGCAACCGCGAAGCGACGCGCCTGGTGGTGCTGGTGGCGACGGTGCTGGGCACGCTGGTGGTATTGGGCGTGGCGCTGCGCATTGCCCACCTGCAGATCCTGCGGCCACTGCTGCAGGCGCAGAAGCAGGTGATCCAGATCGCCTCGGAAGCGCCCGGCCCGGAACAGCATGTGACCCACCCGCTGGCCGAGATGCAGCGCCTGTTCGATGCCATCGAAGTGCTGCGCGAGAAGTCGCGCGAGCGCTCGGCGTTGACCAGCGAGCTGCGCCAGCTGGCCGGTACCGACGAGCTGACCGGGCTGTTGAACCGGCGGGCGCTGGACGAGATGGTGCAGCAACGCCACGACGACGGCGGCAACAGCGCGGTGGTGATCCTGCTGGACGTGGACCGCTTCAAGGCGATCAACGATGGCCATGGCCACGACGCGGGCGATGCAGTGCTGGTGCAGGTGGCGCAGTTGCTGCAGCGCCACCTTCGCCGCAGCGACAGCATTGCCCGCTATGGCGGCGAGGAGTTTCTCGTATTGCTGGCCGACGGCGATCTGGCCGGCGGCCGCCAGGTGGCCGAGTCGCTGCGGGCGGCACTGCAGCAGCTGGAGATCGTACTGGTTGGCGGCAAGGTGCTGCGGGTCACTGCCAGCTTCGGTGTGGCCGAGGGCGGCACCGACGCGCTGGGCTGGCGCACTTTGCTGCGCGCTGCGGATGCGGCCATGTACCAGGCCAAGGCGCAGGGGCGTGATCGCGTGCGCGTGGCCGGCGGTGGCCGCATGGCGCGCTGAACGGCCTCAACCGATACGCGCATGCACCCGGCGCAGCGTGCGCGCGATCATCCGGCGCGCTATGGGACGTGGTACCGATAAGCCACGCCAGCGCAGCGCACCCACCCGGAACGTGGCGCTGGCGGTTGCCAGCACCTTGCCGGCCGGGTCGGTCAACCAACCACGGGTGAAGGCGATGCTGCCCTTGCTGTGTTCGACTTCACCCCAGCCGATGATCCGCCCGGGGCGCGCGGGGCTGACGAAACTTGTCTTGGATTCCACCGTGACTGCGATGCGGTTGGCCGGCAGCGTGGCGTAGATCGCAGGCCCCATGCAGTCGTCCAGCATCGCCGAGAGGAAGCCACCCTGTACGTTGCCCATCGGGTTGGTCAGTACCGGGCCGGCCTCGAATTCGACCTGGATGCGGCGCCGTGCATCGTCGTAGTCGACGAAGCGCCAGCCGAGCAGGGTGCCTGCCTGGGAGGGCGGCAGATCACCGTTGACCACGCTGTAGAAGATGGATTCGGGATTCATGGGGAGCCTCGATGAAAGGGGAGGGAGGAACAGCACGTCAGGGCAGCGCCAACAGCGCCAGCACGAATCCGATGACGGACAGCACCACCACGGCAGCGCCAGCGGGTACAGGCGTACGGGCACCGGTTTGCCGCCGTACGCCGGTGGCGACCAGTACCGGCGGCACGGTGGCGACCAGGCAGAACAGCTGGAACGCCAGCAGCTGCGGCAGTGCGAAGTGACCTCCGAAGAAAATCAGCCAGGCCAGCATCACGCCGGCGCCGGCCAGTGCGATCCAACCGGCGCCGACCACGCGGATGAGGGCCATCAGCAGCAACTGCATGCGCGGTTCGACCTCCTTCCATGGCAGGCCCACGGCCTGGCCGTGGTAGGGCATGAAGTCGGAGCGTTTCAGGTAGGCCGCAGCAAACAGCGAGACAATGAAGAACGCCAACAGGTAGCAGCCGAACGCGAGCCAGGCGAACAGGTCCATGTGGAGGCCATGCGGTTGCGGAGGGGAGCCCCGGTTGCGCCGGCGGCCATGCCGGAGGTGCCGCGGGGTTGCGCGATTCTCGGGCAAGCCCCTGTTAGAGGCGTGTCGTGGTGTGGAGGACCGTTCCTCCATCCGCTGTTAACGCGGGTGTGGTGGTGAGGAGTGCGTCACACACGTGCCATGCGCCCTATCTCGTTTTCTGTGAAGGGGTCGCAACTGCCCATCCACGCTTCGGTCACCGCTCTGCGCAGACGCTGGGACTCCATCCGACGAGGGACGACGACATGACCCAGCTCACCCTGCCTGAACTGTCCAGGAAAATGGCCGGCATCGATTTCACGATGCTGCAGACCCACGCCGGCGGAGAGATTGCCGGTCGTCCGATGAGCAACAACGGTGACGTGGACTATGACGGTGACAGCTGGTTCTTCACCACCGAAGACACCGACATGGTGCGCGAGATTGAAGCTGACCCCGCCGTCGCGCTGGGTTTTTCCGGCAGCAAGTCGCTGCTGGGCAAGCCACCGTTGTTCGTGCACATGCAGGGGAGGGCAGCGCTGGTGCGCGACCGCGCTACGATGAGCCAGCACTGGGTGAAGGACCTGGAGCGATGGTTCGAACAGGGCGTGGATACACCGGGACTGGTGCTGATTCACGTGCGCGCCAGCCGCATCCACTACTGGGATGGCGAGGACGAGGGCGAAATCGTGATCTGACCGGAACCGCGCAGCGCCCGGCGCATCGTGTTCCGGGGTCAGCAGTGCGCAGGGTGTGCTGCCGGATCCCCAAGATTGGCCAGTTCCGGTGCCAAGGCGTGCTCCACCGCACGCCGCAGCAGTGCCGGCGCGACATAGTGCCGGTGCCCGGCGTCGATCAGTGCCATGTACATGCCGCCGAACGCATTGAGGGTCTGCACGCGTGAGCCCAGGCTGATCTCGACATGTCCATCGCTACGCCGCTGCACGCGCACGCTGCTGCGGAAACGCAGGTGCCGATCGTCGGCGCCGAGCAGGACTTCGGCGTCGTTGTCCTGCGTATCGATGTGCGAATCCAGCACCGGAAATCGACCAGCGAACAACCGGCTGCGATCGGTCGACAGCAATGACGACACCGGGCATCCCAGCGGCGACGTGCGCAACCGCAACGGCGCCACCAGTCGGTTTCGCAGCGCCATCAGATGGCCTACGCCGCTGGGTGGATTGCGCAGGAAGCCCTCCAGTACTTCGGCCAGCAGTGCCGATGCGGAACGATAGGCCACCTGCGAGGGTTCCAGGCACAGGGTGGTCAGGTCCTGGTAGTGGCTGTGCGGAAGCGCTGTGGTCAGCA
This sequence comes from Stenotrophomonas sp. SMYL41, assembly GCF_036319965.1. Taxonomy (NCBI): domain Bacteria; kingdom Pseudomonadati; phylum Pseudomonadota; class Gammaproteobacteria; order Lysobacterales; family Lysobacteraceae; genus Stenotrophomonas; species Stenotrophomonas sp. SMYL41. Next base: position 142,938 of record NZ_JAWIRX010000007.1, on the reverse strand, counting down.
GGCCATCGGTGGCGGCGGGCCGCGAATGGATGGGATAGGCCGGTGTGGCACGTTCGACGAACCCGCGCAGCGGCCGCATGGGGATGCGGCGCAGCGGGCCGAGCAGGGCACGGGTACGCGCGCACAGGTGTGCGCACAGGCTGGGAGGCGCCGCCTGCAGCGACAGTTGCAACAGCGGTGCCGCCGCAAGCGAGGTGCCTGAAGGCCAGTGCGGTTCCGGAAGCACCTCGGTCAGGCTGGGGATATCGGCGGCATTGCGTTGCACCTGTGCACGCGCCTGCTCGCTCATCGCGCCGGCCAGTTCATTGCTGTGGCAGGACAACGCGAACAGCGCTGGATGTGCAGGATGGTTCGACGCGAACTGGTGCCAGGTGCCGCCGCCGAAGCGCACGGTAAACAGGCAGTCCGGTGGGATGCGGATGCGCCGAAGCGTGCGCGCGAAGGCACCAGGATCTGCTGCCAGCTGCGTGTCGGAGGCGGTGGCGAAACGCAGCTCGGCTCCCGCGCTGCCGGCGATGGCGGTGAACATGCGCGGGCCTGCATGGCGATGAAACGGGTGGCCACCGGCACCGACGGTGAAGCTGTACAGCGAGGAGGCATCCCCGTGCTGCAGGTGCATGCCACCCAGTCGCGCCGAAGGTTCATCCAACGCATCGATGAACGCCGGGTGGTGGCGCTGACGCTGGCCGGCGTCACTCACCAGCCCGTCACCGGCACCGATGCCGAGCTGCGCGATCAGGGTGACTTCGGTCGGACTGCCGCCGTCCTGTGCCGGAAGCTGCACTGCTGGAAACGAACGGCGATCGCGGGTCGAACCAGGCATCGTCATGCTCCTTGGCGAGGCGGATCAGCGGGCGGGGGACTTGCGGCGGGCGCGGGCTTCACGCTTGAGCGGGCCGCCGACAGGGCAGACTTCGGCCGCCCACGAGAACAACGTGTTGGCCAAACGGTCGGGTACCTGCCTGAAGTACACGAACTGGCCGCGTTTCTCGCGTTCGATCAGTCCGGCTTCCTCGAGGATGCGCAGGTGGCTGGACAACGCCGGCTTGCTGAAGTCGAAGCGCTCGGCCAGCTCGCCCGCGCTGAGCTCACCGGCGCTGAGATAGGCCAGGATCTGCCGGCGGGCGGTGGAGGCAAGGGCTTCGAAGATGCGGTCCATGGCGAGCTAATTAACTAATTCGTTAACTGATACTCCTCCCGCCGGTGGCGGCTGTCAAGCCATGACCCGTTGCGTGGCACGCCTGGGCTTTGCCATCCTCCCCGCTGATTTCCGTACCGTGGAGTTCCGATGCGCCCTGTCTCCTGGCTGGTCCTGGCCCTGCTGCCTGCCCTGGTGGTGGCGCCGCCTGCGCGCGCAGCCAAGGCCAAGGCCCCGGCGCAGGACGCCTTCAGCGAGTTGTTCGATACCGCCTGCATGCAGCACATCGGGGCCCCGGCGCGGTTGCAGTCGCTGATGGAGTCCAATGGCCTGTCGCCGCTGCAGCCCGCCGAAGCCGCAACGCTGTTGCAGGGGCAATCGGGCGTGGCCTGGATGGTGCCCCTGGCCAGTGGCCGCTATGCGGTGAGCTGGGCTGACGATGGCACGTGTACGGTCTACGCCGAAAAGGCCGACGCGGCGGTCGTGCAGAAGGGGTTCGCCCGGTTGGTGCAGGCGGCACCGAAGCCGCTGCAGGCGCGCTCGCTCCCGGGCCGAGGGCCGCTGTCGGCCGACCAGGTGGCGATCCAGTACGGCTGGGCCACGCCGGGGCAATCCAAGCTGCAGGCGCGCTTCCGGCTGGTCACGCGACAGGCGGCCGAGGCCGGCGTGCAGGCGATGGCTTCGGTGACGCCGGGCGAAGCGATGCTGGAGCAGAGCACGCCTGGGCCCTGATCGGGACCAGCCAGCGCGATTCAGCCTTCTACGCGGGATCTGGTATATCGTTTATCGATAAATCCACCCGGGGCGGCGTAGCCACCCCAATGCCGGAGGCCGCTTGACCGCTCGTCCCGCCCGCGCCAGACCCGCGCGAGGCCTGTTCACCCTGGCCCAGGCCGCCGTACAGGCCGTCCGGGCGATGTGCTGGCTGGGCATCCTGGCCGCACTGCTGGCTGTGCCGCTTGTTGCTCACGACCGTCGCTGGCTGCTCGACAGCGTGCATGACGCCGAGGCCGCCGCCGCGCACGGCAACGACCTGTTCCTGCATTTCTGCCTGGGCCTGGGAGCGATCGTCGCGCTGCTGGTGCTGTGCCTGATGTTCCTGCGCCATCTGTCGCGGCTGCTGAAATCGGCGGCGCGCGAACGGCCGTTCACCCACGCCAATGCACAGCGCCTGCAACGCATGGCGTGGCTGATGCTGGCGATGGAGCTGCTGTCGATCCTGATCGGCGCCTACGCGGCCTGGATGGGCCCGGACTTCACCTGGATGGAGGTGGGCGGAGGCATGTCGATCACCGGCCTGGTGGCGGTGCTGATGCTGTTCGTGCTTGCACGCGTGTTCGCCGTGGGCGCAGCGATGCGCGATGACCTCGACGGTGTCATCTGATGGCGATCGTCATCACCCTGGACCGCATGCTGCAGGAACGGGGCATGACCCTGTCCGAGCTGGCCGGGCGCATCGACATCACCCTGGCGAACCTGTCGATCCTGAAAACCGGCAAGGCGCGTGCCATCCGCTTTTCCACGCTTGATGCGATCTGCCGCGAGCTGCAGTGCACGCCCGGCGACCTGCTCGGGCATGACCCGGCGCAGGCGCAGGACGCCGATTGAATGTCTGCTCTTTTCCCTTGCCTACTGACGAAACGGACCTGAAATGGAATGGTTGGCTGACCCCTCGATATGGATGGGCCTTGCAACCCTGGTCGTGCTGGAGATCGTTCTCGGCATCGACAACCTGGTGTTCATCGCGATCCTTGCCGACAAGCTGCCGCCGCACCAGCGCGACCGCGCGCGCGTGATCGGCCTGGCACTGGCGCTGCTGATGCGGCTGGTGCTGCTGGCGGCGCTGGCGTGGATCATGAAACTGACCGAGCCGCTGCTCACGCTGTTCGACCACAGCTTCTCCGGGCGTGACCTGATCCTGCTGGGTGGTGGCCTGTTCCTGCTGTTCAAGGGCACCATGGAGCTGCACGAACGGCTGGAAGGCCGCGAGCACCACGAGGATGGCAAGAAGGTCTACGCCAGCTTCGCAATGGTGGTGGCACAGATCGTGGTGCTCGACGCGGTGTTCTCGCTGGACTCGGTGATCACCGCGGTGGGCATGGTCGACAACCTGGGCGTGATGTATGCCGCCGTGACCATCGCGATGGCGCTGATGCTGGTGGCCAGCAAGCCGCTGACCCGCTTCGTCAACAAGCATCCCACGGTGGTGGTGCTGTGCCTGGGCTTCCTGCTGATGATCGGTTTCAGCCTGGTGGCCGAAGGCCTGGGCTACAAGATCCCGAAGGGGTACCTGTACGCGGCCATTGCCTTCTCGATCCTGGTCGAAGCGTTCAACCAGTGGGTGCGCTTCAATCGCGAGCGCAACGAGCGCCGCCAGCCGTTCCGCCAGCGTACCGCCGACGCCGTGCTGAGGATGCTGGGCGCGCGTCCGGCGAACGGCCACGACAGCGAAGGCGTGGACGAGCAGGTGGACGCCGATGATCGCCTGCAGCCGGCCGAACACGAGATGATCCGCAGCGTGCTGGGCCTGGCCGATCGCCCGGTGTCGAGCGTGATGACCGTGCGTGCCGACGTGCAGTGGATCGACCTGGCACGTGGGCAGGAGGACGTGGTGGCGCGCCTGGTGGCGTCGCCGCATACCCGCCTGCTGGTCTGCGAGGGTGACCTGGACAGCCTGCGTGGCGTGGTGCAGAGCCGGGACGTGCTGGCTGACCTGCTGCAGGGCAAGCCGCTGCAGCTGGAAGGCAACCTGCGTGAGCCGCAGTACGTGCTGTCCAGTGCCAGTGCTTTGCAGGCGCTGGAACTGATCCGCCAGCACCCGGTGCCGCTGGCCGTGGCGGTGGACGAGTACGGCAGCGTGGAGGGCCTGGTGACCGCCAACGACCTGCTGGCGGCGATTGCCGGCGACCTGGTCGATACCCAGGACGAGCGCTATGGCGTGGTCGCGCAGGGAGAGGATCAGTGGGAGGCCGACGGTGCGCTGACCGTGGATGATCTGCAGCGTCTGGCGGGGGTGTCGCTGCCGCGCAGTGCCGACTACATGACCATCTCCGGCCTGGTGCTGGAGCAGCTGGGCCGCCTGCCGGACATCGGCGATGCGGTGGAGGTGGCCGGCGTGCGCATCACCGTGCTGGCGATGGAGAAGCGCCGCATCGCCCGCCTGCGGGTGCAACGCCTCGGCGGAATGGCTTGACCCACTTTCCGCTACACAACACTGCCGGCAACCGTCACCATGGCGGACCCGCGTTCTTTCCAGGATGGTTGCAGTGCTGAGTACGATCGGTTTCCTGATGGGCCTGTATGTGGCCTGGCGCCTGTTCTGGCCACTGCGCATGCCCGCCGCATTGAAGGTCGTGCTGTCGGTGCTGCTGGTGGGGGTTGCCGTGCAGCTGCGCATCGTCGCCACCTTCTGGGGCACGATGGCCTCGCCCGAGATCCCGAAGCTGGCCATCGCCACGCTGGCCACCGGCTCGACCGCCGTATTGCTGCTGGCGCTGGTGATGCTGGTGCTGGACGCCGGCCTGCTGCTTTCGCGGCTGTCGCGCTGGCCTCGCGCGGTAGCCGCATTGCGCGCGCGGCGTCTGCGACCGGTGGCCGGCGTGCTGGCCCTGCTGGTCAGTGGTCATGGTGTCAGCCAGGGCATGGCAGTGCCCACGCCCCGTCAGATCGAGGTGAGCATCGCCGGATTGCCGGCCGCGTTCGACGGCTATCGCGTGCTGCAGCTCACCGACATCCATGCCAGCCGCCTGCTGACCGGCGACTGGGTGCGCAAGGTCGTGGATGAGAGCAACGCACTGGCGCCGGACCTGATCGTGATCACCGGTGATCTGATCGACGGCAGTGTCGAGGCCCGCCGTGACGACGCGCGCCCACTCGCGGACCTGCGGGCGCCGGATGGCGTCGTTGCCATCACCGGCAATCACGAGTATTACGCGCAGTACCAGGCGTGGATGCAGGCGTTCCGCGCGCTGCACATGCAGGTGCTGGAGAACAGCCACCTGCAGGTGCGGCGCGGTGATGCGGCGCTGACCATCGCCGGGGTTACCGACCCGGTGGCCGCACGCTACGGCCTGCCGCTGCCGGACCTGGGTGCTGCGCTGGCGGGGGCTGATCCATCTGCCCCCGTGATCCTGCTCGACCATCGCCCGCGCAATGCACGTGAGGCGGCCGCGCGTGGCGTGAAGCTGCAGCTGTCCGGGCATACCCATGGCGGGCAGATCATCGGCATGGACCAGCTGGTGAAGCGGGCCAACGGTGGCTATGTCTCCGGTCGCTACGACGTGGATGGCATGACCCTGTACGTGAGCAATGGTGCAGGCCTCTGGGCGGGTTTCCCGGCGCGCATCGGCGTGCCGTCGGAGATCACCCTGGTGACGCTGCGCCGCGCGCCGTGACCCGGAAGTGGGGGCAGATGCCTTCCCTTTTTGGGAAGGGATCTGACCGCTGGCAAATCTGGAAAGTCCCGTGGCCCATCCCCGTGCACCGATGGAACGCCTGATCCGCGCCAATGCCGATGACATCAACCGGCTCCGCCAGGTGATCCGCGATACCGCGGGTGCACGTTGGCGTGGGCCGGAGGAGCGGGCACGGCACGCTGCGGCCTGTGCGGAATTCCACCTGCACTACGAGCGGCTGGCATTTCCGGGTGGCTATGCCAACGCGTTGAGACGGCTGGCGGAGGATGACCCGAATACGCTGGACGTCGCGCTGACCTTCCTCGAAGTGCGGCCATACTTCTTCCGTTCCGGGTACATGTGGAAGACGCTGCTGAAGCGCGTGCAACGGGTATCCATGGGGGCGAAGCAACGCGCGCGGCTGCAGGGGATTCTCGATGCCTACGCTGCCTATCGCGCCACACGCGACGGCTGATGGGGCGGCATGATGGGGTCAGTTCCCTTCGCCTTTGGCAAAGGGAACTGACCCCGGCCCGTCAGGCCGCCCGCAGCGGCGGCCGCGGATGCGCACTTCGACGCAGTGCTTGTGCCCGCTTGGCGATCCAGCGCACCACGAAGGCGGTGAACAGCAGCGCCGACGGCACCGCATACCAGAAGTTGCCCGGCACGCGCTTGAAGTACGAGTAGGTAAACACCGCCGCGATGATCCACATGCCGGTTACGTGCAGGCGACGCCAGGCGGTGGGTCCCATGCGCCGGGCGAGCCCTTGGTGCGAGGTGATGGCCAGCGCCAGGATGGCGATGTAACCCACCGTGCCCGGGAGGTTGGCCAGCGCTGAGCGTGCTGGCCAGAACGCCGGGTTGAGGATGCCGAAACTGGTGATGGCGATTGCGTGCAGCAGGTGCGAGAACGCGAAGGACAGGCCGATGATGCGCCGTTCGCGCAGCAGGAAACGAGTGAACGGGCCGGGCAGCAGGCTGGCGAACGACGATGCCGTGAACGCCGCCAGGAACAGCAGGAACGATGTGCGTGCAGTGACCCGGATCGCCGCCCGGCTGCCTTCGGCTGCATCGGGATGCAGGGCGAAGGCGGTCAGTGCGAACGCGATCAGGACCACGCTGATGGCTACGAACAGGCGCCAGCCGTGCAGGAAGGACGTGTTGGAAACGGTCATGGTCAGGCCTCGAAGAATGGAGAGGGGGTAGTGCCGGCCCCTGGCCGGCGTTCCCGGGGATCAGTCGACGCAACCAGAACGGCTGCCGTGCAGAGGTCGCGCAGCACTGGAATGCAGGCCGCACGCAGTTCATCCGGCGCGACACCATGTGCTTCAGCCACGGTCTGCAACACGTCATCCACACGTGTGCCGTGATCGCCGAAGACCGATAGCAGCGTATAGGCCAGCGGGGCCAGTTCCTCGACCTGCAGTCTGAAATCGGGCATGCGGCGCATCAGTAGCAGCGTGGGAGCTGCATCCAGCACCGGCGCCAGCACCTCGCCCTCATGTACCGGCCACTGGTAGCCAAGTACCCGCACCTGCGGCGAAATCGCCAGCACATCACTGTCCAGGGGCGTGCAGTGCAGCGATTGCCCGGCGCCACGGGCTTCAATGTGCAGCGACTGCTGCGTGCTCTCGTAGTGCGCCAGTTCCGCTGCCCAGGCCGGCAGTGCCAGTGTGTCCTGCACTGCCAGCCAGGCCGCGAATTCGCCAGCGATCTGTGGGAACAACGGGGTGTGGCAGGTGTGGCGGGCGTAGTAGTGCTCGACCGTGTCGCGCCAGCGCGGCGTGCCCAACTGGTGTTGCAGGCGTGGCAGGGTGCCAGCCAGCAGGGTGTCCAGGCTGTCGATGCACAGGCGGCGGTACACCGCCAACCGGCGCGCCTCGACGCCATCGGGTGCGGCCATTGCAGGGTCGCGCACATGGTCGGCCCAACGCCGTTGCAGTGTGGCCAGTGACTCAGCCATGGGCCACCTCGGGCCAACGTGCCTCAGCCTGTGCCTGGCGGATCTGCGCAACCTCGGCCAGCAACTCGGCCAGTGGCGGGAAGTTGAAGTCGCGCTCGAGCAGGGTGGGGCGCACGCCCACCCGCGCATAGGCCTCGCGCAGCAGCGCCCAGACCATGCCTTTCACCGGCGCGCCGTGGGTGTCGATCTTGAAGCCATCGTCTTCATCGAAGTGGCCGGCTACATGCAGCGAGGCGACACGGTGGGACGGCACGCGGGCCAGGAATTCGAAGGCGTCGTAGCCGTTGTTGCAGGCGTTGACGAAGGCGTTGTTGACGTCCAGCAGCAGGTCGCAGTCGGCTTCGGCGAGCACGGCGTTGATGAAGTCGATCTCGCTCATGTCCGCGCCGGCAACGGCGTAGTAGGAGATGTTCTCGACTGCGATGCGTCGGCCCAGCATGTCCTGCACCTGGGCGATGCGCCCGGCGACGTGGTGGACAGCCTCGGCGGTGAACGGCAGCGGCAGCAGGTCGTAGACATGGCCGCCGGCGGCGCAGTAGCTCAGGTGTTCGCTGTACAGCTGCACCTGGTGCAGGTCGAGGAAGGTACGGGTCTGTGCCAGCAGGGTGCGGTCCAGCGGATCAGGACCGCCCAGCGACAGCGACAGGCCATGGCAGGTCAGGGGGTGGCGTTCGCTCAACCTGCGCAGCGCTGCACCGTGTGCACCGCCGACGCCGATCCAGTTGTCGGGCGAAACTTCGAGGAAGTCGATGGCACCGGCCGGCATGGCCAGCAGTTCGTCGATCAGGCCACGGCGCAGGCCAAGACCGGCGGCATTGGAAGGCAGGGGCAGGGGCATCACGGATACTCCGGAGAGGGCGCCGCCCTGGAGGCGGCGCCGGTTGAACGTCGATCAATCGGCAACGCGGGAGAACAGGCCCTTCGGCATCGGCTTGCCGTTGGCGGTGTAGACGCTGCGCAGGTAGTCGTGCGCCTCCTGCTCGCTGATGTAGCCGTCGTGGTCGGTGTCGATGCGGTCGAACTCGGCGGCACGCTTGGCGGCCACAGCGTTGAACTCGGCACGCGAGACCCGGCCGTCGTGGTCACGGTCGGTGCGGGCAAACGAGGCGTCGCCGCACTTGCCTTCGCCACACTGGCCCTCGGCGACCCTGGCCTTGCCGGCGGGCTTGCCGGTGGTGGCCTTGCTGGCCCCGCACTTGCCTTCACCGCACTTGCCTTCGGCGGCGGCGCTCATGGCCACCGCACTGATCGCCAGCGGTTGGATCGCCGCGGCCTGGCCGGCCAGCAGCAGGCCACCGGCCAGGGCGATGCCGATGGCACCGATGCGCGGCAGGCGGGAGGAGGGGGTGTTCTTGGTCGAGACGGACATGGTGGTGACTCCTTGGGAATGCACGCGGGGCGTGCGGGATGGACGCCGCCGAACAGGCGACGGAAAGAGGCGCGTGGGAAAAGGCAGATCAGATCAGGCGCTGCGGCGACGACGCAGCAGATGGCCCAGCAGCAGCACACCGCCGAGCAGGGCACCGCCGAAGCCGATGCCGGGCAGCAGCGCGGCAACCGGCAGCAGCAGGGCGATCAGGCTGACGCCCCAGCCCAGGCCGTCATTGCCAACGGGGGCGGGCTGTGAGCCGGCCAGCAGCCGGTCGACGCTGAGTGCGCCACCGCCGTTGAGGATCAGTGGCAGCAGCATGGCCAGGAACAGCAGCGGCAGCTTGAAGTTGCCGTAGCCCTGGTCGGTGATTGCATAGCCCTGCCAGAGTTCGCCCAGGCCGTTCCATTGGTCGGGCCAGTGCACGGCGGCGATGGCGACCACGGTCAGCACCCAGAACACATAAGCCACCGAGCGCGTGGCCAGGCCGAGCAGCAGCATCACCGCACCCACCAGTTCCAGCCAGGTGGCCAGCTGCCAGTTCAGCGACGCGGGCAGAGTGGAGAACGGGAAGGGGAAGCGGCCTTCCAGGTCGGCGAACCAGTTCTGGCCACCCAGCTTTTCGCGGCCGGATTCAAAGAACTCCCAGGCCAGCAGGGCGCGCAGCGCCAAGGGCGAGAGCCAGCGGCCGACGGCGTCCAGGCGGGGGGTATACACGGAAGAGGCGGTGCTGATCATGGTGGTGTCCTGCGGGCCAGTGGTCGATGGAGGCCATTTCAGGCGGCGCAGGTATCGGCAACGTGTGCCGTTGCCCGGGGTTTTGTCAGCGACTGTGGCCGCGGCCGGGGTTTCCTACAGTCAGATACAAAGATGATGCGTTGATGCACATCGGGGCGTTGCGCGCCCGCGCGCGGGGAACGATTTCCACCCGGTAGTGCCTGGCCGGGCGCGGCGCCCGAATGTATCCCACTGTAGAAACACGCCTGCGCCCTACAGTCCGGTACAACTCTGCGCCGCGGAGAAACAGCGCCGATACACCGGCAAGCGGAAATGGCCACTCCCAACACCGGAGTGCCACCCATGATCCGTAGCTCGTTGCTTGCCGCCGCTCTCGCCCTTGCCGGCGCCGCCGCCCCCTCCTTCGCCTTCGCTACCCAGGCCGATACCGCTGCACCGCCCACCGTCATCCTGGTGCACGGCGCCTTCGCCGATGGCTCCAGCTGGAACAGGGTCATCAGCACCCTGCATGACTGGAAGCTGCCGGTGGTGGCCGTACAGAATCCGCTCACCTCGTTGGCCGACGATGTCGCCGCCACCCGTCGCGCCATTGCCGCCGCGCCCGGCAGGGTAGTGCTGGTCGGCCACAGCTGGGGCGGTACGGTCATCACCGAGGCGGGCGATGACCCGAAGGTGCAGGCGCTGGTGTACGTGGCGGCGTTCGCACCGGATGCAGGGCAGTCTTCGGCGCAACAGGGCGAAGGTTTCCCGGTCGGTCCGGGCCTGGCCCGATTGCAGGAAAGGGATGGCTACCTGACGTTGCCCGCTGATGCCATCGCCCAGGACTTCGCGCCGGACGTGATGAAGAAGTCGGCCGCACTGCTGTACAGCACGCAGGTCCCGTTGAAGGCCAGCGCGCTGGGCGAGGTGGTGAACGTTGCGGCATGGCGCAGCAAGCCAAGTTGGTACGTGCTCAGCCGCGACGATCGCATGCTGTCGCCGCAGCTGCAGGCCGCCACTGCAAAGCGCATTGGTGCGCAGCTGCAATCGATCGGCAGCAGCCACGTGTCGCTGCTTTCGCATCCGGCGCAGGTGGCCGACAGCATCCTGGAGGCGGCAGGCGTGAAGCCGGCCGAACTGCCGCTGGCCGAGCAGGGGGGCTGAGCGATGGCCGCGCTACGAGGGTATGCACTGCCCCTGCTGCTGGGCCTGCTGGGTGGAGCGGCGTTGCTGCTGGCATGGCCCGGCGCCGAGGCCGGCGCGCAGCCGCTCGACGCAGCACCGAAGGCGGGGTTCGGCGGTGGCGGGCCCTGGCACAACAGCCCACCGATGACACTGAAGCAGTTGCGGGGGCAGGTGGTACTGGTCGAGTTCTGGACCTACACCTGCAGCAACTGCCTCAATGTGGCGCCGTATGTTCACCAGTGGCATGCACGCTACGCGTCGCAGGGCCTGCAGGTGATCGGCGTGCATACGCCGGAGTTCGCCTATGAGGGCCTGCCCGGCAACGTGCGCAGGGCCATCGGCCGCTTGGACATCACCTGGCCGGTGGTGCAGGACAACCAGTTCCGGATCTGGAATGCCTGGGGCAACCGCTTCTGGCCGGCACTGTACCTGCTCGACCGGCAGGGGAGGGTGGTCTATCGCCATTACGGCGAGGGCGACTACGCACGTACCGAAAGCGAGATCCAGCGCCTGCTGGCCAGCCCCTGAGCCGCGCTACCATGGCGGCGCCGCGCGGCGCTGCCCCCTGCCTTCATCGAGAACGCAATGAATCCTGTACCGCACATCCTTGTCGTCGACGATGACAGTGAGATCCGCCAGATGCTGGCCGACTACCTGCAACGCAACGGCCTGCGCGTGAGCCAGGCCGACGGCGGCCGGGCCATGCGCGCGCTGATGGACACCCACGCGGTGGATCTGGTGGTGCTGGACGTGATGATGCCGGGCGAGGACGGCCTGAGCCTGTGCCGCAACCTGCGCGCCGGCAAGCATCGTGCGGTGCCGGTGGTGCTGCTGACCGCCCGCGACGACGAGACCGATCGCATCATCGGCCTGGAAATGGGCGCCGACGATTACGTGACCAAGCCCTTTTCCTCGCGCGAACTGCTGGCACGCATCAATGCAGTGATACGTCGCACACAGATGCTGCCGCCGAACCTGCAGGTGAGCGAAGCCGGCCGCCAGTTGGCTTTCGGTGCCTGGCGCCTGGATACCACCGCGCGCCATCTGCTGGATGCACAGGACACCGCGTATCCGCTCAGTGGTGCCGAGTTCCGCCTGTTGCGCGTGTTCCTCGATCACGCCAATCGCGTGCTCAGCCGTGACCAGCTGCTCAGCCTCACCCAGGGCCGCGATGCCGAACTGTTCGACCGCTCGATCGACCTGCTGGTCAGCCGCGTGCGGCAGCGCCTGGGTGACGACGCACGCGAGCCGACCTACATCAAGACCGTGCGCAGCGAAGGCTATGTGTTCAGCGTGCCGGTGCAGTTGCTGGGGCCGGACGAATGAACACCGGCGCACGCCGTCCACGCTGGCCGCGCACGCTGTCGGCGCGGCTGCTGCTGGTGCTGCTGGGCGGACTGGCGCTGGCCCACGCGCTGTCCTTCGGCCTGCTGTTCTTCGAACGCTACCAATCCACCCGCAGCATGATGCTGCGCAACCTGGATGAGGATGTGGCAGTGAGTGTCGCGCTGCTGGAGCACCTGCCCGCAGAGCAGCGCGACGCCTGGGTGCCGCGGCTGGAGCGGCGCACCTACCGTTACCTGCTGCGCCCGGCTACGGCCGGGCCCGGGCTGCAGACCGATCGTGCACGCCAGGTCACTGCGATCATCGACGACAGCCTGCAGCACCGCTATCCGCTGCAGGCGCGCCAGGTAGCTCGTTTGCCGGAGCGCTTCGAGGTCGAACTGCGCCTGCACGACGGCACGCCGTTGACCATTGAAGTCACCCCGTCGGGCCTGCCGCTGGCACGCTGGCTGCCCGCCGTACTGCTTGTGCAGCTGGCGCTGCTGCTGGTGTGCGCATGGCTGGCAGTGCGCCTGGCCATGCGCCCGTTGCAGCAGCTGTCGCGTGCGGTGGAACAGCTGCAGCCGGGCAACGACGGACCGGCACTGCCTGAAGATGGCCCTGTGGAAGTAGGCGGTGCGGCGGCCGCACTCAACGCGCTGCAGGCACGCATTCGTGGCCATGTCAGTGAGCGCCTGCAGATCCTTGCAGCGATCTCGCATGACCTGCAGACCCCCATCACGCGCATGAAGCTTCGGGTGGAGACCCTGCCTGAAGACAGCACCCAGCAGCGCCTGCTGGCCGACCTCGACCACCTTGGGCAACTGGTGCGGGAAGGCGTGGCCTATGCGCGCAGCAGCCACATCGCCAGTGGTACGCCGGTGTCGATGGACCTGGGTGCATTCCTGGCCAGTGTGGTCGGCGACTACGAGGACATGGGCAAGCCGGTCAGTGGCGGCGCACCCGCTGGACTGATCGTGCAGACCTGGCCGCAGCCGCTGCGACGGGTGGTCGGCAACCTGGTCGACAACGCAGTGCGCTACGCCGGTGCCGCCGAGATCGAAGCCGGCCGTGATGAGGCTGGCAGGATATGGATCCGTATTTCCGACCGTGGCCCGGGTATCCCGGAGAACCAGCTGCAGGCGGTGCTGGCACCGTTCCATCGGCTGGAAAGCTCGCGCAACCGCGATACCGGCGGCACCGGCCTGGGCCTGGCCATCGCGGTGCAGCTGGCGCAGTCGCTGGGCGGCTCACTGCGGCTGCACAACCGCGAGGGCGGCGGTCTGCGGGCGGAGCTGCAGCTGCCGGGCTGATGGTTGGTATCAGAGTCCTTTGCCACCGGCAAAGGGCTCTGACCCCGGTTGGCAGGTGCACCGCGCCATCACCCCGCGCGTGACACCCTTCCGCCATGAATGAAATGACCGCGGCGCGGCAGCGCTCGATGTGGGTGGCGGGCCTGTCCACGGTGGTGGAGTGGTACGACTTCACCCTGTACCTGTACTTCGCCACGGTGTTGTCGCGTGTGTTTTTCGGCGGTGGCGAGCAGGCGCTGCTGGTCACCCTGGCCGGCTTCGCAGTGTCCTACCTGATGCGCCCGCTGGGCGCGCTGTGCTTCGGCCACCTGGGCGACCGGCTGGGTCGGCGCTGGATGCTGCTCGCGTCGATGGCCCTGATGGCAGCGGCGATGCTGGCCACCGCACTGCTGCCGACAGCGGCCACGGCAGGTACCACGGCGGGCGTGCTGCTGCTGGTACTGCGCTGCGTGATGGCGTTTTCGGTGGGCGGTGAGTACACCGGGGTGGTGGCGTACCTGCTGGAAAGCGCACCGGCGCGGCGACGTGGCCTGGTGACCTCGCTGGCATCGGCGGCCAGTGAAGTGGGGGCGCTGCTGGCGGTGGCGATTTCGGCGGTTACGGTTGCGCTGCTGCCCACCGCGCAGCTGGACAGCTGGGGCTGGCGTATTCCGTTCTTCGTCGGTGCCGGGCTCGCACTGGTGATCCTGGTCGCACGCTCGGGCATGCATGAGTCGCCGGAGTTCGAGCGTCAGCGCCGCGAGGGCAGCATCCCGGCCACGCCGCTTCGCCATGTACTGCGCAACCATCCGCTGGCGGTGGCACGCACCTTCGCGATCTCTGCGCTGGGCTCGATCACTTACTACGTCGGTATCACCTATGTGCCGGCATTCCTGCATGCGCAGGGTCATGACGAAGGTGACGCGCTGTGGCTGTCGACGATTGCGGCGGTGGCGGTGATTGCGATCACGCCACTGTGTGGTGCATTGTCCGACCGCGTCGGGCGGCGGCCGATGTTGCTGGGCCTGACCTTGCTGGCAGCGCTGCTGCCGCTGTCCCTGTTCGCCTGGATGGCGCAGGCGACGCCGCTGGGCATCGCGCTGGCCGCGGTGCTGCTGGCCTGCGTGGCCGGTGGCGTGAGCGCGGTGGCGGCGCCGGCCACCGCCGAGCAGTTCCCCGGCGAAGGCCGGGTCAGCGGGCTGGCACTGGGGGTGACCATGGCCACCGCCTTCTTCGGCGGAGCAACGCCATGGCTGGCGCAATGGTGGGTGGAGCGCAGCGGCTGGGCAGCGGCACCGGGTGCGATGATCGCGCTGGTGGCGGTGCTGGTGCTGCCGGTGCTGTGGACCCTGCCCGAGACGGTCCCGGGCAGGGCCAAGCGCTAGCCGGTCAGACCTTCAGGGTCTGCTCGATGTCGGCCAGTACCGCGGCCGCATCCACGCCGATGGCAATCGACTGCACCACGTGGCCGTCCCACACGCTGGGGCCGAATGCCAGGCCTTCCGGCTTGGGAATGGTCATGCCGCGGGCCACGCCGTCGGTGGCCACGCGCACGCTGGCGCGCTCGAACTGGAACAGTTCCGGGCGGGTCAGCGCGATGCAGGCGCAGCAGTCATGCACGACCATGCCCTTGTGGCCGGCCTGCAGGTAGAAGTCCACGTAATCCTGAGACAGCGCACGCACCAGCTCGGCATCGGCACCGCCGATCGCAGCCAGCGTATCCAGGCCGTCACGGTCCATTTCCACGCGGGTGGTCACGTCCAGGCCGATCGCGGTAACCGGCCAGCTGGCGGTGAACACCACGTCGGCGGCTTCGGCATCGCCCCAGATGTTGGCCTCGGCGGCCGGGGTGATGTTGCCGTTGACGTGGAAGGCGCCGCCCATGATCACCACGCCGCGCACCAGGCCGGCGATGTCCGGGGCCTGCTGCAGGGCCAGGGCCAGGTTGGTCATGCGGCCGACCGCGACCAGCGTCACTTCGCCCGGATGGGCGCGGACCAGGTCGATGATCAGCTGGTGGGCGGGGCGCGCATCGGCAGCCACGTCCAGGTGGGCCGGCACCGGGTGGTTGCCCAGCCCGTTGTGGCCGTGGATGTGCACCGGCCAGGCTTCCGGAGTGGCTTCCGGCTGCAGCGGGCCTTCGGCGCCGCGCGCAACCGGGGCGGCAAAGCCCCAGGCCTGCTTCAGGTACAGCGCGTTGTGCGTGGTCGACTCCACCGAGGCATTGCCGAAGGTGGTGGTGACGCCGATCAGGTCGATCTGGGCGTGCTTGTGCAGGTACAGCAGGGCCAGGGCGTCGTCGACGCCCGGGTCGGTATCGAAAATGACTTTCAGCATGTTGTTGTTCTTCTTCTTCCGTGTGGTGCGGGGGCGCCGGCGGCCACGGGGCAGGCCGGCGCGCCCTACATTGTCCCATCTTCATGACAGGCAGGGCCATTGCCGGGGTGGCAGGCCATAATGCCCCCGTCCAGGCACGGAGCCTCCCTATGCTGATCCTCGCCGTACTGCTGGTCCTGCTGGTGCTGGTCCTGAACGTAGTGGCCACCGTGGTGGTTGCGCAGCGCGACGGCCTGTCGGCCGGGGGCCGCACGGTGCAGCTGCTGCTGGTCTGGCTGCTGCCGCTGGTCGGCGCGATCCTGTGCATGGCGGTGGCCACGGCCGATGGTTCGGGGAGCCGGGGGGATGGTGGCGCAATCTACGACAGCTCAGGTGGTTATGCCAGTGACAGCCACAGCCATCACAACCACAGCAGCGCCGACTGCAGCAGTGATGGTGGCGGGGGTGACGGCGGCAGCTGCGGTGGCGGCGATTGATGGGACGTCCCAGGGTGCCGGGCCGCGGGCCGGCCTCCCCACCCCAGGGGAGGTGCGGGGGTGGGGGGGGCGGGGGGGGGCCGCGCCCGCGCCCGCCCCACCCCCCCCCCGGCCACGCCGGGGGTGGGCCGGCGGGGGCCCGGCAACCCCAACAGCTCAGCCGCCGCCTTCGGTCGGCAACGGCGCCGGCACGTTCAACAGCCCGCCCGCCGCCACATAGGCGGCCAGTGCCTGGCCCTGGCTCAGCAGATGGCGTTCCATGGTGCGTTCGGCAGCCAGCGCGTCGCGGCGGCGGAAGCACTCCATCAGCTCGCGGTGTTCGGCCAGCGACTGCGCGGTGCGGCCGGGGGTCAGCAACTGGCGGCCGCGATGCATCTTCAGGATGCGGTGCAGATCGTGGGTGATACGGATCAGCCACGGGTTGCCGGCGTAATGCTGCACGGTCTCGTGGATCAGGTAGTTGTTGCGGTAATACTCGGCGATGTTGCCCTCGGCTGCTGCGGTTTCCATCGCCGCATGCAGGTCTTCCAGCTGCTGCACGCCGGCGTCGTCGATGTGCTTCACCGCCTCATGCGCGCAGCGGCCTTCCAACATCGCCATCACCGGGAACAGCTGGTTGAGGTCTTCCAGGGTGAGCCGCGTGACCCGGCTGCCACGGCCGGCATCGATCTGCACCAGACCTTCTGCCGCCAGCAGCTTCAGCGCCTCGCGCAGGGGCGTGCGGCTGATGCCCAGTTCTTCGCATAGCGCAGGCTCGTCGATCCATTCTCCCGGCGGCAGCCGGTAATCGTAGATGCGTTCGCGCACGTGTTCGGCCACCTCTTCATACAGGGGCGCGCGCTTCTTCGGTGACCGTGGGGCAGGGGCAATAGCCATGCGCAGAGTGTAACGCCAGGTCGCGCCGGCCAGCGGCCGGCACGACCGGCTGGCGGTTACATCCAGCCCGGCACCACGAACACCAGCCAGGCCAGCAGCGGCCCCAGCGCCACCACCAGGCCGCTGTAGACCAGGAAGCGGCGGAACAGCGTCTCGCGTTCTTCCTTGGCGGCCGAGGCCACCACCAGCGCGCCGTTGGTCGAGAACGGGCTGACATCGACGATGGTGGATGACACCGCCAGCGCGCAGATCACGCCGGCGGCGCTGAGGTGGCCCTGCATCAGGAATGGCACCGCCAGTGGAATCGTCGCGCCGAGTACCGCTGCTGATGAGGCGAATGCGGAAACGATGCCGCCGACGTAACAGACCAGCAGCGCTCCGAGCAGCGGGATGCCGATGTCGGAGACACCGTTGCCGATGAAGTCCACCGCGCCGGCATGTTCCAGCACGCCGATATAGGTCACCACGCCGCAGATCAGCAGCACGGTGGACCAGCTGATGCCGTCGACCGCACCCTTCTGGCTTTGCGGGGACAACAGTGCCAGCGCCACCGCCACGGTGATCGAGACCAGGCCGACGTTGAGGTTGTAGATCAACGCCGCCACGCCCAGGCCCAGCAGGCCGATCAGGGTGAACAACCGCTCGCGGGTCAGGTTCACCGCATCCAGGGCCGCCGGATCATTGCTGAGCGTGCCGCCACCTGCCGCGACCAGGGCGCCGTGGCCTTCGATGGCGAACTGGCGCGACGATGCCTGCGGGCCACCGGCCATCGCCAGTTCGGCATTGCCGAGCGCTCCTGCTGCGGTGATCGAGCCGCGACGCAGCAGCGCGATGCCGCCGAAGGCGAAGAAGCAGATCGTCGCCATCATGAAGTTGAAGCCCAGGCTGGTCAGGAACACCGCCATCTCGGTCACTTCCAGCCCGGCCTTCTGCACCACGCCGTTGGTGATGCTGCCGTACACGCTGATCGGCGAGAAGCCGCCCGCCTGCGCGCCATGGATGACCAGCAATCCCATCATCAGCGGGTTGATGTTGTACTGCTTGGCAAAGCGCAGGGCGACCGGGCCGATGATTGCGACCGCCGCCGGGCCCAGCGCACCGAACGCGGTGAGGACTGCGGTGATCACGAACATCACCCACGGAATGGCCACGATATGGCCGCGCACCGTTTTCACTGCCCAGTGCACCAGCAGGTCGATGGTGCCGTTCTTCTGCGCAATGGCAAACAGATAGGTGATGCCGACCAGGGTCAGGAACAGATCGCCGGGAAAGCCGGCCAGGACCTCCTTGCCCCCCATGTCGACCCATAGCCCGCCGATGATGAAGGCCAGCGCGAAGGCGACGGCTCCCATGTTGATCGGCATCGCGGTGGCGACGATGAACATGATCACCAGGCCGATGATCGTTGCGATTTGTGGACTCATGCGCCCTCCCAGACACGTGACTCACGTACAGCGCGGATGGAGACCCGCCATCCCGGGGTAAGGCGACGTACGGCGTGTTGCGTGATGCGTACTGCTCGAACCCGTTATTGCAGCCGCTCCAGCGCGCTGCGGACCCAGGCCGCGGCGCCTTCAAGGCTCTGGAACTCTTCCACCGCGCGCACTTCGCAGCACGGATAGGACGGCGCGACCATGCGCGCCAGCGCGTTGCCCGGGCCCAGCTGCAGGAATACCCGCGCGCCACGCTCGAAGGCCTGGCGCATCACCTGCGCCCATTCGATGGTCTGTGCCAGCTGTGCCGACAGCGTGTGCACCACTGCGGCGCGCTCCCGCACCGGGCGGGCATCGACGCCGGCCAACAGGGACAGCCGCGGCGCCTGCACCTGTGCTGCTTCCACGGCAGTGGCAAACGGTGCCACTGCGCCGGCCAGCAGCGGCGTGTGCGCGGGCACATGGACCGGCAATGGACGGATTTCCGCACCGCACGCCTGCGCGTCTGCCGCCAACGCGTACAGCGACGGCCGTGCACCGCCTACGATGAAGTGGTCATGGCCATTGGCGATCGCGATGAAGGCGCCATGCGCATCGCACAAGCGCTGGGCCGCAGTGCGGTCCAGTCCCAGTACTGCCTGGAGTCCGGCGTCATCGGGGCTGGCGGCATCCATCAGCCGCGCGCGCTGCGCGGACAGTGCCAGGCAGGTGGTGGCGTCGAAGCTGCCGGCGATGGCATGCGCGGCGAGCTCGCCGATGCTGTAGCCCGCGATCACGGACGGCGTCGGCAACAGCTCACGCAGCCCCTGCCAATGCGCCAGGCTGGCAGCGCTCAGCAACGGCTGCGCCTGCGCGTTGTCGAAGCGATCATCGGTGGCTGCGACGTTGAATACATCGCGGCCCAGCAGTTCACTCGTGGCATCGAGCACCGGCTGCGCGGCGGCGAGGCCGCGCACGCGATCGAACATCGCCGCATGCTGCGCGCCCTGTCCGGGGCAGAGCAGGGCAAGGCTCACGTGCCCTCCTGCTGCAAC
The DNA here is from genome assembly GCF_036319965.1 of Stenotrophomonas sp. SMYL41. Lineage (NCBI taxonomy): Bacteria > Pseudomonadati > Pseudomonadota > Gammaproteobacteria > Lysobacterales > Lysobacteraceae > Stenotrophomonas > Stenotrophomonas sp. SMYL41. The sequence continues at coordinate 123,401 of NZ_JAWIRX010000007.1, read as the reverse complement.
AGGAACAGGCTGCAGGCGAGCAGGTCTGCGCTGCCACCAGGGCTCAGGTGACGCGCAACGAAGGCATCGGCGATGCGTTGCAGGCGCGGCTGCCAATCGTGCGCGAAGGCACCCCCTTCGGCCAGGAAACGGTGGGCCTGCTGCCGTGCCCAGCGCAGGCCTTCCGCGCCACCGCGATGCAGCAGATTGAGGTCTTCGGTGTGTGCGATCAGCTGCATCAGCGTGTGGCACATCGCGGCTTCGCGTGGCAGGCCACTGGCCAGCGCGTGGCGCAGGCTGGGCAGCGCCACCTCGCGCAGCAGCGGGTAACCGGCGGCGGCCTGTTCGCGCACGCCTGGCACCTTGTGCAGGGTGCGCGCCCGCTGGCCCGGGCTGGCTGCATCCAGCGGCGCACGTGCCAGATCCGCAGCCCAGCGACGTACCTCCACGCAGGCCTGCTCACCGGTGGCGGCATGGCCCAGGCGGGAACGGCAGGCCGCGGCGGCTGCCACCAGCAGGCCCAGGCTGAAGACCGCGCCACGATGGGTGTTGATGCCGGCGGTCGCGCGCAGCATCGCCGCTTCGGCGGCAATGCCACACCGGCGCAGCGCATCGAAGTCCGCCCCGGCTGCACCGAGGTGGGCCACCGCAGTGAAGTAGTGGCGCAGCGCGAACAGGCTGCGCAGGAACGTGCCGGCGTCCATGTCGTGATGGCTGCCGCGATCGAACGGCGTGACCAGTCCCGGTTTGGGGGCCAAGGCCAGTTCTGCATGCAGGCTGGCAACGGCGAGGCGCCCCAGGCGCGCGCAGTCCACGGCCGCTGCAGGCCCGACAGTCAGTTGCGCGACGGTGTTCATGCGCTCACCCCGGCGGAGGTGAACACGGACTCGCGCAGTTCCAGTGCGGCGCCTTCCGGGCGCTTGACCAGTACCTGGCGGCTGCGTCCCGCGTACTCCCGCCAGTTCACGGCGGCACCGTCGGCGAGGCATAGCTCGCCATCGACCCGGCGACCGTATCCGGTTTCCCACGCCTGCAGCCGTGCGACCAGGGCATCGGCCTGTGCGGTGGTGTCGATCCGCCACAGCAGATCGATGTCCGAGCGTGCGTGCACATAGCGCAGGCCACTGAGGTACTGCCACGCGAACGCACCGAACACGCGTGCTGCTGCGATGTCCTGCAGTGCCTGCACGGGGCGCTGCCAATCCTGCACAAGGTCGCCTTCCAGCACGGACTGAAGTGACGGTGGCGGCGCGGTGCGCAGCACATCGTGTGCCGGCACGCGCAGGGCCAGGCGCAGTTTGCCCTCGGCGGGTGGCAGCGGCACGCCAAGGCGCAGGCGGGGATCGGCATCGTCCGCGGCACGACGCGCAACGATGGCCGGCAGACCCTGCGCAAACCAGTCGGCCAGGCGCGGCTCATGCGCGGCGATGTCCGCCTGCCAGCCGGCGTGCGCTGACAGCCAGACCAGCGTATGGCGGGGCAGCCGCTCAGGCATCGCCCTGGCTCACGGCTGCAGCCACGCTTGCGGATAGTGTGCGCCCACCACGTTCGGCACCCCGCGCGGCGCGGCGGTCGCCATCGGCGGGCGTGCGCAGCGCCTGCAGCAGGTACGTGGCCAGATCGCCATCCCATAGCGAATCCACCGCGCCCATCGCCACGTAGTTCTCCACGCCCGGCGCGAATACCGGCGAGGCCAGGCTCAGTGCCTGCAGTTTCTCCAGCGGCTGCTTGGTCACCCGTGCCATCGCGCGCAGGTCCATTACCCGCACCTGCGCGTCGGGCAGGGCATGGATGTGGTCGGCCATCAGCCCGAACGAGAGGAAGCCACCACTGACCGATTCCCCGTAGACCAGCGTCACCAGGCGCGCCCCCCGTCGGCGTGCCAGGTCCAGCGCCTGCGCCAGGTGCGCGAAATAGCCGTTGATGCCGAGCAGTTCGTCGCGGCGTGCCAGGCGTTGGCCTGCGGTGTCGACCAGCATCACGATCGGACGCTGTGGATGCGCGGCGGTGCTGGCCAGCACGGTGTCGGCCAGTGCCAGTGCGTGGTCCACGCCCACCTCGAGTTTGTCGGCGGTGCCGATCACGGTCACCTCGCCGTCGTCGGTGGTGGCGGTACCGGTCAGTACCGAGTCCTCCACGGCAACGGCGTGGCCACGCGGGAACAGGGCATCGAGCAGCGCGTGCAGCGGAAGGCTCATGGCAGGCTCCGATCGGCAGTGGCGGCGAGGAAATCGTCGGTGTCCAGCAGCGGCAGCCGCTCGGGTTCGGCGATGCCCTGCAGCGACCAGATCTCACGGCCATCGCGGCACCCGCCCCAGGCCTGCACGCGCGCCTTCAGCGCGGCATGGCGAGCCTGCAGGGCATTCAATGCCGCATCGGTATCGGTGCTGGCGGTGTCCGGTTGCAGCGCATCGAACGCCGCCTGCGCGAAGGCCTCGATGGCATCGGACACCAGCACCTGGGCCTGGTCGATCAGGTAGCGGTGCTTGCCCCCGGTTACCCGCCAGACCAGCGCACGGTCGCGGGAATCGAACTCTTCCACGCCGCGCACGGTCTCGATCACCTCCGGCCCGGACAGCGACAGCCGGCCCTCCTCGGACATGATCACCGTGCTGCAGCAGCGGGCGACGATGCCCATGCCGCCGAAGGCGCCATTGCCGCTGCCGATCAGCGCGATCACCGGCACGCCCACGGCACGCGCGTCCAGGGTGGCGCGCATGATCTCGGAAATGGCGATCAGCCCCGCATTGGCTTCGTGCAGGCGTACGCCGCCGGTATCGAGCAGCAGCAACACACCGTCGGGCCGGGTCACCGCTGCACGGCGCAGCAGGCCGGTCAGCTTGGCACCATGCACTTCGCCCACACCGCCGCCCATGAATTCACCCTGCTGCGCGGCCAGCAGCACGCGCTTGCCGCGCAGCGTGGCTTGACCGACGACGATGCCGTCGTCGAATGCTGCGGGCTGGTCGAGCTGTGCCAGGTGCGGGCTCATCATCCGCCGCGCCGGGCCGAGGAACTCGCGGAACGATCCGGCGTCGACCAGGCCGGCGATACGCTCGCGCGCGTCGGCTTCGTAGTAGCTGTGGCGCGGCGTCCGGTTCATCGTGCATCTCCAGCGAGCAGCGTTTCCACCGCCTGGTCCAGGCGCAGGCTGACCACCGCCGGCGTGGCACCGGCATCGTTGATCGAGATGCGTACGTCGCGCAGCGGATGGCGCTGTGCGAAATCGCCGATCACCGCCTCCCAGACGCGGCCAAAGCCCTGCGCGGCGGTGATGATGCGCACCGTCATCGCGCCGTCCAGTGCGGCCGGTTCCAGCAGGATTTCCAGGTTGCCCGAGGCCAGTACGCCGACCAGTACCGCATCGCGCGGGAACTGCACCGGGGTGCGGCCTTCGAATCGATAGTCGAGGGTTTCCATGCTCAGCCCCTTACCAGTTGCGGAAGCGCTTGGGCGGGTCGTACAGGCCGCCGGACCAGCGCACCAGATCCTTCACCGAACGCGCCGCCAGCAGGTCGCGGCTGGCATCGCGCACGGAGATGCCCAGGTCATCCGGGCGGCGGATCACGCCGCGGTCGCGCAGGTTTTCCACCATCGCGCGGTCGCGTCCCAGGCCCACGGCGGTATAGCCGGCCACGCCACGGATCGCCTGTTCGCGTTCTTCCAGCGTGCGGCACAGCAGCAGGTTGGCGATGCCTTCCTCGGTCAGCACGTGGCTGACGTCGTCGCCGTAGATCATTACCGGAGGCAGCGGCATGGCCGCGCGTTCGGCCAGTTCCCAGGCATCCAGCCGATCGACGAAGGCCGGCGCCATGTGCTCGCGGAAGGTTTCCACCATCTGCACCACCAGCTTGCGCCCGCGTGGCATCTCGCCGGGGCGTGCGGCCTGCTGGCCGGCCTTGATCCAGGCCTCGCTGGCGTGGCGGCGGCCACGTGCATCCGAGCCCATGTTCGGTGCGCCGCCGAAGCCGGCGATGCGGTCGCGGGTGGCAGTGGAGCTGTTGCCCTGCAGGTCGATCTGCAGGGTGGAACCGATGAACATGTCACACGCATACAGGCCGGCGGTCTGCGAGAACGCGCGGTTGGAGCGCATCGAACCATCGGCGCCGGTGAAGAACACATCGCCACGTGCGGCAATGTACTTCTCCATGCCCAGTTCCGAACCGAACGAATGCACCGACTTGACGAAGCCCGATTCGATCGCCGGAATCAGTGCCGGGTGTGGATTGAGCGCCCAGTGCTGGCAGATATTTCCCTTCAGCCCGAGCGATTCGGCGTAGGTCGGCAGCAGCAGCTCGATGGCGGCGGTGTCGAAGCCGATGCCATGGTTGAGGCGGTTCACGCCGTACTCGGCGTAGATGCCCTTGATCGCCATCATCGCCATCAGCACCTGGATCTCGGAGATCTGCGCCGGGTCGCGGGTGAACAGCGGTTCGATATGGTTCGGCTTCGGCGCCTGCACCACGAAGTTGACCCAGTCAGCCGGAATGTCGACGCGGGGGAGGGTGTCGACGATTTCGTTGACCTGGGCAATGACAATGCCACCACCGAACGCGGTGGCCTCGACGATCACGGGGGTGTCTTCGGTGTTCGGGCCGGTGTACAGGTTGCCGTGGCGGTCGGCGGCCTGCGCGGCGACCAGCGCGACGCGCGGGGTCAGGTCGATGAAGTAGCGGCCGAACAGTTCCAGGTAGGTGTGGATCGCGCCGATCTGGATGCGTCCCTCGGCCACCAGGTTGGCCAGCCGCACCGACTGCGGGCCGGAGAACGAGAAGTCGAGCTTCGAGGCGATGCCACGCTCGAACACATCCAGGTGCGAGGGCAGCGACAGCACCGACTGCACCATGTGCAGGTCGTGCACGCGGGCCGGGTCGAGGTCGGCCAGCGCCTGGGCGAGGAAGTCGGCCTGCTTCTGGTTGTTGCCTTCCAGGCAGACCTTGTCGCCCGGTTCCAGCAGCGCATGCAGCAGTTGGCCAACGTCGCTGGCAGCAACCTCGCGGCCCCGGGCCCAATGCGCGGCCCGCTGCAGGCGGGCCTGGCGGCTGCGTTCCAACGTATCCCAGCTCGGGTTCATCGACCGGCTTCCGATTGGCGTTGAAATAATTACGGCATAATTATGATGGGCATGCAACCCGCGGTGCAGCAAATGAAAGGGCCCGCGCGGAGGCGGGCCCTTTCAGGGTTGGGGTGTGCCGACCAACGGTCGGCACCCACCAGGCACCCACCAGTTCGCGGGTCGCTCAGAACTTCCAGCGCAGGCTGGCCGACACGAAGCGCGGTTCGCCGTAGTTGTTGTAGTCCAGGTTGGCCCAGTAGGTCTTGTCCAGTGCGTTGCGCACGCTCAGCGTCGCGGTCCAGTTGTCGCTGATGCGGTAGTTGGCGTTGAACTGCACCAGCGAATACGCCGGCTGGTTCACCGTTACCGTACCGCCGAGCGGGTAGGCGATGTTATAGCCCTGCACCTTGCTCTGCCACTGCACGCCACCGCCGATGCTCAGGCGATTGAGTGCGCCGCGCAGTTGCAGCTGGGTGTTGAGCTGCAGCAGGTCCTTGGGTGGATTGGCGTACAGCAGGTCGGTGGCGGCGCGGGTCACCTTGACGCGGGTATAGCCGGCATTGACCGTCCAGCCCGGCAGGATCTCGCCGTTGACGTCCATCTCCCAACCACGTGCCTTGGTGCCGTTGACCCCGATGTAGGCCGAGCTGCCGTCGCTCAGCGTGCCTTCCGGCACACTCATGTCGCGCACCGCATAGTTGTCCTGCTTGGCCTCGAACACTGCAGCGTTCGCGGTCAGGCGGCCATCGAACCACTGCGTCTTGATGCCCGCTTCCAGGTTCGAGCCCTGCACCGGTGCCAGCAGGTTCTCGTTGCGGTCCTTGTAGTTCTGCGGATTGAAGATCTCGGTGTAGCTGGCGTAGGCCGACACGTTCGGCGTGATCTCATAGACCAGGCCCACGTACGGGGTGATCTCATCGCTCACCTTGTATGCACCGCTGGTGCCGGTGTAGACGCCGGCGGCGTTGTACGAGCGGCTGAGGGTTTCCCAGCGGCTCAGGCGTGCACCGGCAATCAGCGAAAGCGGATCGGCCAGGCGCAGGCGGGTGGCCAGGTAGACGCCGCTCTGCGTGGTCTTGGCCACGCGACGTGCACCGGTGCGGGTGTAGGTCACCTCGGAGATGTCGCCGTTCCAGTTGAACACGTTGGGGATGTAGTAGCAGCGCTCGCGCCCGCAGGTGGCCCAGTCACGCGGGAAGTTCAGTGCCACGGTATTCGTGGTGCCTTCAAGGTCCGACCACTGCGCGCCCAGGGTGAGGTCGTGGTCGCGGCCGAACAGTGGGAACGTGCCGGTCAGGTAGGCATCGACGTTGCGGCGGGTGTCCTTCGAATCACCGGCGGCGGCACGCAGGTAAATGCCCGAGCCGGTCACCGGGTCCGGGTTGCCGGTGCCGTACAGGCGCACGTTCTGCACGTTGCCGCGGGTGTAGGCGGTGTTGATCTTCAGCAGCCAGTTGTCGCCGAAACGCTGTTCCAGGTTGGCGAAGGCGGTGTTGCTCTCGCGCTTCCAGTAGCTCCACTTCGGCGACAGGTTGGTCGAGCGTGCCAGATGGGCGAAGTTGCCCTGGTTGTCGAAGAACGCCACGGTGCCCCAGGTCGAACCGGTCGGGTTGTTGTCCTGGGTCTGGTAGCCGACGGTGATGGTGGTGCTGTCGGTGACATCGCCTTCCAGCACCGCCATGCCGGCCATCTTGTTTTCCTTGTAGCGGTCGTAATACAGGCCACGATCGGTGTAGGCGGCGACCACGCGGCTGCGGAAGCGGCCGTCGGCGGTCAGCGGCGCGGTTACGTCCGCTTCCATGCGGCGGTAGTCCCAGCTGCCGGCGCTGACCGCGAACGACGCATCGAATTCCTTGCCCGGGCGCTTGCGCAGCAGGTTGACCGTGGCCGACGGCACACCGGCGCCGCTGAGCAGGCCATTGGCACCGCGGATCACTTCGATGCGGTCGTAGAAGGCGGTGTCGTACTCCTGGTTGGTGGAGCCGCTGTAGGTGGGAATGCCGTCGACCTGGAAGTCGGTGATCGCGAATCCGCGCGCGTAGTACAGCGGGCGCTGCGTGTCATAGAAGGACACGCTGACGCCGGTCACGTTGCGCATCACATCGTTGATGCTGAACAGTGATTCGTCCTGCAGGCGCTGCAGGCTGATCGCGGTGGCCGATTGCGGGGTTTCCTGCAGGGTGATTGGCAGGCGCGTGGTGCTGGCCGGCGGCGCCGACTGATCGGCACGCACGCTGACCCGGTCCAGGGTTTTGGCATCGGCCGCGCCGTCGGCGGCGGCGAACGCGCTGGGCGCGGTCAGCAGGGTCAGCGAAGAAAGCAGGGCAGCCGGCAGCAGCGCACGGCGGGGCAGGCGGTTACGGAGGGGCAGGGACATAGTGGGCTCGAGGCTCGGAAGCGGGGAAGGGCGGCAACAGTCATCCGGCACCCGGGGCGGCGGCTTCGGGCACGGTCAGTTCCATCTGGGAGAGGCGCGGTCACTGCGCAGGACGCAAATGTAAATAATTCTTAACAACATTACAATTCGCGTCATTGATCATGGGCTTTCCGTCGCAGAGCAGTGGCAGGCCGGGGTCGGATCCCGTTGCCGCAGGCAATGGGCTCTGACCCCATCATCGGCGCCCAAGCGCAGGTCAGGGCCTCCCGTGCGGAGGGATCCGACCCACCTCGCACAAAAACAAACGGCCACCCGAAGGTGGCCGTCCGTCTGCATCAAAAGGAACGCGCGGGCTTACAGCGCCTGCAGTTCCTCATTGGCGTTGCGCTTTTCCTTGGCAGGTGCCGGAACCGCTGCTGGCACCACAGCCGGAGCGGGCGATGCCGCGTTCGCATCCACCGGCACCTCCAGGTACGGCAGCTGCAGGGTCTGGCTGGTCAGCGTACGGATCTCATTGACCAGCGCGGCGCTGTCGTTGAGCTTGCGCCCGTACGACGGCACGATCTCGCGCAGGCGGGTTTCCCAACCGGCCTTCATCTGCTCCGGGAAGGCCTTGGCCATCAGGTCCAGCATGATCGGCGGCGAGGTCGACGCACCCGGCGATGCGCCGAGCAGGGCGGCGAGGGTGTGGTCCTTGTCGGTCACGATCTCGGTACCGAACTGCAGCACCGGGCCCTTCAGCGGATCACGCTTGATGATCTGCACGCGCTGGCCGGCGGTGACCAGCTTCCAGTCGCCCGGCTTGGCATTGGGGAAGTACTTGACCAGTTCGGCCTGGCGATCGGCATCGTTCAGGCGTGCCTGGCCCATCAGGTACTGCACCAGGTCCAGGTTGTCCTTGCCCACTTCCAGCATCGGGCCGACGTTGTTGTGGGTGACCGAGGAGTACAGGTCCCACCACGAGCCGTGCTTGAGGAACTTGGTGCTGTACAGCGCGAACGGCCCGAACAGCACCACCGGCTTGCCGTCCAGCTTGCGTGCATCCAGGTGCGGCACTGACATCGGCGGCGAACCGGTCTCGGCCATGCCGTAGGCCTTCACGCCGTGGCGCGAGGTCACGTCCTGGCCCTGGAAGGCAAGGAACTGGCCACCGACCGGGAAGCCGGCGTAGTCCTTCGATTCCGGGATGCCCGACATCTGCAGCAGCTTCAGCGCAGCGCCACCGGCACCGATGAACACGAAGCGGGCGTGGGTGGTGGACTCGGTGCCGGCCTTGAGATCCTTAACCGTCACGTTCCAGCTCTTGTCGGCGTTCTGCCGCAGCGCGCTCACTTCGTGGTTCAGGTGCAGGCTGAAGTTCGGGCTGCGCTGCAGGCCGGCGGCCAGCTGGCGGGTGATCACGCCAAAGTTGACGTCGGTGCCGAGCGGCATCCAGGTCGCGGCGACCTTCTGCTTCGGGTCACGTCCTTCCATCAGCAGGGGGGCCCACTGCTTGATCTGCGCCGGATCCTCGGAGTACTGCATGCCGTAGAACAGCGGGTTCTTCACCAGGGCCTGCTGGCGCTTGTGCAGGTAGGCAATGTTGTCATCGCCCCAGACGAAGCTCATGTGCGGGGTCGGGTTGATGAAGTCGCTGGGCTGGCTCAACCGGCCTTGCTTCACCTGGTGCGACCAGAACTGGCGCGAGACCTCGAACGATTCGGCGATGCCGACCGCGCGCTTGGTCTCGATGCTGCCGTCGGGCAGTTCCGGGGTGTAGTTCAGTTCGGCGAACGCCGAATGGCCGGTGCCGGCGTTGTTCCAGCCGTCGGAGCTTTCGCCGGCGACGCCGTCGAGGCGTTCGTAGACCTGGATGTTCCAGTCCGGCTGCAGTTCCTGCAGGTAGGTGGCCAGAGTGATGCTCATGATGCCGGCGCCGACCAGCACAACATCGACGGGCTTGTCGTTGCTGGCGGCGGGCACCGAGCGCTGGGTCAGCGGCCAGTACAGGAACAGCGCGGCGGCCAGCAACAGCAGCACGAGCAGGGCGAGCAGGGCCTTGCCAAATTTCTTCATGGGGGCGGGATCGTTGGCGGAGGGGAAGGGGTCAGGATGCGCGTGGGGCAGGGAAAGGGCGTGAAGAAACAACGCCTTGCAGCATCCATCCGCAATTCTAACCGGATCCGGTCCGTTTTTGATGCAACGCAGCATCCGACGTTTCGCGGCCCCGTCAGGCGAAGCGCCGGGCCACGCCCGGCTCAGACCAGCTCAAGAATCTCGTCGCCGGCCTCGTCGACCTCCCCGGTCGGGCGCCAGCCCAGGCGCCGGTAGAAGCCATGCGAGCGTGACCGCGGGTCGGCCGAGCAGGCCAGGAACAGCCGGGTATGGCCGGCATCGCGGGTCAGGCTGACCACTTCCTGCAGCAGCTGGCGGCCGATGCCACGGCCCTCGTACTCCGGCAGCAGGGCCAGCACCAGCACCTCGCCGCTGTCGCGGTCGGCGAAGCAGTAGCCGGCCATGCGTTCGCCGTCCCAGGCGACGCGGCCGATCGAATCGCCCTGGGCGATGCCGGTCGCCCAACTTTCCGGCGTGATGCCCAGCTCCGCCAACTGCGCGGCACTGAAGGCGTTCTCGCGGGTGCGCCCGCGCAGGTCGATGCAGGCAGCGGCATCCTCGGGGCGCGCATCGCGGACGAATACAGGCATGCAGGGCATCCTTGCAGTGATCGGCCGGCCAGTATCCGCATCGCGCATGGACCCGGTGTGTAGGCCTGATGGAGAGTGTATGGAGCGCCTGCACCCGGGTCAGTCACTGCCAACGGTGAAGTACTCCACGACGAAGTAGCCGATCTGGTAGGCCAGCGTTGCCAGCACAAGGCGCAGCTGTGCGCGGCGGCTGCGCAGCCACCCGCCGAGCACCGCCACCGCCAGCATCAGCACGGCATGCAACGGGTACGCGGTTCCCAGCAGCTTCCAGCGGCTGCTGCCCTTGATGCCGGTATCGATCAGGTCGAGCAGGGTCAGCGCAGCAATCACGCTGAAGATCCAGCGCCGGCGCTGCATCAGGTAGTTTCCGTAGCTGCCGTATTCGCGCAGATCGTCGGGAAACAGCAGCGCGCACAGCAGGAACCAGGTCGCGCAGTAGACGATCACGAACAGGTAGGTTTCGAACGTCCAGCGGTGCACCTCGATGAGGCGGAATTCCCACCACCAGAAGGTCACCAGCGATATCAGCGTCCATGCCACCCAGCCAAGGTGCAGTGCAGAGCAGCCGCGGCGCTGGGGATGCTCGATGATCTGTGCCAGGCCCTTGAGCACGGTAGTGATCGACAGGCCGAGGATGATGCCCATCACCACCCGGATGTGCAGGAACAGCGGATCGGTCTGCATCGCGGCGCTCCGTGTCGGATGCCTCGATGCTGGCACAACAGGGCAGCCAGGAACGGACCCCGGTCACGCGGAGAAAAAAGGGGACGGAGGGGATTAAGTCGTATAAGGCCAATACGACCTGTAGGGCAGAAGCGACTTAATCCCCTCCGTCCCTTTTTTGCTGATCACCGTCAGCGCTTGCGCCGCACCAGGGCCGAGGAGGCGTCCAGCACGGCGCGGGTCAGCAGGGCCATGGTCTGCACGTCGCCCTTCCAGTGCTGCCAGTACAGCGGCACGTCTTCCCACGCGCGCTGGCGTACGTACACCAGGCGACCGGCATCCAGGTGCCGCTTGACCAGCGGCAGGGGGTTCATGGTCCAGCCCATGCCGCCCAGGTTGGCCTGCACGAAGGCGCGGGTGGAGGGAATCCACCAGGTCGGCGCGGTGCTGGGCAGGTCGTCGCCGGCCATGCGCCGGGCGAAGCGCGACTGCATTTCGTCCTTGCGGTTGAACACCAGTACCGGTGCCTGGGCCAGCGCCTGCGCGGTCACGCCCTTGGCAAAATGGCGCTCGCGGAACTCGGGGGTACAGGTCGCTGCGTAGCGGATGCTGCCCAGCGCGTGGATCTGGCAGCCCTGCACCGGCTCGTCCAGCGTGGTCACCGCGCCCAGCACCGTGCCCTGGCGCAGCAGTTCGACAGTGTGGTCCTGGTCCTCCACGCGCAGGTCCAGGGTGGTGCCGGTGCTCTGTGCGAACTGCGAGGCGGCCTGCGGAAACCAGGTTTCCAGGCTGTCGTGGTTCACCGCCACCGGGATGCTGGCCTGGGGCAGGTCTTCGTCGGCCAGGCCCATCCGGTGCAGGGCATCGTGTTCGAGCAGGGCGGTCTGCTCGGCCAGCTGCACCAGTACCTGGCCCTCGGCGGTGGCTGTGGCCGGGGTGCCGCGCTTGACCAGCAGGCGCCCGACCCGGTCCTCAAGCGCCTTGACCCGCTGCGAGATGGCCGAGGGCGTGACATTCAGCGACTGTGCGGCGCGGTCGAAGCTGCCTTCGCGGATCACCGCGGCCAAGGCGCGCAGCTGGGCATGGTCGATACGCATCGGATTAAGTTCCGCTAATGTTGGTTTAGGAAGTTTAGCTCGTCTTTTCCATGTTGCGGCGCGACAATAGCGCTCGTTCCGGTGCTGTCCGCCTTCGCGAGGCACCGTCCCCCCAAGCAATACAAGGCAGTGAATCCCATGTTCTCGGTCATCTCCGCCAGCACCGGCCTCGGTGCCTGGTTCTCTGGTGCAGCCACCGGCATCGGCCTGTTCGCCGTGGTCGGGGCCCAGAGCGCCTTCATTCTGCGCCAGGGCATCCTGCGCAAGCACATCGTGCCGGTGGTCGCCACCTGCGCGGCCATCGATGCCATCTTCATCTTCGCCAGCGTGGCCGGCCTGCGCACGCTCACCTCGGCGCTGCCGTGGCTGACCTCCGCCGTGCTGTGGACCGGCGTCGCGTTCCTGGCCTGGTATGCGATGAAGTCGGCACGCCGTGCGATCGCCGGTGGCGGTGGCATGGGCGAGGCCGACAGCGATGACGGCAGCCGCCGCGCGGTGCTGATGGCCGCGGTCGGCTTCTCGCTGATCAATCCGCACTTCTGGCTGGACATGATGGTGATCGGTTCCATCGCCGAGAACTTCGGCAACGCCCGCATGGCCTTCGCCGCCGGCGTGGTCACCGCCAGCTGCCTGTGGCTGACCGCGCAGGGCCTGGGCGCACGCCTGCTGGCGCCGCTGTTCACCAAGCCCGGCACCTGGCGCGTGCTTGACGGCACCATCGCCGTGATCCTCAGCATCCTGGCCCTCATGTTGGCGGTGCGCGGGGTCCACTGACCCGGCGCACGCCCCCCGAACCCACGTCCTGACTCTCTCTCCAAGGTAGTGGCAACGACGGCACCGGCAACGGTGCCGTCGTCTTTTCCGGCTCTGGCGGGAAGCGCATGGTGCTGCCTAGAATCGGCGACCAGGACAAGGTGTCCACAGGAGCAGGGGAAGGATGAACAAGACGATTCTGGCGGCTGCACTGGCCGTCATCGGGGGCGTTGCCGCAGGCAGCGTGGGCGCGGTGGACCTGACGCAGTACCTGCGTCGCGAGACCTTCACCGATATCAAGATTTCGCCGGGGGGCGAGTACGTGGCGGCAACGGTGCCGATGGAGGATGCCACCGCGATCGCCGTGCTTCGGTTGAAGGACAAGCAGATGGTCGGCAGTTTCCGGCCCCCCAGCCGCAACCACGCGCAGGAATTCGACTGGGTCAGCAACGAGCGCCTGCTGATCGGCCTGGCCCAGAAGTGGGGCTCGCTCGACCAGCCCAATCCCACCGGCGAACTGTACGCCATCGATGCCAATGGCAATCGCGGCGAGTTGCTGGTGGGCTACCGCGTGGAGAGCAACGGTCCGGGAACCCGCATGCAGCCGAAGAAGGTCGAGGCGGTTGCCGCCTTCCTGGCCGACGACCTGCCGGGCGATGAGCGCAACGTGCTGGTCACTGTGTGGCCGCTGGCCGAGGATCCGTTCACCCGCGTCGATCGCATGGACGTAACCAGCGGTCGTCGCTCGCGGGTGGCATCCTCGCCGGTACGGCGCGGCGAGTTCACCACCGACGGCGCGGGCGAGGTCCGCTTCGTGCACGGCTCGGGCAGCGACAACATCAACAAGCTGTATTTCCGCGAGCGCTCCGGCGACACCTGGAAGCTGATCAACGACGAGGCGGTCAGCAAGCGCATCGAAACCGCCATCGGCTTCTCGGCTGACGACAGCCTTGCCTATCTCAACGTCGAGCAGACCGAGGGGCCGGATGCGATCGTCAGCTGGAACTCGAAGACCGGCGAGCGCGCCACGCTGCTGCGCGACGAGGTGGTCAATCCGTACCGCATCATCCACCGGCCCGGCACCCATGTGCCGGTCGGCGCGCTGTACCTGGGCGATAAGCCGCGCACCCGCTTCTTCGATGAAGGCTCGGCCGATGCGCGCCTTTACCGCAGTCTTGAAGCGGCCTTCGGCGGCGCGGTCTACATCACGTCCAGTACCCGCGATGGCCGTGTCGTGCTCGTGGAGACCTGGTCGGGCTCGAACCCGGGCGACTTCTACGTGTATGACACCGTCGCGCGCAAGGCCGACCACCTGATCAGCCGCAGCGACTGGATCGACGTGGACCGCAGCGCCAGCGTGAAGCCGATTGCACTGAAAGCGCGCGACGGGCTGCCGCTGCATGGCTTCCTGACCCTGCCGGCCGGCAGCGACGGGCGCAACCTGCCGATGGTGGTGATGCCGCATGGCGGCCCGTTCGACATCTTCGATTCGGGCCAGTACGACCGCGAAACGCAGATGCTGGCCGCCGCCGGTTATGCCGTGCTGCAGGTCAACTTCCGCGGCTCGGGCAATTATGGCCGGGCCCACACCCAGGCTGGAGCGCAGCAATGGGGCGCGGCGATGCAGGACGACGTCACCGATGCCACCCGCTGGGCGATCAGCGAAGGCATCGCTGATGGCCGCCGCATCTGCATCTATGGCGCCAGCTACGGGGCCTACTCGGCGATGATGGGCGCCGCCCGCGAACCCGGGTTGTACCAGTGCGCGGCGGGCTATGTCGGGGTCTACGACCTGCCGATGATGTATACCCGCGGCGACATCCAGGACCGCGGTTCAGGCGTGACCTACCTGCGCGAATGGCTGGGGGATCCGGCCAAGCTGGGCGCGGTGTCGCCGGTGAACCTGGCCGAGCGGATCAAGGTGCCGGTGTTCCTCGCGGCCGGTGGCGAAGACAAGCGCGCGCCGATCCAGCATACCGAGCGCATGGAAGCGGCGCTCAAGCGTGCCGGCACGCCGGTGGAAAGCCTGTACTACAAGACCGAAGGCCACGGCTTCTACACCGAGGCCCATCGCAGCGAGTACTACGACAAGCTGCTGGCGTTCCTGGCGCGCAGCCTGGGGGGCAAGACCGCAACGACCGCACCTGCGGCCGGCAAGGACAAGGCGCCCTGAACTGGCGGGGCGGCGGATGATCCTTCCGCCGCCCTGGTTTTCCGCAGGCGCGGGGCTTACTTCACCCCGTGCATCATCTTCTTCAGCAGCGGCGCGGCGATGAAGGCGGTCAGCGCGCAGCCCAGGCCGATCCACATCAGCAGCCAGAACAGGTGCGCATAGGCGCCGGCCGCAGCCACCATGTCCAGCGATTCGCCTTCCGGCACCTCGATCGCGGCCAGCTTGCCGAACAGCGCGGCCAGCGTTTCCGAGAACGCGGTGGCCAGGAACCAGGTGCCCATCATCAGGCTCATCACCCGCGGCACGGCCAGCTGGGTCACCGCCGACAGGCCGACCGGCGACAGGCACATCTCGCCGCTGGCCAGCAGGAAGTAGGCCAGCACCAGCCACCACACGCTGGCCATCTCACCGGTGGCGCCGACCTGCTGTGCGGCCAATGCCAGTGGCACGAACGACAGCGCACCGATCACCAGGCCCCAGGCCGACTTCACCGGCTTGCCCGGCTCCCAGCCGCGGCGGTCCATCCACGTCCAGAGCGCGGCAAAGGCCGGGGCGAGCAGCACCAGGAACAGGCCGCCGAGGTAGGTCAGCGAGCCGGCCGTCTGCGGAATCACCAGGCAGTCGCGCACCAGCAGCACCAGCATCAGCACGACGATGGCGGCGAAGAACGTGCGCGGTGCCGACGAGCCCGGACGACGCTCGGACAACCGCGCGCTGACCACGAAGCCCAGCGGTGCCAGCAGCAGCGAGATGATCGACCACGGCAGTGGCGTGCCGCCGGTGATCACCAGCGAGGGCACGATGTCCTTGGTCAGCAGGCGGTCGGTGAAGGTCACCCACGAGCCGTAGGACTGCTCGTACATCGTGAAGAACACCAGCGCCATGAAGATCAGCACCATCAGCGCGATCATCTGCTGGCGCTGCACCGGCGTGCACTTGCTGCCGGTGAACCAGGCGAACCAGACCAGCACGCCGCCCAGCACCACCAGCATCAGCATCAGCGCCAGGCTGATTTCACCGCCCAGCGCGAACGCGCCGTTGCCGGCCGCCCACATCAGCCACGCCACTGGCAGCACACCGAGCACCGCGCACAGATAGATGAGCCATTCGCGCGGCAGGCCCAGCACCTTCTGCTTCAACGCCGCCGGTTGCGGTGGTTCGGCATGGCCCTGCAGGTACTTCTGGCCCCACAGGAACATCGCCAGCCCGGCCAGCATGCCGATGCCGGCCGCGCCGAACCCGTACTTCCAGCCATAGGCCTCGCCGAGGAAGCCACACACCAGCGACGAGAACAACGCGCCGAGGTTGATGCCGGCGTAGAACAGCGAGAAGCCCGAGTCGCGGCGCGGATCGTCCTTGGCGTACAGCTTGCCGACGATGGTGGAGATGTTCGGCTTCAGGAAGCCCACGCCCATGATGATCAGCGCCAGCGACAGGTAGGTCACCGCCAGCGCCGAGGTGTCGCGCACCACTTCGCCGTTCACCCGGTACGCCGCGTGGCCTTCGAAGGCCATGCCCAGGTGGCCGAGCACCAGCAGGGTGCCGCCGAACAGCACCGCCCGGCGCATGCCCAGCCAGCGGTCGGCCAGCATGCCGCCGAACACCGGGATGCAGTACACCAGGCCGCCGTAGGCACCGAGCAGGTCAAGGCCGGCCTTGTCGCCGAACAGGTGGTACTTGGTGAGATACAGCAGCAACAGCGCCTTCATGCCGTAGAAGGAGAAGCGCTCCCACATCTCGGTGAAGAAGCAGACGTAGACGCCCTTGGGATGGCCCAGGAAGTCGTCGGAAGCAGGAGCGGCAACGGTCATCGACGGCGGGGACAGCGGAAAGGGCGCGATTATAGGCCCCTGGGCCGGGGTGGGCAGCCCACGGTAGATCTACGCCATGCGTGGATGGACGATCCCGCCCAAGCGCTCACAGGTACCGCAACCACGCCAGATCACGCCGTCGTGCCTTGAACCGCGCGAACGCCCGCGTCGGCGGATACAGCACCACTGCAAGTGCGCACGCCACCAGCAGCAGGCCGCTGACCGAATCCAGCGCATACAGCCCGCCGTGGGTCGGCCCCCAGATCGCCAGTGCGCCCAGGTACAGCCCCTTCAGCACATACAGATGCAGCAGGTAGAAGAACATCGGTGCTGCACCAATGTCGGCCAACGGCCGCAGCGCACGCGCCACTGGCGGCCACTCGTACAGGCGCAGCAGCAACAGTCCCACGCCCAGGGTCAACAGCAGGAACTGCAATGACGGCGGGTACTTGGTGACGTTGAAAATGCTCAACCACGTGCGCAGCGGAGTGGCCTGGTACGACCAGGGAGCATCCCCGTACTGGTTTGCGAACCGCAGCAGCGCGAACAGGACCAGCGCACCGATGCCTGCGCACAGCAGCCAGTGCCGACGCTGCTCGGGCGCGCGATCACGGGCGAACCAGGGGCCCATCAGATAGCCCAGTGCGATCACCCCGATCCATGGCAGCACCGGATAGGAGGTGCGCAGGCGCAGGCCGCCGGCCTCGATCCAGTCGCGCTGGTGCAGCACCTTCCACAGCACCGCCAGCAGGCTGTTGCCTTCCACGTGCAGGCCATCGAACAGGTTGTGCCCGGCCACCAGCAGCACCGCCAGCACCAGCAAGGCCGGGCGCGGCAGCCACAGCAGGGCGGCCAGCGCGATCATGCTGAGGCCGATGGCCCAGATCACCTGCAGATAGATCGTGTCCGGCGGCAACTGGAAGGTCCAGGCGAAGTTCACCAGGGTCAGTTCCAGCACCACCAGGAACAGGCCGCGCTTGAGCAGGAAGGCGGCGGTGGCCCGGCGCGGGTCCGCCTGGCGCTGGCCGTACAGCCAGGCCGACAGACCGGTGAGCAGCACGAACACCGGCGCACACAGGTGGGCCAGCAGGCGGCAGGCGAACAGGGCGGGGGACACACTGGCCGCGTCCATCGGATCGCCCACCTGGTGCTGCAGGAAGAAGGTCTCGCGCACGTGGTCGAGCAGCATCAGCAGCATCACGGTGCCGCGCAGCTGGTCGATGGAGGCCAGGCGAAGTGAGGGGGAAGGGGGCATGCGATGCGGTGGGAACAGGTAATATTAAGATATAACATATCGTTTGCGACGGGCCCAGCCGCAGTTTGCCGGGTCGGTCGGTTGCCGGTTCACGTACGCGCCCATTGCGCTGCAGCACACGCCCCATCCTTTGGCACGCTGGACTTGATCTGCCCTGAACGCTAGCGTGGCAGGGATTTTTTGCCAGCAGGGGCTTCCATGAACCATGACGCTGCGCCCAAGCAGCTCACCTTCCGCGCAGTGGCCCTGGCCATCGTGCTGGCGGTGGTGCTGTCGGCGGCCAACGCCTATCTCGGTCTGTTCGCAGGCCTGACCATCGCCACCGCCATTCCCGCCGCGGTGATTTCCATGGGCGTGCTGCGCCTGCTGGGCGGTGGCTCCATCCTCGAAAACAACATCGTGCAGACCGGCGCCTCGGCCGGTTCGTCGATCGCCGCCGGTGTGATCTTCACCATCCCCGCGCTGGTGATCATGGGCTACTGGCCGGACTTCAAGTACTGGTGGGTGCTGGGCATCGCCGGCCTCGGTGGCCTGCTGGGCGTGCTGTTCTCGGTGCCGCTGCGCCGTTCGATGATCGTCGAAGACCCGCTGCCGTTCCCGGAAGGCAAGGCTGCGGCCGAAGTGCTCAAGGCCGGCGAGAACCCGGGCCCGGGCCTGAAGATCCTTGCCATCTCGGCCGTGATCGGCGCCTTCGTGAAGCTGGCCGCGGAAAGCGGCATGCGCCTGATTCCCGACGCCTGGGCCACCTCGGCCTATGTCGGCAGCTCCAAGGTCACCGCCTTCATCGGCACCAACCTGTCGCCGGCACTGCTGGGCGTGGGCTACATCGTCGGCCTCAACGTTGGCATCGTGGTGGTGTCCGGCTCGATCCTGACCTGGCACATCGCCATCCCGATCTACCAGGCCTTCTTCATGAACACCGATCCGGCGCTGGCCGCGTCGGTTGCCACGGCTTCCTCCACCGAGGCGGCGTTCGCCATCTGGGGCGCGAAGATGCGCTACCTGGGTGTCGGCGCGATGCTGATCGGTGGCATCTGGACCCTGATCTCGCTGCGCAAGTCGCTGCTCAACGGCGTCAAGAGTGGCTTCGCCGCTGCGCGCAAGAGCGGTGGCCCGGTGCTGGCGCACACTGAGCGCGACCTGCCGATGAAGTGGATGCTGGTCGCCCTGGTGGTCTTCGTGCTGCCGCTGCTGGCCCTGTACCAGGCCATCGTGGGCCAGTGGCACGTGTCGATCCCGATGACCCTCATCATGATCGTCGCCGGCTTCCTGTTCGTCTCGGTCTCGGCCTACCTGGCCGGCCTGATCGGTTCGTCCAACAACCCGGTCTCGGGCATCACCATCTCCACCATCCTGTTCGCCTCGGCCGTGCTGGTCGTGCTGCTGGGCAAGGATGGCCTGCAGCCGGTCGGCGCCTTCGGCGCGCCGCTGGGTGCGGTGGCTGCGATCATGATCGGCGCGGTGGTGTGCTGTGCTGCAGCGGTCGGCGGTGACAACCTGCAGGACCTCAAGGCCGGCTACATCGTCGGTGCCACTCCGTGGAAGCAGCAGCTGATGCTGGGCATCGGTGCGTTCTCGTGCGCGCTGATCATGGCGCCGGTGCTGAACCTGCTGGCCACCGCCTACGGCATCGGCGTGAAGTCCGAGCTGCACCCCAACGCGCTGGCCGCACCGCAGGCCAACCTGATGGCCTCGGTGGCCAAGGGCCTGTTTGGTGGTGAACTGCCCTGGACCTTCATCGGCATCGGTGCCGTGGTCGGTGCCGCCATCATTGCTTTCGACAGCTGGTTGAAGTCGCGCAACGCGCGCTTCCGCGTGCCGGTGCTGGCCGCCGCCATCGGCATCTACCTGCCGCTGGAACTGATGGTGCCGATCTTCCTCGGCGGCCTGATCGCCTATCTGGTCGAGCGCTTCCACAAGGTGCGCGCCGATGACGAAGAAGGCCGCGACCGCGTGCACAAGCCGGGCGTGCTGTTCGCTGCCGGCCTGATCACCGGCGAGGCACTGATGGGTATCGCCATCGCGATTCCGATCGTGGTCAGCAGCCGCGCCGACGTGCTGGCCGTGCCGTTCCATCTGCCGGGCGCACAGTGGATCGGCCTGGCCGTGCTGTTCCTGGTCGGCTGGCTGATCTACCGCACCGGCAAGCGCGCCGTGGCGTAAGGGTCATGGGGTCGGATCCCTTCCCACCGGGAAGGGCGCTGACCCCACGTTGACAGCGGTTGGGGTCAGAGCCGATTCCGGTGGAATCGGATCCGACCCCGGCGTCCCCCCACAAACCCCGCTTCGGCGGGGTTTGCTCGTTGTGGCGGCGCAGCCAACCGCCGCCGGCAGCCATGACCGATGGCCTTGGCAGCCCCGGCCGCCCGGGCCTACCATCGGTTTTTTGCCGTCCTGCGGAGACCCCGATGAAACTGCGTCATGCCCTGCTGCCACTGAGCCTGCTGGCCGCCCTGCCCAGCGTCGCCGCTGCCCGTGGCCTGGAAGTCCGCGACATGGTGGCCATGGACCGCGTCTCCGCGCCGGTACTGACCGCTGACGGCGGCACCGTGGTGTTCGCCAAGCGCAGCGTGGATGCCAACCTGAAGGCCTCCACCGCGCTGTTCGCGCGCAACCTGCGCACCCGCGATGCGGCGCCGCCGAAGCAGATCACCCCGGCCGGCTGGAGCGTCAATTCCGCTTCGCTGTCGGCCGATGGCCAGACCGTGTACTTCCTCAGCGCCAAGAACGGCAGCCAGCAGCTGTACGCGCAGCCGATCAACGGCGGCACCCCGCGCCAGCTGACCGACTTCCCGGTCGACGTGGACAGCTACCACGTGTCGCCGCAGGACGACCGCGTGCTGTTCAGTGCCGGCGTGTTCCAGGCCTGTGCCTCGGACCTGGCATGCACCGAGAAGAAGCTGAAGGAAAAGAAGGACGCCAAGGCCAGCGGCCAGGTGTGGGATTCGCTGTTCGTGCGCCACTGGGATACCTGGAACGACGGCCGCCGCAACACCCTGTTCGTCGCACCGCTGCCGACGGCCAAGGCCGGCGCGGTCAAGGGCGCTTCGGCGCTGAGCGCGACCATCGATGGGGATGCGCCGTCCAAGCCGTTCGGTGGCAATGATGATTTCGCGTGGTCGCCGGATGGCGCCAGCGTGGTGGCCAGCATCCGCGTGGCCGGCAAGCAGGAGCCGTGGTCGACCAACTTCGACCTGTACCGCTTCGACGCCGCCGGCAAGCAGGCGCCGGTCAACCTGACTGCCGCCAACCCGGCCTGGGATGCCGGCCCGGTGTTCAGCGCCGACGGCAAGACCCTGTTCTACCGTGCGATGAAGCGCCCGGGCTTCGAGGCCGACCGCTTCGGCCTGATGGCGATGGACGTGGCCAGCGGCAAGACCCGCGAGATCGCCCCGCAGTGGGATCGTTCGGCCGGCGGCATCACCCTGTCTGCCGATGGCGCCAGCATCTTCACCACCGCCGATGACCTCGGCGAGCACCCGCTGTTCCAGATCGACGTGGCCAGCGGCAAGGCCACCAAGCTGATCGGCGACGGCAGCGTGACCTCGGTCGACGTGGCCGGCAACAGCGTGGCGATCACCCGCAACAGCCTGAAGAGCAACGACCAGGTGCTGGTCGGCCTGCTGCCGGCCGCGGGCGAAGCCATCGGTGAACTGCGCGCGCTGACCCCGGCCGCCGGTGAGGTGCTCAAGGACGTGAGCTTCGGCGATTACGAACAGTTCGAGTTCAAGGGCTGGAACAACGACACCGTGCATGGCTACGTGGTCAAGCCGTACAACTACCAGGAAGGCAAGTCGTACCCGGTCGCGTTCCTGATCCACGGCGGCCCGCAGGGCAGCTTCGGCAACGGCTGGAGCTACCGCTGGAACCCGCAGACCTATGCGGGCCAGGGCTACGCCGTGGTGATGATCGACTTCCACGGTTCCACCGGCTATGGCCAGGCCTTCACCGATGCGATCAGCCAGCACTGGGGCGACCGCCCGCTGGAAGACCTGCAGAAGGGCTGGGACGCGGCGCTGAAGAAGTATTCCTTCCTCAACGGTGACAAGGCCTGTGCGCTGGGTGCCAGCTACGGCGGCTTCATGGTCAACTGGATCGCCGGCAACTGGAACAGCCCGTTCAAGTGCCTGGTCAACCATGACGGCGTGTTCGACCAGCGCATGATGGGTTATGCCACCGAAGAACTGTGGTTCACCGAGTGGGAGCAGGGCGGTACGCCGTACCAGAAGGCGGCGAACTACGAGAAGTTCAATCCGGTCAACCACGTGGCGGACTGGAAGAAGCCGATCCTGGTCATCCATGGCCAGCAGGACTTCCGCATTCCGGTCGAGCAGGGCCTGGCCGCGTTCACCGCCGCCCAGCGCCAGGGCATCGAATCGAAATTCCTGTACTTCCCGGACGAGAACCACTGGGTGCTGAAGCCGAACAACAGCATCCTGTGGCATGACACCGTCAATGCCTGGCTGAAGCAGCACATCGGCAACTGATGACTGCAGCGCCGCCCTCCGGGGCGGCGCTTTTGTTTCACCATCTGCTTTACCGGTGGGTGCAGATGTTCCCGCCGGTGGGCGCCGACCGTTGGTCGGCACACCTCCAGCCAACAGCAGCCGAGCATGGCTCGGCTCTACCCAGAGCGCCTGCATGCCCTCGACCGCCCTGATCCAGAACGACATCGTCGTCTTCGGTTTGATCGCCGCCACCCTCGGCGCCGTGTTCTGGACCGCCTCGCGCGAGCAGGGGCTGTGGAAACGCGTCTACACCTTCGTGCCGGCGCTGCTGCTGTGCTACCTGATTCCCGGCATCTACAACACCGTCGGCCTGATCGACGGCCAGAACACCCGGCTCTACAACCCGATCGCGCGCGACATCCTGTTGCCGGCGGCGCTGATCCTGCTGACCCTGGCGGTGGACATCAAGGGCATCCTGCGGCTCGGCCCGAAGCTGGTGCTGATGTACCTGGGCGCCTCGGCCAGCATCATGCTCGGCGCGGTGGTGGCGTTCCTGCTGATGCGCGCGATCCATCCCGACACCGTGGCCGGTGATACCTGGGCCGGCATGGCCGCGCTGGCGGGCAGCTGGATCGGCGGCGGCGCCAACATGCTGGCGATGCGCGAAGTGTTCGACGTCAACGCGACCACCTTTGGCCAGTTCGCGGTGGTCGATGTCGGTGTCGGTTACGTGTGGATGGCCGCGCTGATCTTCCTGGCCGGGCGCGCAGCGAAGATCGACGCGCGCAGCGGTGCCGATACCTCGGCCATCGATGAACTGAAGGAACGCATCGCGCGCTTCCAGGCCGAACATGAGCGCATTCCCAGCCTCACCGACCTGATGCTGATCGTTGCCGTGGCCTTCGGTGGCGTCGGCCTGTCGCACGCGATCGGCGCGCCGCTGGCGGCCTGGTTCAAGGCCAACGTCAGTTGGGCCCCGCAGTTCAGCCTGGATGCGCCGTTCGTGTGGGTGGTGGTGCTGTCGACCACATTGGGCCTGAGCCTGAGCTTCACCCGTGCCCGCAATCTGGAAGGCGCAGGCGCGTCGCGGCTGGGCTCGCTGCTGCTGTACTTCCTGATCGCCTGCATCGGCATGCAGATGGATCTGCTGGCGCTGCTGGACCGGCCGTGGTTGTTCCTGCTCGGCCTGATCTGGATCGCCGTGCACATCGTGCTGCTGTGGTGCCTGGGCAAGCTGCTGAAGGTACCGTTCTTCTATTTCGCCATCGGTTCGCAGTCGAACATCGGTGGACCGGCCTCGGCGCCGGTGGTGGCCGCGGCGTTCCATCCGGCGCTGGCGCCGGTCGGCGTGCTGCTGGGGACGATGGGCTACGCCACCGGCACCTACCTGGCCTACATCGTCGGCATCACCCTGCGCGCGTTGGCAGGGCAGGGGTGATGGGTATTGGGGTCAGATCCCTTTTGCGCAGCAAAAGGGATCTGACCCGGTTCACGGTGGATCACGCCACCGGCAGGCCGCGTTCGATCAGCCAGGCCTTCGCGTCTTCGGCGTCCTGCTCGAACCACGCCTGTGTAGACCCCAGCCGATACGTATACCCCCAGGCATCCATGTCGGCCATCAGCCGCTGGCTGCCGACGCCGGGCAGCTGCCCGGCCAGCACGATCTGCAGGTAGCAGGTCGCGTCTTCCTCGGCTACCGAGTCGGTGGCATCGGTATGCACCTGCGCACGCCGCTCCGGCGGCAGCACGATCAGGTGGCAGGCTTCGTGCAGCATCGAGTGCACGGGAGTGTCATCGCGCACGTACACGTTGCTGGCGATGATGCCGGCCTCGGGTTCGCCCCAGTAGCTGCCGGGAATCGGTTCACCGGCCGCCACGTGGTGCAGCCGAAGGCCATGCGCGGCGAGCAGGCACTGCGCATCGGCGAAGGCGATGTCGCCCACGCAGGTGATGTCCACGGCGGTTGTCGTATCGGTCATGCAGGTCAGGCAGCCCGCCCATGCAGGCACGGGCGGGGCAGGGCATCAGGGTTTGTCCGGGCCTTCAGGCAGCGCCACGGAGATGTCCAGCACGTCGTGCTGGCCATCCTTCACCAGGTCGACCTTCACTGCATCGACGTCGATGTTCACGTACTTCTTGATCACTTCCAGCAGCTCGCGCTGCAGCAGCGGCAGGTAGTCCGGGCCACCGCGGTGGCTGCGTTCCTGCGCAATGATGATCTGCAGGCGGTTCTTGGCGGTTTCGGCGGTGGTCTTCTTCGCTTTGAGGAAATCAAACAGGCCCATGCTTACCCTCCGAACAGCTTGCTGAAGAAGCCCTTCTTCTCGACGTTGGTGAAGCGCATCGGGCGTTCTTCGCCGAGGATGCGCGCGACGGCGTCTTCGTAGGCCTGGCCGGCAGCGGATTCGACATCCAGGATGACCGGTTCGCCCTTGTTGGAGGCGTTGAGCACGTCACCCGATTCCGGAATCACGCCGATCGCCTTCAGGCCGAGGACTTCCTCGACGTCGGCGATGCTCAGCATTTCGCCGCTTTCCACGCGCAGCGGGGTGTAGCGGGTCAGCAGCAGGAAGGCCGGCACGTCCTGGCCGGACTCGGCCTTGTGGGTCTTCGAGTCGAGCAGGCCGATGATGCGGTCGGAGTCGCGCACCGACGACACTTCCGGGTTCACCACCACCACCGCGCGGTCGGCGAAGTACATCGCCAGGAAGGCGCCCTTCTCGATGCCGGCCGGGGAGTCGCAGATGATGTAGTCGAAGCCGTCGGCGGCCAGGTCCTTCAGGACCTTGCCCACGCCTTCCTGGGTCAGTGCGTCCTTGTCGCGGGTCTGCGAGGCGGCCAGCACGTACAGGTTGTCGAAGCGCTTGTCCTTGATCAGGGCCTGCTTGAGGGTGGCTTCGCCGTGCACGACGTTGACGAAGTCGTACACCACGCGGCGTTCGCAGCCCATGATCAGGTCGAGGTTGCGCAGGCCGACGTCGAAGTCGATCACCGCCACCTTCTTGCCGCGCCGTGCCAGGCCGCAGGCCAGGCTCGCACTGGAAGTGGTCTTGCCGACGCCGCCCTTGCCGGAGGTGACTACGATGATTTCAGCCAAAGGACTTCTCCTGATGATTCTGTTTGGGTGCTGCGTCAGTCCAGCGCAGCGATCTTGATCTGGTCCTGTTCCAGCCACACCTGGACGGCCTTGCCGCGCAGGTTGTCCGGGACATCGTCCAGTACCTTGTAATGGCCTGCAATGGCGACCAGTTCCGCATGGAAATCACGGCAGAAAATACGCGCCGCGGTGTTGCCCTGGGCCCCTGCCAGCGCGCGGCCGCGCAGGGTGCCGTAGATATGGATGCTGCCATCGGCGATGACCTCAGCGCCGGCGCCGACGGTGGCCATCACGGTCAGGTCGCAGTTTTCCGCGTACAGCTGCTGGCCCGAACGCACGTTGCCCAGCTGCATGCGGCCCGGCTGCGGTGCAGCAGCGTCGGCCACCTTGGCCACCGGCGTTGCCGGGGCCGGCTTCGGTTCGGCACGGGCCGCGCGGCGCGGTTCCGGCGCGCGCGGCGGCGGGGCCGGTTCGGCCTCGGCACGCTCGTACTGCGCGCGGAACTTGGCCAGCAGCGGCAGGCCGAGCTGCTGCGAGAGCAGGTCGACCGCGCTGGTGCCATAGGCCAGTGCCACCGGCAGCACGCCGGCGCTGCGCAGGCCATCAACCAGCGCCTGCGCGGTGGCCACGTCCGGCACCTGGCTCAGGCCGCCGAAGTCGAGGATCACCGCGGCGCGGCCGAACAGCTTCGGTGCGCGGGTCACGCGCTCGCGCATTTCCTGCACGAGGCGCTCGACATCAAGGGTGCGGATGCGCAGGTTGGCGATGCCCACCTGGCCGATCTTCAGTTCACCGGCCTGTTCGTAATCGAAATTCACCGCCACGCTCAGGTCCCCGTCGGCCGCTGTGCCTGCGCCGGCAGCTGCCGGGCGCGTGTCCATGCCACATCCGGCAGCTTGTCGCCGTAGGTCTCCTGGACCCATGGGTAGCTGCACAGTTCCTTGGCCAGCATGCTGGCACGCACATCGACCTGCGGCATGGTGTTCTGGCCCAGCTCGCGGAAGCCGAAGCTGCCGTGGAAGAGCAGGGCGGCATCGGCGCCATGGTCGAGGAAGACTTCGCAGGTCATCTGCGGGTAGCGCAGCTCGGCGAAGCTCTGCGCGTCGGCATAGAACGCACGGCCGACGCCACCGCCACGGCGGCGGCTGGCGACCACGATGCGGTCGATGTAGAAGAACGGGGTGTCCAGCTGCTGCTTGAACCAGGCGAAATTGCTGCTGTCGTGCTGGCTGTCGCTGCCGAAGCCGATCAGGAAGCCGGCCAGGTTGCCGTCGCGCTCGGCGACGCGGAAATACTCAGCGGTTTCATAGAACAGGCGCAGGCGGGCCGCATCCAGGGGAAGGATGGCCAGGCCAGCGTTGTTGTTCAAAGCCAGGACGGAATCGAGCTCGTGCTCGCGCACGTCGCGGATGACAATCGACATTGTGACTCCGTGGGGTAACGCGGTTGGTCCATCGAGGGACCCTGCGCACGATTATTGCATGCCCGGGGTGGGCTGCGGCATGAACAGGCGACCGGGCGGGCATGACTTCCGTGGGGTGCGGTGCGCAGGCGTGCCCCGTAGAGTGCTGGCATGTTGGGAGTCCTCAGCCATACCCGCGTCCTCCGCCTGGCCGGCCTGTTCACCTGGGTCATGGTCGGCCTGCCCCTGGCTTACTCGCAGTTCGAGAACCTGCACAGCCGCAATGACATGGGCGGCTGGGCGATCCTGCTGTTCGTCGCCTACCTGTCCTTCGGTACCGCCTATTACTGGCTGACCCGCATCCTGCGCAGCGACAGCCATACCAGCTGGCTGGACCGCGGCCTGCTGCTGTTGCTGACGGTCTCCGCGCTGGGGGTCAGCTTCCTCAGCGGATCGGGCCTGGGCAGCATCCTGATGATGGTGGCAGCCGGGGTCATTCCGTGGATGCTGTCGGTACGGCTGGGGGTGCTGTGGCTGCTGGTCAGCCAGCTGGCGGTGGCGCCGGTCTACTACATGCTGCTGCGCTTCCCGCTGTTTGAGGCAGTGATGCAGTCGCTGCTGTACGGCGGCTTTTCCATGTTCATCTTCGTGACCAGCTTGGTCGCGCGGCAGCAGACCGAGGCCCGCGACGAGCAGCGCCGGCTCAATTCGGAACTGCGGGCCACCCGCGCGCTGCTGGCCGAGAGCGCGCGGGTCAACGAGCGCACCCGCATTTCGCGTGAGCTGCATGACCTGCTGGGCCACCAGCTGACTGCGCTGACCCTGAACCTGGAGGTCGCCGGCCACCTGGCCGAGGGCCAGGCGCTGGATCACGTGAAGCGCTCGCACGCGCTGGCCAAGCTGCTGCTGGGCAACGTGCGCGAAGTGGTCAGCCAGCTGCGCGAGACCGGCGCCATCGATCTGGCCGCCGCGTTGCGCCCGCTGACCGAGAACGTGCCCTCGCTGGACATCCAGCTGGAGATCGAGGATCCACTGAACGTGGAGGACCCGCAGCGGGCCCATGTGCTGCTGCGCTGTACCCAGGAGATCATCACCAACGCGGTGCGCCACGCCGGCGCCCGCCACCTGTGGATCAAGGTGTACCGTGAAGCCCCCGACCGGGTGGTGGTGGAGGCCCGCGACGACGGCGTCGGCGCGGATATGGTCAATGTAGGCAATGGCTTGCGCGGCATGCGCGAGCGCCTGCAACAATGTGGTGGCCAGCTGCAGATCGAAACCCGTCCCGGCGAAGGCTTCCGGCTGCGGGCGACGGTGCCGGCAACGGTGCTGGTGGCCGCCCTTACCAAGGTTCCTGAAGGAGTGCGTTGATGATTCGCGTCTGCCTGGTCGACGACCAAACCCTGGTGCGGCAGGGAATCCGCTCCCTGCTGGCGCTCGACGACGGCATCGAGGTGGTGGCCGAGGCCGGCGACGGCCGGCAGGCGGTCGAGCTGATACCGCAGGTGCGCCCCGACGTGGTGCTGATGGACATGCGCATGCCGGTGATGTCCGGCCTGGAGGCGCTGCAGCTGCTGTCGCGGCAGGAACAGCTGCCGCCGACCATCATCCTGACCACGTTCGACGACGACCAGCTGGTGCTGGCCGGGCTCAAGGCCGGTGCCAAGGGCTACCTGCTCAAGGATGTCACCCTGGCGCAGCTGGTCGGTGCCATCCGCACCGTGGCCGATGGGGGATCGCTGGTGCAGCCGGCGGTGACCCAGCGCCTGCTGTCCGGCCTGGAGCACATGCGCAACGAGTTCGTCAGCCTGGACCGGCCGGACCCGCTGACCGACCGCGAGACCGAGATCCTGCGGCTGATGGCCAGCGGCTTCTCCAACAAGGAGATCGCCAATTCGCTGGGCGTGGCCGAGGGCACCATCAAGAACCACGTGTCCAACATCCTCTCCAAGCTGGGCGTGCGCGACCGTACGCGCGCCGTCCTGAAGGCGTTCGAACTCCAGCTGGTCTGAGGAAAATCCTTCAGGTACAACGACTTGGATGGTTGCCGAGGGTTCCCGCCAAGGTTGCCCCCTACTTGCCGGGCAGCGGTATGCGTTACCCTTCAAATTCTTTGTCCATACAAATACGCAGCCGGCAGGGAAACCGGTGCGCCAATCCCGATAAACAATGCCTGCGAAGCCTGCTAGGATTGGCGCTTCGCTTCAATCAACCCGGCCGTGGGATCGGCCCCGGAGACTCTCTGAATGACCCGTATTATCGAGTTCCTGATCGCCTTGGGGATCGTGGCTGGCCTGTTCGTCATCATTGGCGTATGTCTGCCGGGCGAGCGTCACATCACCGAAAGCATCGAGACCAACCGCAAGATGACGATCGTGTACGACACGGTCAGCAGCCTGCGCCGCTTCAAGGACTGGAACCCGCTGGTACTGCGCGATCCCGCCGTTGAACTGAAGCTGTCCGGCCCGGCCTCCGGTACCGGTGCCACCCTCGACTTCACCTCCAAGGACCTGGGCACCGGTTCCTGGAAGATCACCGAAGCCGAAGAGAACAAGCGTGTTGTGATCGCCATCGAAGACGCCACCAAGGGTCACGACAAGGTCACCACCTTCAACCTGGAGCCGACCGGCAAGGGCGGTCGCAACGTCAAGATCACCCAGGACTACTCGGTGAAGTACGGCTTCGACCTGTTCGGTCGTTACGCCGGCCTGTATGTCAGCCGCCAGATCGGCGACGACATCAAGATGGGCCTGTCGCGCATGGCCAACATGCTCGCCACCGTGCCGAACGTGGACTACCGCACGCCGGAAGCCCCGCTGACCGACCTGGCCATCGTCGACGTGCCGGCCGAGAACCTGCTGGTCGTCAACGCCGGCAACGTGGACCGCGGCCAGGACAGCATCACCAAGTCCATCAAGGACAACCAGGAGTGGATCAAGCGCGTGATGGAGGCCAATGGCCTTGAAGCCGCCGGTCCGTTCCGCATCATCACCACCGACTTCGGCCAGGAGAAGTACGCCTTCGACATCGCCCAGCCGGTGAAGAAGAAGGGTGCCGAAGGTGCCACCGCTGAGGAGCTGACCGTCAAGATCGATGGCGGCGCACCGGTCAAGTACGTGCACGTGGCTCCGCACCGTTCGGCGCATGCGGCCTACACCGGCCACATGGCCGGCCTGGACGTGGCCCGCAACGGCCTGCGCGCCTGGGCCGTGACCTCGGGCAACGAAGTCATCGACCGTCCGTACGAAACCTGGAAGGACGGCATCGACAAGTCGTTCACCCCGGAAGCGACCTACGACATCTACTGGGCCGTCAAGTAAGCCTCGGCTGACCCATGTAGTGTTGGACACGAAAACGCGCCGCTCATTGCGGCGCGTTTTTTTTCATCTGGCGCCCGGCAAGGGGCGCTGCGCAAGGAGCCCTCATGTTCAATCTCGAACGTCGCGCACGCAAGCCTTCCCTGCTGGCCTGCCTGGGTGCGC
This sequence comes from Stenotrophomonas sp. SMYL41, assembly GCF_036319965.1. Lineage (NCBI taxonomy): Bacteria > Pseudomonadati > Pseudomonadota > Gammaproteobacteria > Lysobacterales > Lysobacteraceae > Stenotrophomonas > Stenotrophomonas sp. SMYL41. The sequence goes on along the minus strand of NZ_JAWIRX010000007.1, from coordinate 93,127 downwards.
TGTTGGCCGCTGCCTCGATCGGCCTGTCTGCCTATGCGTCGCACGGTGTGGCCGATCCGCTGGCGCAGCAGCATCTGAACATGGCGGCGCTGTATGCGTTCGCGCATGGTGCAGTACTGGTGGCACTCGGGCCGCGCGCACAAGGGGCGATCGCGCACCTGGCGCTGTATGTGCTGCTGCTGGGCGTACTGCTGTTTTCCGGCAGCCTGGCAGGCGGGGCGCTGTGGCAGTGGCCGACGCGGATGGCGCCGATCGGTGGCACCAGCATGATGGCCGGCTGGGTGCTGCTGGCGATCAATGCGTTGAGGCGGTGAGGGTCGCAGTGCTCTCGCTCCGATCCATGCCGATGCGATCGTGATGGTTCATGGGCGTTACTTTTCTTTTCGCGCGAAAAGAAAAGTAACCAAAAGAAACGCGCCGCCGACCGCGAGCCGGTGCTGCGCACCGGTGTCCTGTGCTCCTCGGCCCATCGAGGGGCGGTGCGGGAACTCGCTGCGCTCAGACACCCGCACCTCTTCGCCCTCGCCGGACCTGCGGTGCTCGGCTCGCTTGAAGGCGGACCCAACAGCTGCACGCTGATCCGTTGCAGAGGCTTCGAGCGAAGCGACCCGCTTTTTTCTTTGCTCTCTTGTTCCATTCCGTGGCGGACAGCTCCAAAGCGTTTGCTTTGCAGCCGCCAAGCGGGGCTCAGCCGTTGGCCGGTCCCCAGCACCAGTGCCACGGTTCGTAGACGATCCCGTGCGGGTTGTCGCGCGGGTAGCTCAGCTGGAAGCCGTGCGTGCTGGCATGGGCCCGCAGCCACGCGAAGGCGTCAGTGGCTTCGAACGATTCTTCGGCCGGGGCATCGCCCGGTGTGCCGATGTCCAGCGCATGGCCGCTGTGGTGTTCACTGAAACCTGGCGCGGCATTGACCTTCAGGATTTCCGCCACGCTCAGCCCACGCGCCCGTTTCCGTTCGAAGATGCCCAGCTGGTAGGCATGGCTGCGGAAGCCAGAGATTGCATCCAGCGCCACGCCATCGCGCGCGGCGTGCAGGCGCATCCGCCGCCAGCCCTGCGCGGCGCCACGGCGTAGCCAGAGCGGGCGGGCGAAGCGATCGCGGCCGGCGAAGTGCAGCAGGCACGGTTCGGGTTCCAGCGGAAGGCCGCTGTCGTCGGCATAGCGCTGGGCATCCAGGCCGAGCTGCTGCAGGTGCTGCTGCAGGCCGGCCAGTGGAAGCCATTGTTCTTCCAGCGCAGCGCCGAACGGACGTGCCGCCGCTGCATCCAGCAGCGCCAGTGCGTCCTCGACCCCGGGCTCGCGTGGCAGGCGCGGCACCATCGAATGCACGCCGTGCGGTAGCACGGCTGCCAGGTAGCGGCCATCGCGCTTGCGTCGCAGCACCCATCGCGCCTGTGACAGCAGGCGCGCGTCCAGGTTGCTGCGCGCGCGCAGCAGGTCCGCGGGCCACAGTTCGATGGTCTCGGTATTGATCAGCAGGGGCGGGCGTCGTTGCATCGGCGCAGCTTACTGCCGCAGCGCCGGCGCGGCCACCTTGCGCAGTGCGTCCAGCAGCACGTGCGGCCGGTCCAGGCTGAGCAGCAGCGTGCTGCCATCGCTGACCGGAAGAGCGAGAACACGCGCACGGTCGGTGACCAGGGCGAACCCCTTGCCGCCGCCCTGCAGGCGGAAGTGGCCGGAGTAGAAGCCCGGCATCGCATAGCCGTTGGTCTTGAAGCGGATGCCATAGCGGCGGTCGCGGCTGAGATCGACCACCTCGGCCTGGTCCAGCCGCAGTTGCGCGACCGGCACGCGCCGACGGTACATCGTCGAGCGCACGTCCAGCACGTCGTCGGCCAGTTCCACCCGGCGCCGGAAGAAGGCCGCGCCCAGCCCGATGCCGAGCGCGGCGATTACCACCAGGCTCCAGGCGGCGCTGCCGCCCATCCGGAACCAGGGCGGCGACAGCGTTACTTCGATCCAGGGCGCCGTCGCCGGTGCCTTGTACAGCTGCGCATACAGGCAGGCCCCGAAGGCGGCGAGCAGGGGCAGCACGATCCACAGCACGCGCAACGGCGAACTCTCCGCTACCTCGTACTGTTTCGGGTCGCTGGCGCCCATGGTTCAGGCTTCCTTCTTGAACACCAGCATCGCCGGGCACATCGGCGCCGGGATGATGACGTTCACCAGCTCCCAGCCCAGCTGGCCCTGGCGGCTGAGTTCTGTCTGCACGTCTTCTGGCTTGAGCACGCCCATCATGGACGTCTTGACCTCGATGGTCTGGTAGCTCCAGCGCTTGCTCATTCCTTGTCCTCCGGCGGTGGGGTGGGTTTCGGCAGGCGTCCTGCCCTGCGCAGGGCGTCGCGCAGCACGTATTCGATCTGCGCGTTGAGGCTGCGCAGCTCGTCGTCAGCCCAGCGCTGCGCGGCGGCCAGGACCTCGGCGTTGATCCGCAGCGGGTAGGCTTTCTTCTCACTCATGCAAGCTCCTGGCGGGGCGGTGGGGCGCCCCGTTGCGAGGGTGGTTCAGTACAGCGAACCGGCGTTGACGATCGGCTGGGTGCCGCGGTCCGAACACAGCACGGTCAGCAGGTTGCTGACCATGTGTGCCTTGCGTTCCTCGTCCAGCTGCACCACGCCGTTCTTCTGCAGTTCGGCCAGCGCCATCTCGACCATGCCCACCGCACCGGCGACGATGCGCGTGCGTGCGGCGATCACCGCGTTGGCCTGCTGGCGCTGCAGCATCGCCTGGGCGATTTCGGCGGCGTAGGCGAGGTGGCTGATGCGCGCGTCTATCACCTGCACGCCGGCATCGGCCAGGCGCTCGGCCAGTTCGTTCTTCAGGTGCTGGGAGATCTCGCTGGCGTGGCTGCGAAGGGCCAGCTGGCCTTCCTCATGCTGGTCGTACGGATAGCTGGTGGCCATCGCGCGTAGCGCCGATTCGGACTGGATGTGCACGAAGCTCTCGTAATCATCCACGTTGTAGACCGCCTCGGAGGCATCGACCACCTGCCAGACGATCACCGCGGCGATTTCGATCGGGCTGCCATCGAGCTCGTTGACCTTCAGCTTGCCGCTCTCGAAGTTGCGCACGCGCTGGCTGACCCGGCGCTTGGCATAGAAGGGGTTGTTCCAGCGCAGGCCGTTGTCCTTCACCGTGCCCACGTACTTGCCGAACAGGCTCAGCACCGCCGCCTGGTTGGGCTGGATGGTGTACAGGCCGGCCAGGATGAACACGCCCAGCGCCACCAGCAGGGCGCCCAGCAGCATCAGCAGCAGGTTGGGCGAGCCGGTGCTGGCATTGGCCGCAACGCCGACCACGAACAGGGCGGCGCCGGCGAGGCCGACGAGCAGGGCGCCGGCCAGCGTGCCGAGGCCGTTGAGCGAAGACAGCGACTTCTCTTTCATGGCGGTACGTCCTTGAGGGTTCGTAATGAAGATATCAAAGTGATATCAGTTTTCGACTACCGTTCGTCGGATGCCATGGCCGGGGTGCCCGGCCAGCTAGAATGCCCACCCGCCTTCACATCGCTGCTGGAACCGCCATGGCCAAGCTTGGAACTCCGTTGTCCCCCTCCGCCACCCGCGTGCTGCTGCTGGGCTCGGGCGAACTCGGCAAGGAGGTGGCCATCGAGCTGCAGCGGCTGGGCGTGGAAGTGATCGCCGCCGACCGCTATGCCGATGCCCCGGCCATGCAGGTCGCGCACCGCTCGCATGTGATCGACATGCTCGATGCGATGGCCCTGCGCGCGCTGATCGCCCAGGAGCAGCCGCACCTGGTGGTGCCGGAGATCGAGGCCATCCATACCGAGACCCTGGTCCAGCTGGAGCAGGAGCAGGGCCTGCGGGTGATCCCGACCGCGCGCGCCGCACGCCTGACCATGGATCGCGAAGGCATCCGTCGCCTGGCCGCCGAAACCCTGGGCCTGCCGACCTCGCCGTACCGCTTCGTCGATACCGAGGCCGAGTACCGCGCCGCCGTGGCCGCCATCGGCCTGCCGTGCGTGGTCAAGCCGGTGATGTCGTCCTCGGGCAAGGGCCAAAGCACCCTGCGCAGCGAGGCGGACATCGCCCCCGCCTGGGAGTACGCGCAGACCGGTGGTCGTGCCGGTGCGGGTCGCTGCATCGTCGAAGGCTTCATCGATTTTGATTACGAGATCACTCTGCTGACCGTGCGCCATGCCGGCGGCACCTCGTTCTGCGCGCCGATCGGCCATCTGCAGAAGGACGGCGATTACCGCGAGAGCTGGCAGCCGCAGCCGATGTCGGGCAAGGCGCTGGCGCGTGCCGAAGAGATCTCGCGTGCGATCACCGATGACCTCGGCGGCTGGGGCCTGTTCGGCGTCGAGCTGTTCGTGAAGGGCGACGAGGTGTGGTTCAGCGAAGTGTCGCCGCGCCCGCACGACACCGGCCTGGTGACGCTTGTTTCGCAGGAACTGAGCGAGTTCGCGCTGCACGCCCGCGCCATCCTCGGCCTGCCGATCCCGGTGATCCGCCAGAGTGGCCCGTCGGCTTCGTGCGCGCTGCTGGCACACGGTGAAGGCGTGCCTTACTTCAACAACGTCGCCGCCGCCCTGCAGGTGCGGGACACCGCCGTGCGCCTGTTCGGCAAGCCCAGCGTGCATGGCCATCGCCGCGTCGGCGTGACCCTGGCGCGCGCGGAAACCATCGACGAAGCCCGCGCCATCGCGCGTGACGCCGCCGACGCCATCGGCGTCGAACTGCGCCCCTGAAAAAGGAGCGACGACCAACGGTCGTCGCCTACCGCATTCCGGTGGGTACCGACCGTTGGTCGGTACTCCCTCATCATCGGTTACGGCTTCACATCCACCCACACCAGATGGTGGTCGCTGCCGTCGGCGATCTTCGCTTCCGGGCTTTCGTTGGCCGGCCAGAAGATGCCGCTGCCCACGTATTCGAAACCGGTCGAGGGCAGCACGTAGTCCAGGCGCATGGTGCCGGACTTCGGGCCAAAATCGCCGGTGGCATGGAACGGTGCGCCCTTGCGCTCGATGCCCTTGGCGGCATAGGCCAGGCTGGTCTGCTCACCACCGACGCTGCGCGGGGTGGGGTAGCGCAGCACGCGGGCGTTCTCGATCAGCTCGACGATCGCCTCATGGCGGCCATCGCCATCGACCGGGTCGTTGTTGAGGTCGCCGAGGATCACGAAGCGCGCGTCCTGCGCCAGCCCGCCGCACTGGCCCTTGTCGTCGCACAGCCACGGCTTTTCACCCTTGGACAGGTATTCCTGCCACAGGCGCAGTTCGTCGTGGTTGCGCGCGGCGTTGCGCTTTTCCGGGCCGTCGAACACCGGCGGGGTCGGGTGCGAGACCAGCGCGTGGACCACACCGGCCGGGGTCTTCACCGGCACGTCCCAATGCGACTTCGACGACAGCCGCAGCTGCGACCACACATGATCGTTGTAGAAGCTCTTGCCGGTGCGCGGATCGACCGGGCGGATCGCACCGGGCATCGCGCTCCACTTCAGCAGCTGGAAGCTGCGCACCCTGGCTTCATCGATCGGGTAGCGCGACAGCACCAGCATGCCGTACTGGCCCGGGTGCAGGCCGTAGCCCCAGGCATCGTTGCCGCGGCTGCGGCCTTCGCCGCCGACCACGCCGTTGTTGTCCAGGTCCAGGCCGCTCGGCACGCCCGTATTGACCGGCGCCAGGTAGCGGTAGGCGAAGTGCAGCGGCTTGCCGCCACCGGGCTGGGCCACTTCCAGGTAGCGCTTCTGGAACAGGTCGGCGGCGCGATGCGCATCGTCGAAGTCGAATTCGTTCAGCAGCACCAGGTCCGGGCGCACCTGCTGCAGTACCGCAGCGATCTTGCGTGCGTGCTCGCTGTCACCTTCCAGTTCCTTGATCAGGCCACCGGTCTCATCGGAGTACAGCGAGGTGTTGTAGGTGGCCAGGCGCAGCGCAGCGGACGGCTTTTCGGTCATCGCAGGGGACGTGGCGAAGGCGGGGGCGGTGGCGCCGCAGAGCAGGGCCAGGGCGAGAATCAGGGGTTTGGCGTTCATGGGCCGTATTGTGCACCCGGCCCGGTGTCAGCGGTTTGTCAGCGCCCGTCCAGATCCTTGTCGAAATCGTGCCAGCGGCGGCCGTCGTAGGCCTCCAGCGGATGGAAGCGGCGCTTGTAGTCCATCTTCTGGTGGCCGCGGATCCAATAGCCCAGGTACACGTGCGGGAGCCCCTCGCGACGCGCCCACTCGATCTGCTGCAGGATCGCGAAGGTGCCCAGCCCGCGCGCGGCGTGGTCCGGGTCGAAGAACGTGTAGACCGCCGACAGGCCGTGCTCGGTGACGTCGGTCACCGCCACCCCCAGCAGCTGGCTGGGCTGGCCGTCGTGGCCGGGCAGGCGCATCTCCATGAAGCGGGTGTGCGACCAGCTGCCGATCAGGAACTGCTCGAACTCGTGCGGGCCGTGGTCGTCCATGCCGCCGTTGGCGTGGCGGTGGGTCAGGTAGCGGTGGTACAGCGCGAACAGGTCGTCGCGGGCGGTGGCGGCGGTGATCCGCACCTCCAGGTCTTCATTGCGGGCGGCACAGCGGCGCTGGCTGCGATCCGGGGCGAAGCGCGCCACCGGGATGCGCACCGCCACGCAGGCCTGGCAGTGTGCGCAATGCGGCCGGTAGACCAGGTCGCCGCTGCGGCGGAAGCCCCAGCTCAGTGCCAGCGGGTACAGACCGCCCAGGCGGCGATCGTTCGGGTCCAGCACCAGGTCACGCGCCACCCGGTCCGACCAGTACCCGCAGGGGTGCTCGCCGGTCTGGAAAAGTCGCAGTTCGTCGTCTCTGTCGCCGTGCATCGCCATGGGCACAGCATAGCCCCAGCCTGTCGCAGTGGCGGCGACTGTCCGCCGGATGAATGGAACCGGCAGCGGCGTCAACCGATGTCGCGCCGGGGCGTTGTTGTCTCCCGAGGGTGAAGTGATCACCCCGACGCAATTCCCATCCCCAGGAGTGACCCCATGATCCGTACCCCCCTGCTGCTGGCCCTGCTGCTCGGCACCTCCGCTTCCGGTATCGCGCTGGCGGCCGACACCCCGACCACGCCGGCGCAGCGCCCGGCCAAGCTGGACACCAACGGCGACGGCGTCATCGACCGCAGCGAGGCGGCTGCCAACCCGCGCCTGGCCGCGAAGTTCGACGAGCTGGACAAGAACAAGGATGGCAAGCTGTCGCGCGATGAGATGCCGCGCTGGCAGCATGGCCGCCGTGGCCACGGCGGCGAGCGCTGGACCAAGCTGGACGTCAACAAGGACGGCCGCATCAGCCGCGAGGAAGCCAAGGCCGACCCGCGCCTGGCCGCGCGCTTCGACCAGCTTGATCTCAACAAGGATGGCTACCTGGACAAGGCCGACCGCGAGCTGCGCATGAAGCAGCGTCGTGATGCCTGGTTCGCTGCCGCCGACACCAACAAGGACGGCCAGCTGAGCAAGGCCGAGTTCGATGCCGCCAAGGGCCCGATGCACGCTGGCCCGCGCCACGGCGGCCCGCGCGATGGCGCCGCGCCGAAGCCGCAGCGCTGAGGTTCAACGCAGTGAATGAGGACAACGCCGGCGCACTGCCGGCGTTGCCCGTTACAGGCGGCCGCTGCGCATCAGTGAGTACGCCACCAGCGCGATGACCATCAGGTTCATGGCGATGATGCCGGTGCGGCCGTACATCGATTCGAACTTCCAGTTGATGCCGGTTCGCCCGCGCCGCGCCGAATCGCGCGCGATCATCGGCGCCATTACTCGCTGCAGCGGCACCAGGCACTGGTAGTTGACCACGCCCAGCCCGACCGCCAGCACCGCCAGCTGCGCCCAGACCGGCGCCTGCAGCATCACGGCCAGCAGGATCGCCAGGCACCAGAACATGCCGGTGACGATGTTGAGATAGAGGAAACGGCGCACATCGGTGCGCTCGGACGCCGTTTCGGTGTACGACATCAGGAAGCGCCCGCCCAGATAGCTGCCGATCGCACCACCGACCACGCCACCGATCACCGCCGCCCAGCTTTCGGCCGGCAGTACGTGCAGCTGGCCCAGCGTCGCGGTCAACGATCCCATCGCGGTACCGCCGGCAGCACTGGCACCGCCGAGGCCGAGCTTGCTGCCGCCGATGCCGACGCCGGTGCCGAGCAGGATTGCGGCGCTGGCGGTGCCGGGCGCCGCCACCAGCACCATCGACACCACCGCCGTAGCGAATGCCGCGCTCGGGGCACTGCTGCGCGCGAATTCGCCGAAGCGCTGCAGCAGGCCGTCGCGCACGAGGGCGCGGGCGCGTGACAGGCGCTTGCGCACGGCCGCATCGCTGAGCCCGAGCAGGTCGGCGACCTGCTGCGAGCGCTGGCCTTCACGGTAGTACAGCAGCAGCACTTCGCGGCTGTCGGCGGGCAACGCGGAAATGATGTCCTCGGCGGCGATTTCTTCTTCCACCCGCTGCAGGCGGTCGGCCGCGCCTGGGGCCGGATCGGCGGCCATGCCCATCGCTACCTCGGCGGCCTCACCGGTCAGCGGTCGGCCGCGCTGCGCGCGCAGCCAGTCGCGGGCCAGGTTGCGGGTGATCTGCCGCAGCCAGGGCAGGAAGCTGGTCGAACTGCGCAGTTGGTGCAGCTGCTGCCAGCCCTTCACGAAGGCCTCCTGGGCGATGTCCTCGCTGGCCTGGCGGTCGCGGGTGATAGCCAGCGCGATGGCGGTGACCGTGTTCTGGCAGGCCAGCACGATGCGGCCGTAGGCATGCTGGCAACCGCCAGCGGCCGCAGGCAGTTCGCGTTCCAGGGTCTGGTCGATCGATGCGGCGAACGTCGTCATGGCGGCGGCTCTCCTGCTGGGATTGTGTCCCATGACGGCGCCGCGCGCGAAGTGTGACCGCAGATGCCGATGCATCTGCGGTCCGCGCATTCCACCTCATCCCCGCGCCGCTGGCGCGCCCCCTTGAACAACAAGGGGGCTCCAATCCTGACGGGTTACGGTGAAATCGTGGCCTTGCTGCCAGGCTGCTGTGCTCGCCGGGCATGGCCCGGCACCGCCTCTTACTTGGAGGGCTGGATGCGGACCCGGACTTCTTCCTCTTCCGGTGCGGCCTGCGGGGCCGGTTGCGCCGGCTGCGGCTGCGCCTGCGGGGTAGGGGCCGGAGCCGTCGGAGCCGGGGCACCGCGATGGCGCAGGCCGATCACCAGCGCCACGCCGGCGATCACCACCAGCAGGGCGATGCGGATGCGCCAGGCCCAGCTGCGGCCGCTGTTGCCCTGTTCCGGCGTGTCGCGGAAGGCGAACTCGGCGGTTGGGTGGTCGCGACGGGTGGTATCGAGCAGGCGCGCCTCGCGCAGGATTTCGCGCGCGCGCGGCTGGTCGTCGGCGCGCACGATCCACACCGCCGGGTAAGCATTGGCGTTGCCCAGGTCGGTATAGCTGAACTGACCGCGGCGGCGGGTCTTGTATGAGCGCCCGTTGGTCACCTTGACGTCGATGCCATGCTCGCGCAGGAGCTCGGCGACGCCTTCGACGGTTTCCACGCGCTGGCTGCTGAAGATCTGGCGCATCGGATCAATCCTTGGCCGGCACGGCAGCGGCCGCTGCCTGGTCGGGAACCACGCGGATCAGGCCTTCCTGCGCGGTGCTGGCCACCAGCACGCCATTGCGGGTGAAGAACTGGCCGCGGGCCAGGCCGCGCGAATCCTGCGCGCTGGGGCTGTCCAGCGAGTACAGCAGCCAGTCGTCGGCGCGGAACGGGCGGTGGAACCAGATCGCATGGTCGAGCGAGGCCATCTGCACGTGCGGGTGGTAGTAGCTGATGCCGTGCGGGAAGGTCGCCGTGCCCAGCAGGTGGAAGTCGGAGGCATAGGCCAGCAGCGCCTGGTGCAGCTCCGGGGCATCGCCGACCGGCTCGCTCAGGCGCAGCCACACCTGGTGGTACGGCGGGCGCTTGGGCGGGTTGAGTTCATCGCGCGGGTACACATGGCGGAATTCGAACGGGCCGCCGCGCGACAGCCAGCGCTGCACCTTGATCGGAAGGCGTTCCAACACTTCGGCCGGTAGCGGCCGGTTCGGCTCGATGTCTTCCGGCTGCGGCACTTCGGGCATCTTGTGCTGGTGTTCGGCGCCGGTCTCGGCCTGCTGGAACGAGGCCGCGCAGAAGAAGATCACCTTGCCGTGCTGGATCGCGGTGACCCGGCGCACCGAGAAGCTGCCGCCATCGCGGGTGCGGTCCACGTCGTAGACGATCGGGTGGTCGATGTTGCCGGCGCGCAGGAAATACGCGTGCAGCGAGTGCACGTGGCGGCCGTTGTCGACCGTAGCCTGTGCCGCGGCCAGCGCCTGGCCCAGCACCTGCCCGCCGAACACGTACTTGGTGCCGATGTCGCGGCTCTGCCCGCGGAACAGGTTGTCCTCCAGCCGCTCCAGCGTGAGCAGGTCGATCAGCTCGGAGACGACGGGTTCGGGCGTGTCGTTCAAGGGGGCGGCCACAGCAGTGAAGAGGGCCCGATTATACCGGTCAGGGGTCGGATCCCTTCCGCATTGCGAAAGGGATCCGACCCCGGGCGCGGGCAAACCTTACTTGCCCAGCCGGGCGGCCAGTGCCTGCAGGGCGTTCTGCGCATCCGGGGCGAACCAGGACTCGACGAAACGGTCGAGCTGGATCAGGTCCGGCTGCAGCGCCACGTGCAGGTCGGCACGGGCAATCGCGCGGGTCAGCAGCATCGGCTGGCGCGGCTGCTTGAGCAGGTTCTGCAGCCAGGCAACGGCACGCGCCACCACCAGATCGCCCTCGGCCAGCTCATCCACCAGGCCGATCTGCAGCGCCTGTTCGGCCGGTACCAGCGAACCGGTGGTCAGCAGGACGCCGGCGCGGTGCACGCCCACCGCACGGCGCAGCAGGCGCTGGATGCCCTCCGGTGCAATCAGGCCCACCTGCACCTCGTTCAGGCCGATGGCATAGGGGCGCGACGGATCGGCGCTGCGCGCCATCACCCGGTAGTCGCAGCACAGGGCCAGCACGCAGCCGCCGGCCGGGGCGTGGCCGGTAATCGCCGCGACCACCGGGATGCGGCTCTCGGCCAGCGTGCGCACGGCGCCAAAGAAGGCATTCCAGGTGTCCAGCAGCTTGTGCTTGTCATCGCCATGCGAGAGCAGGTGCGGCACGTCCATGCCGCCGGTGAAGATGCGCTCGCTGCCCGACAGCACGATGCCGTGCGCGTCTTCGGCCATGGCCTGCTCGATGGCATGGATCAACTGACGGCACAGTTCGGTGTCCAGTGCGTTGACCGGCGGGCGCGCCAGGCGCAGTTCGCGGATGGGGCCATGGTTGATCACCTCGATGAGCGTCGTCATGCTGCGGTCTCGTTGCGAAGAAGGAACCTGGGCGATGATAACCAAACCATTCGTTGGCGTACTGTTGGTGCTGTGTGCGTTTGCAGCATCGGCCTCGGCTGCCGAGACCAAGTGCGTCACCGTCGAGCAGGGCTGGGTACGGTTGCTGCCCAACCCGAAGATGGCAATGACTGCCGGTTATGCGGTGATCCGCAATGGCTGCGCCACTGCGGTGGCGATCACCGGTGCACGCAGTGCGAGCTTCGGCGATGTGTCGCTGCATGAGACCACGATCGTCGATGGGGTCAGCAGGATGCGTGAGGTCCGGCGCCTGCCATTGGCACCCGGCGCCAGGGCCGTACTCAAGCCCGGTGGCCTGCACCTGATGCTGATGGACGGCTACCGCACCCTGGAAGAGGGGCAGCCGGTGTGGCTGCAGCTGCAGCTGGAGGATGGCACCGAAGTCAGCGCGGTGTTGAACGCGCGCAGGGCGGCGCCGTAACGCGATGGTGGTGCCGGCCAGCGGACGGCACCACCGACGGGTCTTACGACCAGTCGTAGGAGAACAGCACCGTGCGGCTTTCCGGCTCGTACAACATCACGATCGCATCGGCGCCGGTGGCACACCAGTTGTAGCCGGCCACTTCTGCCACCGCGAAGAACGCGTTGCCATCGCGGCGGATGATTGCCCGCTCCGCATCATCCGGTGCATGCCGGTCGTTGGCGGCGTCGGTGAATTCCAGGGTGAAGGCGCCCGGGATGTCAGCCGTCTCGATCCAGTTGCCACAGGAAATCTGTCCGCCCAGCGTATCCAGGTAATCGCGCTCGCTGGCCTCGCCCTTGCCGTAGCGCGAGTAGCAGGCGAGGCGGCCATGCATGGCGTGGTAGTCGCGTGCCTTGGCGTAGCTGTCGCGCATCTGCGCGATGTGCTCCTGCGCGTCCTTGTCCTGCACCGCGTCGCCGATGAAATAGCCCTCGTTGCCGAGGAAGCGCATCTCGTTGCCGGCGGTCAGTTCGAAGGCGATCCAGTTGGTGCCGGTGAAATCGTTGTGGTGTTCTTCGGTGGTCTCGCCGATGCAGCCGTCATACGGTTCGATCGGGCACAGCATCGTCGCCACCTGGCCGGCCAGTTCCGGGCGCAGCACGCCCAGGTCGATCTTCAGCAGCGGCAGCAGGTGCTGGCTGAGCCAGGCCTGGTCGGCGGGGAAGACCTCGGTGGGGAAGGCGACCATGCCGGGCAGCAGGTCGCTCAGTTCGGTCTGGTGGATCATGTCAGTCCTTTGAACGAAAACGGCAGCGCCGGGCCATGCCCGACGGGGCCAATGCCGACCAAGGTCGGCATCTACCGAGGACGCGTCAGGTAGACGCGCTGCGGATTGCGTCCGGCAGCGGCGCGCTCTTGCCGGTCTGCGTATCCATCCACACCACCACCACGTTGCCGTCGGAATACAGCTTCGACTCATCCTGCTGGTCGACGATGCGGTGGCCGATGGTCACGCTGCTGTTGCCCAGGCGCTCGACGAACAGTTCCACCAGGATGTCGTTGGGCCACACGATCGGCAGCCGGTAATTGACGTTGGTCGCGGCCACCACCGGTGCGATGCGGTCGGTCATCGACACGCCTTCCACGCCCAGCATCCAGCGCACGCGCGCTTCTTCCAGGTAGGAAATGTACTTGGCGTTGTTGACGTGGCCCATGCTGTCCATGTCACGCCAGCGCACGCTGATCGGGATGCGGGCCAGGATCTTGTGTTCGCTGCTCATCAGGCGTCCTTCTTCTTCGTCGTGCTCTTGCTGGCCTTGCCGGTGCTCTTGGCGGCCACGGCTTTCTTCGCCACCTTGGCAGGCTTTTCAGGCTTCACCTTGCGCGGCGGGCGCGCATCGGGCTTGTTGGCCACGGCGGCCGGCTGTTCCGGGCGCGCGCTGGTGGAGGGCAGCATGCGGGCCAGGAACTGGCCGGTGTACGACTGCGGGCAGGCCGCCACGTCTTCCGGCGTGCCGGTGACCAGGATGGTGCCACCGCGGTGGCCACCTTCCGGGCCCAGGTCGACGATCCAGTCGGCGGTCTTGATCACGTCGAGATTGTGTTCGATCACCACCACCGTGTTGCCTTCGTCGCGCAGCTTGTGCAGCACGCCCAGCAGCGCTTCGATGTCGTGGAAGTGCAGGCCGGTGGTCGGTTCGTCGAGGATGTACAGGGTGCGGCCGGTATCGCGGCGCGACAGTTCCTTGGACAGCTTCACGCGCTGTGCTTCGCCGCCGGACAGCGTGGTCGCGCTCTGGCCCAGCTTGATGTAGCTGAGGCCGACATCGACCAGCGTTTCCAGCTTGCGCGCGATCGACGGCACCGGCTCGAACAGCTTCAGCGCATCCTCGACAGTCATTTCCAGCACGTCGTTGATGTTGAAGCCCTTGTAGAGGATCTCCAGCGTCTCGCGGTTGTAGCGCTTGCCATGGCAGACATCGCACGGCACGTATACGTCCGGCAGGAAATGCATCTCGACCTTGATCAGGCCGTCGCCCTGGCAGGCTTCGCAGCGGCCACCACGTACGTTGAAGCTGAAGCGGCCCGGCGAGTAGCCACGTGCACGCGCTTCGGGCACCTGTGCGAACAATTCGCGCAGCGGGGTGAACAGGCCGGTGTAGGTGGCCGGGTTCGAACGCGGGGTGCGGCCGATCGGCGACTGGTCGATGTCCACCACCTTGTCGAACAGGTCCAGGCCATCGATTTCCTTGTACGGGGCGATCGGGTGCGAGGAACCGTTGATCTCGTTGGCGGCCAGCGAGAACAGGGTGTCGTTGATCAGGGTCGACTTGCCGGAGCCGGACACGCCGGTCACGCAGGTCAGCAGGCCCGACGGAATCGCCAGGTCCACGCCCTTGAGGTTGTTGCCGCTGGCGCCGCGCAGGTGCAGCGTCATCTTCGGGTTCGGCTTGTGCCGGCGCGCGGGGATCTCGATCGCACGCTTGCCCGACAGGTACTGGCCGGTCAGCGAACGCGGTGCCTCCAGGATGTCCTGCAGGGTGCCCTGGCCGACGATCTCGCCGCCATGCACGCCCGCGCCCGGGCCGATGTCCAGCACGTAGTCGGCCAGGCGGATTGCATCCTCGTCATGCTCGACCACGATCACCGTGTTGCCGAGGTCGCGCAGGCGGGTAAGGGTGCCGAGCAGGCGCTCGTTGTCGCGCTGGTGCAGGCCGATCGACGGCTCGTCGAGCACGTACATCACGCCGACCAGGCCGGCGCCGATCTGGCTGGCCAGGCGGATGCGCTGTGCCTCGCCACCGGACAGGGTGTCGGCCTTGCGCTCCAGGGTCAGGTAATCCAGGCCCACATCGACCAGGAAGCCGAGACGTTCGCCGATTTCCTTGACGATCTTCGAGGCGATCTCGCCACGCCAGCCCGGCAGGCTCAGTTCGCTGAAGAACTTCAGCGCCTCGTCGATCGGCAGCACCACCAGGTCCGGCAGCGGGCGGTCGGCCACGAACACATTGCGTGCCGCCTTGTTCAGGCGCGCGCCATGGCATTCCGGGCACGGCTGTTCGCTGATGTACTTGGACAGCTCCTCGCGCACCGCCGGCGATTCGGTTTCCTTGTAGCGGCGCTCGAGGTTGGGAATGATGCCCTCGAAGCGGTGCTTGCGCTGGGTGCGGCCGCCGGCTTCGGTGAAGTAGGTGAAAGTGATCGCTTCATCGCCACTGCCGTACAGCACGGCCTGCTGCACGTTCTGCGGCAGCGAGTTCCAGGCCGCGTCGACATCGAATCTGTAGTGCTTGGCCAGCGATGCGATCAGCTGGAAGTAGTAGGCATTGCGGCGATCCCAGCCGCGCACCGCACCGGCGGCCAGCGACAGCTCGGGGTGCACCACCACGCGCGAAGGATCGAAGAATTCGGCCATGCCCAGGCCATCGCAGCCGGGGCAGGCGCCCATCGGTGCATTGAACGAGAACAGGCGCGGTTCCAGCTCCGGCAGCGAATAGTCGCAGACCGGGCAGGAGTACTTGGAGGAGAACAGGGTCGGCGCGGCGTCGGCCGTGTCCAGGCTCTGCACCGAGGCCATGCCGTCGCCGAGTTTCAGCGCGGTCTCGAAGCTCTCGGCCAGGCGCTGCTTGATGTCCTCGCGCGGGCGGAAGCGGTCGATCACCGCCTCGATGGTGTGCTTCTGGCGCAACGCCAGCGGCGGCACCGCGTCGATCTCGTGCAGCTCGCCGTCCACGCGCACGCGCACGAAACCCTGCGCGCGCAGCTGGTCGAACACCTGGGCATGCTCGCCCTTGCGGTCGCGGATGACCGGGGCCAGCAGCATGTAGCGCTGTTCCGGGTCCAGGGTCAGTACCTGGTCGACCATCTGGCTGACCGTCTGCGCTTCCAGCGGATAGCCGTGATCCGGGCAGCGCGGGGTG
Source organism: Stenotrophomonas sp. SMYL41 (assembly GCF_036319965.1). Classification (NCBI taxonomy): domain Bacteria; kingdom Pseudomonadati; phylum Pseudomonadota; class Gammaproteobacteria; order Lysobacterales; family Lysobacteraceae; genus Stenotrophomonas; species Stenotrophomonas sp. SMYL41. The sequence continues at coordinate 77,444 of NZ_JAWIRX010000007.1, read as the reverse complement.
CCGACGCGGGCGTACAGCAGGCGCAGGTAGTCGTAGATCTCGGTGATCGTGCCGACCGTCGAACGCGGGTTGTGCGAGGTCGACTTCTGCTCGATCGAGATCGCCGGAGACAGGCCCTCGATGTGGTCCAGGTCCGGCTTTTCCATCACGCTCAGGAACTGGCGCGCGTAGGCCGACAGCGACTCGACGTAGCGGCGCTGGCCTTCTGCATAGATGGTGTCGAACGCCAGCGATGACTTGCCCGAACCGGACAGGCCGGTGATCACGATCAGCTTGTCGCGGGGCAGGTCGAGGTCGAGGTTCTTCAGGTTGTGCGTCCGCGCGCCGCGGATGCGGATGAAATCCATCGCCATGGGGGATCCGGTTGTGGGGGCGTTGGCTGGGTGCCGGGCCAGCAGGGAACGGCAATCGGTCAGCCTACCGAGGTGACCAGATGGGGGCAATGGGCGACAATGCCAGCCCGGGGTCTCACCTGATGAGACAGGCTGACAGGCAGGGGTCAGATCCCTTTTAACCACGTGAAAAGGGATCTGACCCCGTTCCGGCCCGGCCTCCAGGCCGTTCAGGGGTTGACTTGACCCGCGCCCGCTGATCTGCGTACAATCCCGCTCCTGTCCGCCCTCGATGGCGGCAGCTCAGACCACAATAACTACAGAGGAAGGCCTGGTCATGTACGCAGTACTGGTCACCGGCGGTAAGCAATACCGCGTGGCGCAGGGCGAAAAGCTCCGCATTGAAAAGCTCGAAGTCGAAGTCGGCAGCGAGATCAAGTTTGACAACATCCTGATGCTGGGTGACAGCGATGGCGTGAAGCTGGGCGATGCGCTGAAGGGCGCTGCCGTCACCGCCAAGGTCCTGTCCCAGGGTCGTGCTGACAAGGTCCGGATCATCAAGTTCCGTCGCCGCAAGCACCACATGAAGCGTCAGGGTCACCGTCAGTACTACACCGAAATCGAGATCACCGGCATCGCCGGCTAAGCATCAGGAGAAGCAGTCATGGCACATAAAAAGGGCGTAGGCTCCTCGCGCAACGGTCGCGACTCCAACCCGAAGTACCTGGGCGTCAAGATCTTCGGCGGCCAGGCCATCGAAGCCGGCAACATCATCGTGCGTCAGCGCGGCACCCAGTTCCACCCGGGTTCGGGCGTTGGCCTGGGCCGTGACCACACCCTGTTCGCCCTCGTGGACGGCAAGGTGGAGTTCTCGGTCAAGGGCGCCAAGAAGCGTCGCACCGTCAGCATCGTCTCGGCCGACGCCTGATCCAGGCATCGCCGGCACCCGTGCCCAGGCATGGCCGTGCTGGATGAAGAGCACGCTGCATGGAAAGCCCCGCTTCGGCGGGGCTTTTCGTTAGAGTGAACGCAAGACCGGCCAGGCCGGGCTGCCGGCCATCGGCAGGCATAACATTCAAGGCGACGGCAGGCAGGCCGCGCCCATCGTAGGCATCGAAACAATGAAACTGGTAGACGAAGCAGAAATCGAAGTGTTCGCCGGCAACGGCGGCAACGGCTGCATTGGCTTCCGTCGCGAGAAGTTCATTCCGCTCGGCGGCCCGGACGGCGGCGACGGCGGTGCGGGCGGCAGCGTGTACATCCGCGCCGACGAAAACCTGAACACCCTGGTCGACTTCCGCCATGACCGCATCTTCAAGGCGCAGCGCGGCGAGAACGGCATGGGCCGGCAGGCCTATGGCAAGGGTGGCGAAGACCTGACCATCACCGTGCCGGTGGGCACCGTGGTCATCAATGTCGCCACCGATGAAGTCATCGGCGACCTGACCCAGCACAACGACCGGCTGCTGGTGGCCAAAGGTGGCCGCGGCGGCCTGGGCAACATGCACTTCAAGAGTTCGACCAACCGCTCGCCGCGCCAGGCGCTGCCGGGTGAGCCGGGCGAGGAGCGCACGCTGAAGCTGGAGCTGAAGCTGCTGGCCGACGTCGGCCTGCTGGGCTTCCCCAACGCCGGCAAGAGCACCCTGATCCGTGCCGTTTCGGCGGCAACGCCGAAGGTGGCCGATTACCCGTTCACCACGCTGTACCCGAACCTGGGCGTGGTGAAGGTGGAGAACTACCGCAGCTTCGTGATTGCCGACATTCCCGGCCTGATCGAGGGCGCGGCGGATGGTGCCGGCCTCGGCGCGCAGTTCCTGCGCCACCTGCAGCGCACCCGCCTGCTGCTGCACCTGGTGGACATCTCGCCGATGGAAGGCGGCGTGGAAGGCATTTCGCCGGTGGAGCAGGTGCGGGCGATCGAGCGTGAGCTGGAGAAGCACGATCCGGAGCTGCTGAACAAGCCGCGCTGGCTGGTGCTGAACAAGGCCGACCTGATGTTCGAGGACGAGGCGCAGGCGGCGGCCGAGCAGATCGTCGCCGAGCTGGGCTGGAAGGAGCCGTGGTTCCTGGTCTCCGCGTTGGGTCGCGAAGGCACTTTCCCGATCATGAGCCGGATCATGGCGTTCTTTGATCGCCAGAAGGAAGATGAGCTGGAAGCCCGCAACGCGCAGTGATGCTGTTGTGGTTCCGCGCGAAAAACCCGGCTTCGGCCGGGTTTTCTGTTGTTGCGGTCAGATCCCTTTTCCGCTGGGAAGGGATCTGGCCCCGGGGCGAGCAGGCAACAAAAAACCCGGCCAGGGGCCGGGCTTTTGTCTGCAGCCCAGCCCCGAGGGGCTAGGCGGCAACGCCGGATCAGGCGGCCTTGAGAGCCTTGATGCGGTCGTTCAGGCGGCTCTTGTGGCGAGCAGCCTTGTTCTTGTGGATCAGGCCACGCGCGCTGAAGCGATCCAGGATCGGCTGGGCAACGGCGAAGGCGGCTTCGGCGCCGGCGGCATCGTTGGCGTCCAGCGCCTTGATCACTTTCTTGACAGCGGTGCGCAGCATCGAGCGCTGAGCCACGTTGCGCGCGTTGCGCACGACGGTCTGCTTGGCGCGCTTCTTGGCGGACTTGATATTGGCCACGGTGGTGGTTTCCTGAAAAAATCGGTGTTATGGGAACAGCAAGCTAGCTAGTATGATGGCGTAAGAAATGCACGTCAAGTCGATTGTCAAGAGGGACGCTGAGTGAGTTCACCCAAGTTGTTGCGGGGCCTGCTGTCGTTCAGCAGCATGACCATGGTCTCGCGCGTTCTCGGACTTGTCCGGGACTTCGTGGTGACCACCACGTTCGGCACCAACGCCATCACTGATGCTTTCTGGGTCGCCTTCAGGGTACCCAATTTCCTGCGCCGGTTGTTCGCCGAAGGGTCTTTCGCCACCGCTTTCGTGCCGGTGTTCACGGAAGTGAAGGAAACCCGCAGCCACGCCGAGCTGCGTGAACTGATGGCCCGGACCGCCGGCACCCTGGGTGGGGTGCTGATGCTGGTCACCGCACTGGCGCTGATCTTCGCGCCGCAGCTGGCCTCGGTCTTCTCAAGTGGCGTTGATACGGATCCGGTGAAGCAGGGCCTGCTGGTCGACCTGTTCCGCCTGACCTTCCCGTTCCTGCTGTTCGTCTCGCTGACCGCACTGGCTGGCGGCGCGCTCAACAGCTTCCAGCGCTTCGCGATGCCCGCGCTGACCCCGGTCATCCTCAACCTCTGCATGATCGCCGGCGCGCTGTGGCTGGCGCCGCGGCTGGGCGGCACCCCGGAAAAGCAGATCCTGGCGCTGGGCTGGGCGGTACTCGCCGCTGGCATCCTGCAGCTGCTGTTCCAGCTGCCGTCGCTGAAGGGCATCAACCTGCTGACCCTGCCGCGCTGGGGCTGGAGCCATCCGGGCGTGCGCAAGGTGATGACGCTGATGGTGCCGACGCTGTTCGGTTCCTCGGTGGCGCAGATCAACCTGTTGCTGGATACGGTGATCGCGGCCAAGCTGACCGACGGCTCGCAGTCCTGGCTGTCGCTGGCCGATCGCTTCCTTGAGCTGCCGCTGGGCGTGTTCGGCGTGGCCCTGGGCACGGTGATCCTGCCGGCGCTGGCCCGCCACCACGTCAGCACCGACCGCGAGGGTTTCTCGCGCTCGCTGGACTGGGGCCTGCGCATGACCTTGCTGATCTCGGTGCCGGCCATGCTGGGCCTGCTGCTGCTGGCCGAGCCGCTGATCGCGACCATCTTCCAGCACGGCCAGTTCAGTGCTTTCGATACCCGCATGACCGCGTTGTCGGTGTACGGCCTGAGCTTCGGCCTGCCGGCGTTCGCCCTGCTGAAGGTAGTGCTGCCGGCCTTCTACGCCCGCCAGGACACCAAGACCCCGGTGCGCGCAGGCGTTGCCGCGCTGGTGGCCAACATGGCGTTCAACTTCATCCTGCTGGCGGTGCTGTACCAGGTAATGGTGCCGGACGCGCTGAAGGCGCAGGGGGTGATGGCGGCCATCGGCAAGCAGCCGGGCCTGCACCTGGCGCTGGGCATCGCCAGTGCGCTGTCCAGTTACCTGAACCTGGGCCTGCTCTGGTACTGGCTGGGCAAGACCGATGTCTACCAGCGCCGGCCGGGTTGGGGCGGCTATCTGCTGCGCCTGCTGCTGGCCTGCGCGGCCATGGTCGGTGTGCTGCTGGCCCTGCTGCATTGGCTGCCCGGCTTCCCGGCGATGGGGGTGTGGGAGCGGATCGGCGCACTGGCGCTGCTGGTCGGCGGCGGTGGCGCGACCTATGCGGTGGCCATGGTGGCGATGGGCTTCCGCCCGCGCGACCTGCGCGGGCATTGATCGCGGCCCGTGGCGGCTATACTTCAGGGTTACACCATTGAAGCGGCGGCCCCGGTCGGGCCGGAACGAGAGTTGATGAGCAGGCTGTTCAGAAGCGTCGAGGGCGGGGAGCTGTTCCCCAACGGAAGCGTGGTCTGTATCGGTGCATTCGACGGCCTCCACCTGGGCCATCGTGCGCTGGTCCGCCACGCGGTTGCCCGCGCGCGCGCCTTGGGCGTGGCCGCAGTGGCCGTGGCATTCGAGCCGCTGCCGCGTGAATTCTTCGCCCAGGGCACGCCGCCGCCGCGGCTGACCCTGGCGCGCAGCAAGGTCGAGATCCTGCGCGAGCTGGGCGTCGATGCGATCGGCCTGCTGCGTTTCGACGCGGCGATGGCGGCGATGCCGGCCGAGACCTTCGTGCGCCAGCTGCTGGCGCACCGGCTGGGCGCGCGTGAGGTCTGGATCGGGCCGGAGTTCTGCTTCGGCAACCGCCGCCGCGGCGATCTGGCCCTGCTGCAGAAGATGGGCGCCGAACTCGGCTTCACCGCGGGCGAGATCGAAGCGGTGGACCTGCATGGTGAGCGCATCTCCAGCACCCGCATCCGCCAGCTGCTGCAGGACGGCGATTTCGCCCGCGCCAACGACCTGCTCGGCCGTCCGTACGCGATCAGCGGGCGTGTGGTGCGCGGGCGCCAGCTCGGCCGTACGCTGGGCTTCCCCACCGCCAACCTGCGCTTCCCGAAGACCCCGGCACTGTCGGGCATCTACGCGACCTGGGTGCACGGCGTGTTCGACCAGCCGTGGCCGTCGGTGTCCAGCTTCGGCACGCGGCCGACGGTGGACGGCGTGGAGCCGCTGCTGGAAGCCCACCTGTTCGATTTCCAGGGCGACCTTTACGGGCGCCACATCGACGTGGAGTTCGTCGCCAAGCTGCGCGACGAAGAGAAATTCAATGATCTGGCGGCGCTGACCGACCAGATGCACCGCGACGCCGAACAGGCGCGCGCCATCCTTTCCGAACATAGATTGCGAGCCACTGCGTGAGCCAGGACTACAAGACCACCCTGAACCTGCCAGCCACCGAATTCCCGATGCGCGGCGACCTGCCCAAGCGCGAACCGGGCATTCTGGCGCGGTGGGAAGCGCAGGGGCTCTACCAGCAGCTGCGCGACAACGCCGCCGGCCGCCCGCTGTTCGTGCTGCACGACGGCCCGCCGTATGCGAACGGCCGCATCCACCTGGGCCACGCGGTCAACAAGATCCTGAAGGACATCATCGTCAAGTCGCGCTACCTGGCCGGCTTCGATGCGCCCTACGTGCCGGGCTGGGACTGCCACGGCCTGCCGATCGAGATCGCGGTCGAGAAAAAGTGGGGCAAGGTCGGCACCAAGCTCGACGCCGTCGAGTTCCGCCAGAAGTGCCGCGAGTTCGCCGAGGAGCAGATCAACATCCAGCGCGTGGACTTCAAGCGCCTGGGCGTGACCGGCGACTGGGACAACCCGTACAAGACCCTGAGCTTCGACTTCGAAGCCAACGAGATCCGCGCGCTGGCCAAGGTCGTGGCCAACGGCCACCTGGTGCGTGGCGCCAAGCCGGTGTACTGGTGCTTCGACTGTGGCTCGGCGCTGGCCGAAGCCGAGATCGAGTACCAGGAAAAGGAATCGCCGGCGATCGACGTGGCCTACGCCGCGCGTGATGCGCAGGCCATCGGCCAGGCCTTCGGTGTGAGCGTGCCGGCCGATGTGGAAGTGGCTGTACCGATCTGGACCACCACGCCGTGGACGCTGCCGGCTTCGCTGGCGGTGTCGCTGGGCGCGGAGATCAACTACGTGCTGGCCGAGGGCCCGGCCCACAACGGCAAGCGCCGTTGGCTGGTGCTGGCCGCGGCCTTGGCCGAGCGCGCGCTGCAGCGCTACGGCGTGGACGAAGTGGTGCTGCACGGTGAAACCACCGGCGCGGCGCTGGAAAACCAGCTGCTGGCGCATCCGTTCTACCCGGAACGCGAGATCCTGGTGCTCAACGGCGACCATGTGTCCGACGAGGACGGTACCGGTGCGGTGCACACCGCCCCCGGCCACGGCCAGGAAGACTTCGTGGTCAGCCAGAAGTACGGCCTGCTGGACAAGTACAACGCCGGCCAGGTGACTCCGATCGACGGCCGTGGCGTGTACCTGGAATCGACCCCGCCGGCCGGTGACGTGGTGCTGGCTGGCCAGCACCTGTGGAAGGCGCAGGAGGCTATCGTCGGCGTGCTGCGCGACAACGGTTCGCTGCTGGCCTTCCACCCGATCCGCCACAGCTACCCGCATTGCTGGCGCCACAAGACGCCGGTGGTGTTCCGCGCCACCCCGCAGTGGTTCATCTCGATGGACAAGGCCAACCTGCGCAACGATGCGCTGGCCGCCATCGACACCGTCGGCTGGTTCCCGACCTGGGGCAAGGCGCGCATCCAGAGCATGGTCGACGGTCGCCCGGACTGGACCATCTCGCGCCAGCGCACCTGGGGCGTGCCGATCGCACTGTTCACCCATCGCCAGACCGGCGAGATCCACCCGCGTTCGGTGGAGCTGATGCAGCAGGTCGCCGACCGCGTCGAAGCCGAGGGCATCGACGTGTGGTACTCGCTGGATGCCGCCGAACTGCTGGGCACCGAAGCGGCCGACTACGAGAAGGTCACCGACATCCTCGACGTCTGGTTCGATTCGGGCGTCACCCATGAGGGCGTGCTTGCCGCGCGTGGTTTCGGCAAGCCGGCCGACCTGTACCTGGAAGGTTCGGATCAGCACCGCGGCTGGTTCCAGTCCTCGCTGCTGACCGGCGTGGCGATCGACAAGCGCGCCCCGTACAAGCAGTGCCTGACCCATGGCTTCACCGTGGACGAGCACGGCCGCAAGATGTCCAAGTCGCTGGGCAACGGCATCGAGCCGCAGGACATCATGAACAAGCTGGGCGCGGACATCCTGCGCCTGTGGATCGCCTCGGCCGACTACAGCAACGAGATGTCGCTGTCGCAGGAGATCCTCAAGCGCAACGCCGACGCCTACCGTCGCCTGCGCAACACCGCACGCTTCCTGCTCGGCAACCTGGACGGTTTCGATCCGGCCCAGCACCTGCAACCGCTCGAGCAGATGGTCGCACTGGACCGCTGGATCGTGCATCGCGCGTGGGAGCTGCAGGAGAAGATCAAGGCGGCCTACGACGGCTACAACATGGCCGAGATCGTGCAGCTGCTGCTGAACTTCTGCAGCGTTGACCTGGGCTCGCTGTACCTGGACGTGACCAAGGACCGCCTGTACACGATGCCGACCGATTCCAGCGGTCGCCGTTCGGCACAGAGCGCGATGTACCACATCGCCGAAGCATTCACCCGCTGGGTGGCGCCGATCCTGACCTTCACCGCCGACGAGCTGTGGGGCTACCTGCCGGGCGAACGCGCCGAGCATGTGCTGTTCACCACCTGGTACGACGGCCTGGCGCCGCTGCCGGCCGATGCCCAGCTCAACGCCGCTGACTTCGACCAGTTGCTGGCTGTGCGTGAGCAGGTGGCCAAGGTGCTCGAGCCGATGCGCGCCAACGGCGCCATCGGTGCCGCGCTGGAAGCGGAAATCACCATCGCCGCCAGCGAAGAGCAGGCCGCGCGCTGGCAGCCGCTGGCCGATGAACTGCGCTTCCTGTTCATCAGCGGCGACGTGCAGGTGCGCCCGGCGACCACCGATGAGGTGTTCGTCAGCGCCCAGCCGACCACCAAGGCCAAGTGCGTGCGCTGCTGGCACCACCGCGCCGACGTCGGCAGCAACGCGGACCATCCGGAACTGTGCGGCCGCTGCGTGAGCAACGTCACCGGCGCCGGCGAACTGCGGAGCTGGTTCTGATGAGCGCCGCACGTCCGCATCCGAACGCCCTGGTCTGGCTGCTGCTGTCGGCCGCCATCATCGGCCTGGACCAGTGGTCCAAGGCCTGGGTGCTGTCGAGCCTGCCGGAGTTCCAACCGGTGGTGGTCATCGACGGCTTCTGGAACTGGTACCGCACCTACAACACCGGTGCGGCGTTCAGCTTCCTGAGCGACGCTGGTGGCTGGCAGAAGCACTTCTTCACCGCGCTGGCGATCGCCATCAGCGGCCTGATGGCCTGGTGGCTGCGCGGCACCGCCCGCAGCAACTGGAAGGCGGCCGTGCCGTATGCGCTGATCATCGGCGGCGCCATCGGCAACGTGATCGACCGCCAGGTGCATGGTCATGTGGTCGATTTCATCCAGTGGTACGTGGGCAGCTACACCTGGCCCTCGTTCAACATCGCCGACTCGGCCATCGTGGTGGGTGCCATCGGCATCGCCCTGTTTGGCCTGTTCGACGGCAAGTCCGCCAAAAAGGCGGATAATGCCAACCCGAAACCGTAAGCCGGCCGCTGCCGGGAGATTGAACTGATGGATGTGCTGCTCGCCAACCCGCGTGGTTTCTGTGCCGGTGTCGATCGTGCGATCGAGATCGTCAAGCGCGCGATCGAAACGCTGGGCGCGCCCATCTACGTCCGCCATGAAGTGGTGCACAACCGCTTCGTGGTCGACGACCTGAAGCAGCGCGGCGCAATCTTCGTCGAGGAACTCGACGAAGTGCCGGACAACAACACGGTGATCTTCAGTGCCCATGGCGTGTCCCAGGCCGTGCGCCAGGAAGCCGAGCGCCGTGGCCTGAAGGTGTTCGATGCCACCTGCCCGCTGGTGACCAAGGTCCACTTCGAAGTGGCCCGCCACTGCCGTGCCGGCCGTGACGTGGTGCTGATCGGCCATGCCGGTCACCCGGAAGTGGAAGGCACCATGGGCCAGTGGAACCGCGAAGCCGGCACCGGCCAGATCTACCTGGTGGAGGATGTCGAGCAGGTCGCCACGCTGCACATCAACCAGCCGGAAAACTTCGCCTACACCACCCAGACCACTCTGTCGGTGGATGACACGCGCGGCATCATCGATGCGCTGCGCGAGCGTTTCCCGGCGATGCAGGGCCCGAAGAACGACGACATCTGCTATGCCACGCAGAACCGCCAGGACGCCGTGCGCGACCTGGCCAAGCGCTGCGATCTGGTGCTGGTGGTCGGTTCGCCGAACAGCTCCAACTCCAACCGCTTGAGCGAGCTGGCCCGTCGTGAGGGCGTGGAGTCGTACCTGATCGACGGCGCGCACGAGATCGACCCGCGCTGGGTGGAAGGCAAGCAGCACATCGGCGTGACCGCCGGTGCCTCGGCACCGCAGGTGCTGGTCGATGGCGTGCTGGCGCGCCTGGCCGAGCTGGGCGCGACCGGCGTCGGCGAGCTGGACGGCGAACCGGAATCGATGGTGTTCGCGCTGCCGAAGGAACTGCGCCTGCGCCTGGTCGACTGACCGAGCCTGACTCTTGTGGGTGCGAACCTTGGTTCGCACGCTTTTTGGCAGGCGCGGATGGGCGGTCCGCCCATGACCTTTGGCCATGGGGCAGGGCACTCTACAGGCCTAGCATCGGAGGATTCTCCGTTGTTGGAACCTGCCCGATGAAGACCCGTGCCCTGGCCATGTCGTTGCTGTTCGCGCTGACCGCCACGCCTGCACTGGCGCAGACCTCGCCACCGGCGAACGCGGCCGCTCCCGGCCTGCTGCGCATCGATGTGGACGCACGCGACCTGGCCCGGCGCATCTTCAAGGTGACCGCCAGCGTGCCGGCCAAGCCCGGCCCGATGACCCTGCTGTACCCACAGTGGATTCCCGGCAATCACTCACCCACCGGCCCGATCGACAAGCTGGCCGGCCTGCGCGTGACCGCCAACGGCAAACCGTTGGCTTGGCAGCGCGACCAGTACAACGTCTATGCGTTCAAGGTGGACGTACCCGAGGGCGTGACTGAAATCGTCGCCCACTTCGACTTCCTGTCCTCGCAGGGTGGCAGCCAGGGGCGGGTGGTGATGACCCCGGAAATGCTCAACCTGCAGTGGAACGCCAACTCGCTGTACCCGGCCGGGGTGGATGCACGCAACCTGCAGGCGCAGGCCAGCGTGACCCTGCCCAAGGGCTGGTCGTTCGCCACTGCGCTTGAAACCGCGCGCCGCGATGGCGATACCGTGGTGTTCAAGCCGATCTCGTATGACCACCTGGTCGATTCACCGTTGTTCGCCGGCGAGCATTACCAGCGCATCGATCTCGACCCGGGTGCGAAGGTGCCGGTGCACCTCAATGTGTTCGCCGACGACGCCAAGTCACTGAAGCCGAGCGAGGCGCAGATCTCGATGCACCGTGCATTGGTGCAGCAGGCCGACAAGCTCTACGGTGCGCGCCACTACAACCACTATGAATTCCTGCTGGCGCTGACCGACCGCCTCGGCGGCATCGGCCTGGAGCATCATCGCTCCAGCGAGAACAGTGCCGACCCGGGCTACTTCACCGAGTGGGACAGCAACGCGTGGATGCGCGATCTGCTGCCGCATGAGTACACCCATTCCTGGAACGGCAAGTACCGTCGCGGCGCGGATCTGGCCACCGCCAACTTCAACGTGCCGATGGGCGACAGCCTGCTGTGGGTCTACGAAGGCCAGACCCAGTTCTGGGGACAGGTGCTGGCGGCGCGTTCGGGCCTGTGGTCGACCGCGCAGGCGCGCGACATGCTGGCCAACGTGGCCGCGACCTATGATCGTGGCCGGCCGGGCCTGGCCTGGCGCCCGCTGCAGGACACCACCAACGATCCGACCATCGCGCAGCGCCGCACGCTGCCTTACCGCAACTACCAGATGAGCGAGGACTACTACTCCGGCGGCCAGATGCTGTGGCTGGAAGTGGAGGGCAAGCTGCGCGAACTGAGCGGCAACCGGCGCAGCCTAGACGATTTCGCGCGCGCCTTCTTCGGCGTCGGCAATGGCGACTGGGAGGTCAACCCGTACACCTTCGATGACGTGGTCACGACCTTGAACGGCATCGCGCCGTATGACTGGGCGACGTTCCTGCGCGGGCGCCTGGATGGCCATGGTTCGTTGACCGGTGGCCTGGAACTAGCGGGCTGGAAGCTGGCCTACCGCGATACCCCGAACGACGCCTACAAGGCGCAGGAAAAGCGCGCGAAGGCGGCGCTGCTGGCGTACTCGCTGGGCGCGACCGTGCTCGACAGCGGCGTGGTCGGCGACGTGATCTGGGACAGCCCGGCGTTCAATGCCGGCCTGGCGCCGGGCATGAAGGTGATTGCCGTTGGCGGCCGCGAGTACAGCAGCCAGCGCTTGAAGGACGCCGTCGCCGGCGCGGCGAAGGACAAGGCGCCGATCGTGCTGCTGGTGAAGCGGTTCGACCGCATTGAAACAATGAACATCGACTATCACGGTGGCCTGCAGTATCCGGTGCTGGAGCGCATCGCCGGCAAACCTGACCGCCTTGCGGATCTGTGGAAGGCACGATGAAGCCGCGCGCCCGCGATGGCGTGATCCTGTTGATGGCGATTCTCGCCATCGTGGGTGCATTCCTGCACGGCGATGGGCGCTGGCTGCACTGGCTGGCCAAGCCGGCCGCCACGCTGCTGATCGCCGCCATCGCCTGGCGCGTGCACGATCCCGCACAGCCGTTCTATCGGCGTGCTGTGCTGGCCGGCATGCTGCTCTCATGCGTGGGTGACATCGCGCTGATGCTGCCGATGGACGCGTTCGTACCGGGGCTGGTGGCGTTCCTGCTGGCGCATCTCTGCTACATCGTCGCCTTCCGCGATGGCCTGCGTGCCGGACGCGTCCTGCTCGCCGCCGGCGTCCTGCTCGGCGCGTTCGCTGTACTCAATGTACTGGGCCTGTGGCCGCACCTGCCTGCACCGATGCGTATTCCGGTGCTGGCGTACGTGATAGTGCTGGCCTCGATGGCGGTGTTGGCACTGGCACGCCAGTGGCGCCGGCCGCAGTCCGGAGCCGTGGAAGACAGCAGTGCGCGCTGGGCTGCCGCCGGTGCGCTGCTGTTCGTCGCCAGCGATTCGTTGCTGGCCTGGGACCGCTTCGCCGGCGGCCTGCCGCTGGCCAGCCTGCTGGTGTTGTCCACCTACTACGGCGCGCAGTACGCCATCGCCCGCTCGGTGAAACAGCAAAAAGGGGACGGAGGGGATTAAGTCGCAGACGGCACCATGGCATAAACGACTTAATCCCCTCCGTCCCCTTTTTTGCGTTGACTATCGGTGGCTCGTGCCGCGCAGGGCACCCTGTGCGTCGAACGAGAGGCGTACGGACTGGCGGTCACCGGCGACCTCGTCCGGCAGCCAGACCAGAGTGCCACCCTTGCGCACGATCACATAGACGTGACCGACTTCACCCGGTGTGCCCATCAACGCGTTTCGCTGCGCCTGCAGCGCCTGGGCGACGCGTGGCACCGCCTCGAAATCGATATTGGCCAGCGCCGTGCTGCTGCGGCGCAGGGTGATGGTGGGGGCGAAGCGTTGCGGATCGACCGGGCTGCCCCTGCGCCACTGGCCGCGCTCGAAGTGGTAGCTGTCAACGCGCGAGGGGTGCTGCGGATCGACCAGGTCCAGGTTGATGCGGCCATCATCGTAGAAGTGGATGCTGTGGAACACCGTCAGCCGATGCCCGGCCAGCGCCGGCAGTTCCTCGAGCGCCTGGCGTGCGGCCAGCAGGTGGTCGGCATCGAACAGGCGATTGCTTCGCGCGGGAATCGGGGCAGGCTGCGGTCCAGCAGCCACAGTAACGCCGGGCGCAAGCGATGCAGGCTGTTCGCGCGGCGGTTGCGACGAAACGAAGGGTGGCAACCGATCGGCCTGCACTGAATGGCCCAGCGTTTCGCCCAGCGTCTGCAGCGCACCCCCTGCCACGGCAACGCCGGCCAGCGCCAGCAACACCACGCAGAACACCAGCCGGGTCGAGGGCGGCTGCTTCATATTCCCTCCAGGCGAACGTTGCCGCGATCTTCCGGGTCGTACAGCAGCGTGACCTGCTCGCGCGGAAGGTTGGCCAGTTCGATCAGTGGGATGAAGCGACGTACGCTGGCCTGTTGCACGGCACCCTCGCGGTCGGTGTATTCCAGCTGGAACTCCACCTGTGGCTGCTCGTTGAGATAGGTGCCGGTCTGGCGCAGCTTCAGCACCTTCGCCTCCACGCCGATGCCGCGGTACTTCAGCGCGTCACCGCGGGCATCGGCCTGCAGCAGGCGGCCGAGCAGGCGCAGGCCCAGCGCATAGCCGCACAACACCAGCGGACACACCAGCAGTGGATGGCCGAACGACAGGAAGGTCCAGCCCAGGCCTTCGCTCTGCAGCCGATAGGCGAACACGTAGGCACTGGCAACCGCGACGATGCCGATCGCCGCACCGATGCCACGGCGCCAGAGGCTGCCGACATCCAGTTCCGGCTGGGCGCCGTCGAGCACCACGTTGGGGAACTCGCCCGGCGCACGGCTCAGGCGAGCCTCGATACGCTTGCCGGCAATGAAGCGTTGCAGTTGTGGCTTGCTGTCCACCACCAGCATCTGTTCGCTGACCGGTGTGCCGGACAGGTTCTGGAAGCGCAACTGCAGCTTCCACTGTGGGAAGCCACGTACCTGTATGCCGGTCTGTTCGGCCTGTTCGATCAAGGCATCACGCGGCTCACCGTCGGCCAAGATCGAACGCACCCGATGCAGGGCGCGCGGTGGACCCAGCAGCAGGTAGTGCAGGAAGGCGAGCAGCAACGCCAGCCACAGGGCCAGCGATACGGCGAGCAACAGCAGTGCCAGCCACGGTGCGCTGCGGTCGGCCAGCTGCACCGGCCACGACGTGCCGAGGTAGAGGATGCACGGAAAGGGTAACGCGAAGAACAGCAGGAACGCGCCCCAGAACCAGAGATAGGCCTTCATGGGGTGGTGGGGGACCGATGGAACAGGGCGCGTAGGGTACTACGCTCAGCGGATCTGCAGGGTCAGCAGGAAGTAGCGGCCGAGTGGGTCATCCAGACCCGGCATCTGGCCACCATTGCCGACCAGATAGTTCACCGGTTGCGTGTCGAGCACATTGTGCACGTCCAGCGCGGCGACCACGCGCGGCCCCAGGCGCCGTGCGAGATGCAGGTTCCAGCGCAGCTGCCGGGGGTTCATGCAGTGGTTCTGCCCGCGCTGATCCTCCGGGCACTCTGCACCGGGCAACCAGGCGCGCGTGCGTCCGACCTGGTTGCCGCGCAGGGCGATGTCCCAGTTGCTGTTCTGCCACTGCACATTGAGCACGGCAGCCATCGTGGGTGTGACATGGCCACGCAGGTCCACCGTGGCATCGTGGCCACGTTCGCGGCGCAGTTCCTGCTGTTTCAGTGCATCGAGCGAGAACAGCCACTGGCCGGTGTTGCCGGTGTCGATGTGGTACTCCCCGCGCAGTACCCAGTTGCGCGACGTGGTGCGGCCGATGTTGTCGAAGGACAGGCGCAGGTTGCGCAGGTGGCCGTCCTCGTCCAGCTCCCAGGTGCTGCGGTTCCACACTGCGTCGGCCGGTTGCAGGGCCAGGATCTCGTTGCGCAGCTCGACGATGTTGTGGGTCAGTGACAGCGAGAACGTATCGGTCGGCGTCCAGGTGGCGGCCAGGGAATGACTGAGCGACCGTTCTGCCTTCAGCGCATCGTTCTCCACCACGTCCACGGTAACGTTGCAGCGTCCGTTGCCAGTGCTCTGCGCGCAGTCCGGCAGCGCGCTGGAGGCGGGCAGTTCGATCGCGCCGAAGTAGCCCGGTGGACGCCGCTGCTCGAACAGGCTGGGGGCACGGTAGCCGCGCCCGCTGGCAAGCAGGAATGACCACTGTGGCGTGGGACTCCAGCGTAGGCCCACACGGGGCGAGAAGGCCTGGTAGTCGCCGTCGCGGTCCCAGCGTGCTGCCAGGTCCATGCGCAGCGTGTGCGCCAGGGGCAGGCCGAGTTCGGCGTAGGCGCCGCCACTGCGGCGCGACAGGTGGCGCTGCTCCTGCGGCAGGCCCAGCGCCAGGTCACCTTGGCTCAGCAGTGCGTCGGGATGCGAGGTCCAGCGTTCCTGGCGCAGGTCGATGCCGGTGGCCAGCTGTGCGTGGCCACCGGCCAGCGGCATCAACTCGCGCTGCATGCCCCACCAGCCCTGCCATTGTTCAGTGCGGCCGCGGTTGCGGATCGACGGGAACAACTGCTCGGCCGCGCCTGCCGGCAGCGACGTGAAGCCGGGCAGGAAGTCCAGCGTCTCCGCCGCACGCAGCAGCGGCTCGGCGCGCACGGTGCCCGACGTGGACAGGGTGACATCGCTGCGCTGTGCGCTGATGCCGGCATCCCAGCTGCGCCGGCCCTGGTCGCGGCCGATGCCGAAGGTGACGTCGGCATCGGTGGCACGTACATGCGGACGCACGTTGCCGGCTTCGCGCAGCACGCTGTTGAAGGTGAACCCATACAGGCCGATGGCAACGGCGGTCGGGCCGAGGTCGAAGCGCTGCCGGTTGTGGCTGGCCCGCGCCTCGGCGTAGGCATAGCGACCTTCGCCACGTTCATGCCGGTAGCGCAGGTAGGCCGAGGCCGTATCCGAGGCAGGTTGCAGCGAACGCGGGCGCGCGCTGTCGAACCAGCAGGCACCATCGCGCCGTTTCAATGGCCCTTCGCAGCGTTTTGCCGGCCAGTAGAGGCCATCGCGGAACGCGCCGATCAGGTACTGCGAAGTTTCCGCATGCCATTGGCGGCGATCACCGGCCACGTGATCGATGCGGTGCAGGTCGATGCCGGCGAACCAGCGGTCCCCTCCGTCGCGCACACCGCCGGTGGCCGCCTGCAGGCGATACTGGCCGGCGTCACCGCGTCCGCTCAGGCCGGTCTGCAGCATGGCTTCCGGGCCATCGGCCTGGTCGCGCAGGATGATGTTGACCACGCCGGACATCGCGTCGGCACCATAGATGGCCGAGGCGCCGCCGCGTACCAGTTCGATGCGTTCGACGAAACTGAGCGGAATTCCACCAAGATCGGTGAGCCCCCCCTGTTCCAGCGACACCATGGGATAGCGTGGCAGGCGCCGGCCGTTGACCAGGAACAAGGTCGCACGCGGACCCATGCCGTCCAGGCTGGTGGTGGTGGCCGCACCCACCGGCAGGTACTGCGAATCGCCACTGCGCGAGGTGCTCATCGCCGGGTGGCCGTTCATGCCCGGCAAGTGCCGCAACAGGTCGAACAGGCTGCCGTAGCCGCTGCGCAGGATGTCATCGCGGTCGATGATGGTGACCGGCAGCGTGGTTTGCACGGAGGTGCGTGGCAGCCGGCTGCCGGTGACATGGATCGGCGCCAGTTCCACCTGCGGCGGAGCGTTGGCGGCCTTGTGTGGCGAAGGTGCTGCGGGCATGGCGCGTGCAGCGACCGACGGTGGCGATGGCGGCGCGGGGTGGGTGCGGCGGACGACGAATCCGCCAGCAGGCGTACGCAGGATGTTCACCGGCATGCCGGCGACCAGGTCCTTCAGGGCCGTGGCCGCATCGCGGTGGCCATGGGTGCCGGCCGTGCGCAGGCCATCCAGCTCACGCGCATCGAACAGCAGGGCGATGCCGCTCTGTCGCGCCCAATGCTGCAGGGCGGGTGCCAGCGGGCCTGAATCAACATGGATCTCCAGGGTGCCCGCCTGCTCGGCCGCACCGGCAGACGGCAGCGCGGGGATGCTCAGCGCGAAGCAGAACAGGGTGCGGAGCAGCCCTCCCTGCAGCGCGCCCGGTACTGCCATCACCGCAGGCCTCCTCAGTACGTGCGGCGCAGTTCCAGCGCGCCATCCGGTCGCGTCTGGCCAGCCACCGACCAACCCAGTTCCAGTGCCGACAGCAGCTCCTGCGCGTCGCCGGCACGGAAAGTGCCACTCACCGCCAGGCTGGCGATCTCGGGATCGGCGATCACCAGCGGCGTGCGGCCGTAGCGGTTCATGCGCTCGACAACGATCGACAGCGGCGTGGCATCGAACACCAGCTGCCCCTGCAGCCAGCCTTCGGCAGCGGCATTGGACGACAGTGCCGGACCTGGCTGGATGCGGCCCGACGGCAGCACCTGCAATTGCTGGCCGGGCGTCAGCGTGTGCTGGGTCCCGCCATTGCTGACTTCTACCGCACCTTCCAGCAGCGCAACTTCGACCAGGCCGTCGTGCAGGCGTTCCACCTGGAAGGTGGTACCGATGTCGCGGATGGTGCTGTCGCCGGCGCGCAGCTGCAGCGCCTTGCCCGACGGTGCGACCTGCAGCTGCACGCGGCCACGTTCCAGTACCAGGTTGCGATGGCGCCAGCCGAAACGGGCGTGCAGGGTGGTGCCGGCATCCAGCGTGGCCACGCTGCCATCGGCCAGCGTCTGTTGCCGGGGCTGGTGGGAATCGTTGGCATAGCGAAGTGGGGTGGGGTTGCCATCGACCGCCACCATCCAGCCGATCCCGATGGCCAGGCAGACGCCTGCGGCAGCGGCCAGCGCCGGCAGCCAGCGGCGCCGCACCGGCCGCGCCACGCGTGCCGCGGCAGTGCGCAGCCACGGGTCGGTGGCCAATACTTCGCC
The DNA here is from genome assembly GCF_036319965.1 of Stenotrophomonas sp. SMYL41. Classification (NCBI taxonomy): domain Bacteria; kingdom Pseudomonadati; phylum Pseudomonadota; class Gammaproteobacteria; order Lysobacterales; family Lysobacteraceae; genus Stenotrophomonas; species Stenotrophomonas sp. SMYL41. Next base: position 59,319 of record NZ_JAWIRX010000007.1, on the reverse strand, counting down.
CTGCTGGAACAGCGTCTCGGCCTGGATCCAGGCTTTGACATGGGCCGGATCTTCGGCCAGCCAGTCCTCGAACGTCTCGCGCTCGCCCGGCGTACAGTCCGGAGCTTCCAGCCGCGCTACCCAGGCGCTGGCGCGTTCGAACAGCTGGGTGTCTTCCCGGGGCCTCGCCTGACTCATCCGTTGTCCCTGTCGTTGTGCAGCGGATCCGATCCGAGTTCCTGGCGCAGGCCCTGCAGGGCGCGGGCGATATGTTTTTCCACGGTCTTGGCGGTAATTCCACAGTGGCGCGCGATCTGCGTATAGCTCATGCCGGTGATCCGGTTGAGCAGGTACACCTCGCGCGCGCGCTCGGGCAGCTTGAACAGGGCCTGCCGCAGCAGGGACAGCATCTGCCCGGACTCGGCCTGGCGCAATGGATCGGGCGACGTGCTGGAAGGCTCGTTGCCGCCATCGTGCTCGGCCAGGGACAGATGCGGTCGCGACTGCGACGAACGCCCGCGATCTGCCAGGCGGTTGCGGGCGATACGATACAGCAGCAGCCGCAACTCGTCGGCACTGTGCGTGCGATAGCGGATCAGCCGCTCCATGCAGTCCTGCGCGATGTCCTCGGCATCCTCCGGCCCAACACCGCGCGTGCGCAGGAAGGCGCACAACGGCGCGCGTTCCTCCCGCACGAACGCAATGAACGCGTCCGCCGGCACGGACAGGTCCGGCGCGCGATGGATCAGAGGAGAGGGGGCGGACAGGGCTGGCCTCGGGCGTCGGTGGCGGGTACGTCTTCGAGTTTTACGCGACGATGACCGGATGGGGAAGAGTGGGCGTGGTCCATGATTTCATTGTGAATGCATTCATGTTTCGAGGGCCGGTGCGCTGGGGGAGATCGCGCCACCCGGACGTTGAACTCCTGACCCGTGTGTTGCGGGTGGAGAGAGAACACATGAAGCATTCGAAGTTGAGCCTGGCCCTGGCAGGGCTGATGGGCATCACCGCCATGGCGGCGGTTGATGACGTCATGGCAATGAATTATCACGTGCAGGACGATCGCGTCTTCCTCAGCGGCGGCGTCACCGTTGCCGATGTGGTGGCGCTGCCTGCACTGCTGGCCAAGGCGCAGGCTGAAGGCCGTCCGATCCGTGAAGTCGTGCTGCGTACGTCCAACGGTGGCGCGCTGATCGCCGGCGAGTGGCTGCAGGCAGTGATCCGCACCCAGGGCCTGGACACCATCGTGTCCGGTCACTGCATTTCGTCCTGCTCGATCATGCAGTCCGGCGGCGTCAACCGTTATCTCGGCGGCGATCTGCCGCTGGTCGATTCGGTGCAGATCCATGCTGCCAGCAGTGGTGGCAGGATCACCTACGCTCCGTCGCCGCGCATGACCCAGATCTACACCGGCAACTATGGCGGCGGCATGGATGCCGGCCTGTTGCACAAGGCCATGTACGAAGTGGTGGCGCCCAACGGCCTGCTGGTGTTCCGCGACCCGGCGCGTACCACGGGTACATCGGTCACCTTCGATCCGGATGGCAGCGGCAGCAAGCTGGAGTCGTTCCCGGGCCAGGACATCCGCGGCAACAACATCATCAACACGGCAGGCTACCGTGATCCGGGCGACACCCTCCGTATCACCAGTAACGTCAGTGGCGACATCAACCCGGGCTACCTGCGCACCGCGCGTCAGCTGCAGGCCTTCGTCGATGACGATTTCGCGCGCTGGAACACCGACTGGGCCAGCACCTACATCAATTACGCGGTGAGCCTGTACAACGTCTCCACGCGGGGGCCGAACGGCATCGGCGCACAGTCGCTGCAGCAGCTGCTCGGCGACCCCGACCTCCAGGATGAGCTGCGCGGCCAGCTGCGGCTGGCCGATCTGGACGTTTCGACCCTGGCCAATTCCGCCGGCGTGATCCGTGTCAGCAATGGCGCCACGTGGCGCACCGCCGAAACCACCGGCGCCGATTTCATGCTGGTCGATAACGGCACCATCGCACTGGAGGGCGGTGCGCTGCGCACCCCCGAGCTGCGGGTGATGCCGGGCAGCGTCGTGGTCGGTCACGGTGATATCGCATCGGTGGGCATCGACACCGATGCACTGCTGGATGGCACCGGCCCCTCCTGGCGCGAGGACGGCTTCAACCGCCTGCGCGTGTTCGGCACGTTGATGCCGCGCGGCGGTGATCTGGTGACCCACGGCTACGTCAACATCATGCCCGGCGGCCAGCTGCTGTTCGACGTTACCGAGGCCGGTGGCACCGGCAGTGGCCGCCTGCGCGTCGGCAGCTTCTACGATGACGGTGCCGAGGAGGGCGCGCTGGTGATCGCGCAGGGTGCACACCTGGCGTTGAATGTTGCCCAGGGCTTCTATGCCGGTGCCTACCGCCGCGACCTGGTGGAAGGGCCGATCTACCAGGGCGGCTTCCAGGATGTCGTGCGGCTGGGCGATGCCGGCTACAGCGCCAGCATCACCGGCGGTGAAGTGTTCCGCCCGCGCCACAATTCGCTGCTCAGCTTCAACGTCAACCAGACGGCCGATGGCCTGTGGCTGACCGCCAACCCGGGCTTCGACCAGCTGGGGCTGTTTGCCAACGGCACCTCCGGCGACGGGCTGGGGCGCGCGCTGGCAGCCGCATCGGACCGCCAGGACAGCGGCCTGAAGTCGCTGCTCGGCGCGCTGCAGTTCACCGACCGCGATGTGATCGCACAGCAGGCCGGCGCCCTGCGCGGTGATGCCCATGCCAGCCTGCGCCTGGCCGACAACGCACTGCTGGGCAGCATCGGCAACGTGGTGCAGCAGCACCAGGCGGCGATGCGCAGTGGCGGCGATGCCGATGGACTGGCTTCGCAGGCGGCGCAGTCGGTGTCGGCGCAGCCGGGCATGCGTCATGGCAGCCTGTTCAACCAGTTGGCCATGCATCTGGTCGAACCGGCCGGCGAGGGGACTGGCGGTGGCGGTGCGACGGGACGCAGCCATGGCCTGTGGGCACGCGGTTTCGCCAGCCATGGCCGCATCGACGCCGACGGTGGCGTGGGCGGCCTGAGCCACAACATCGGTGGCATCGTGGTCGGTGCCGACACCCGCCTGGCCGATGACCGCGTCACCCTGGGTGCCAGCGTGGCCGCGGCCGACATGTCGACCAAGGCCAGCGATGGCTCCGGCTTCAGCGGCGACGTGCGCGCGCTGGACGTGGGCGGCTACCTGGACGCGACCTATTCGCGTGGCTACCTGTCAGCGGCCGTGCGCTACACCGATCTGCGCCATGACACCCGCCGCAGCCTCTCCGCCATCGAGGGCCTGCAGCAGCCGCTGCGTGCCCGATACAGCAACGATGCGATCTCGGCGCGGGTCGAACATGCCTTCTCCTTCACCACTGGCAAGGGGCTGGTGATCCAGCCGCTGCTGCCGGTGGTGGACTACGCACGGACGTCGGCAACCCGCTTCAACGAAGGGCAGGGTGCCGGTGCGCTGGCCGGTCGCAGCGGCAGCCTGGAAAGTATCCGCGTGGGTGCCGGCCTGCAGTTGTTCAAGACCTTCGAGGGCAACAACGGCGAGCGCATCACTCCGCGTGCCCGCGTGGTCTGGCAGAAGGAGCTGGGCGATTCGCAGGCGCGCTACAGCACCGGTTTCGCCGCAGCCCCGGACCTGGTGTTTGGTGCCAGCAGCCAGGCCGTGGGCGAGCAGGTGCTGGCCTGGAACGTGGGCGTGACCAGTCGCGCCAGCGAGCGCCTGTCGATCATGGCCGACTACGTGGGCGAGCGCCGCGACGGGCAGATCCAGAACGGCGTGATGCTGGGCCTGGGCTACCGGTTCTAAGGGGTACTCGGCCCCGGCGATATCCGTATCGCCGGGGCCATCCCATCAGGGCAGGTGCTGCGGTATGGTCGGCAGGGAACTCCAGCCAGGCCCGTCCATGCAGATCGCCGTTTTCAGTGCCCGCCCCTACGATCGTCGCTTCCTGGACGAGGCCAACCAGCGCGATGCGGCCGGGCAGGGCTTTGCGTTCGTGTACTTCGATGCCGCGCTGGACGTGCATACCGCCGCGCTTGCGCAGGACTGCGCCGCCGTCTGCGTGTTCGTCAATGACCGCCTCGACGCGCCGGTTCTGCACGCGCTGCATGCGTTGGGCGTGCGCGCCGTACTGCTGCGCTGCGCCGGCTTCAACAATGTGGATCTGGCCGCCGCGACAGCGCTGGACCTGTTCGTCGCACGGGTGCCGGCCTATTCCCCCGAAGCCGTGGCCGAGCACGCGCTGGCGCTGGTGATGACGCTCAACCGGCAGACCCATCGCGCCTACAACCGCGTGCGCGAGGGCAACTTCATGCTCGATGGCCTGCTCGGGCGCACCCTGCATGGGCGCACGGTCGGCATCGTCGGCACCGGCAAGATCGGCCTGGCCACCGCGCGCATCTTCAACGGCATGGGCTGTACCGTGCTGGGGCACGACCCGTACCCGTCGCCGGCCTTCGCCGGCGTGGGCGACATGGTTGGACTGGATGAAATGCTGGCGCGCGCCGACATCGTCTCGCTGCATTGCCCGCTGACGCCCGATACCCAGCACCTGATCAACGACGCCTCGCTGGCGCGGATGAAAACCGGCGCGATGCTGGTCAACACCTCGCGCGGCGCACTTGTCGATACCCATGCGGTGATCCGAGCGCTGAAGTCACGGCGGCTGGGCCACCTGGCCATTGATGTCTACGAGCAGGAAAGCGCGTTGTTCTTCCAGGACCTCTCCGGCGAGATCATCGACGACGAGGCCTTCCAGCGCCTGATGACCTTCCCCAACGTGCTGGTGACCGGCCACCAGGGCTTCTTCACCGTGGAGGCGCTGCAGGAGATCTCGGCGATCACGCTGGGGAACCTGCAGGATTTCGCCGAAGGGCGGGTGTGTGCGAACCGGGTGGAGGCGTAGTAGACACGCTGCGGAAATAGGCCTCGCCCAGTCCCCACCTGGAGTATTTACTTTGGGTGAATATCATATGAAGCTGTCGTGAAGGGGGGGGCTTGTGCCCCTGAGGGTACAGGGGGCGCAAGGGACGGCGCAGCTGCTTTCGGGCCGGATCATGACGCCAGCACACGTCGGTCGATTACCGAACGTCTGGTGATTGCCGACGCATTTGGACAAAGGGACGTTCCATGCGTATCTGGCAGTGGCAGGCGTTGTTAGGCGCGGCATTGGTCATGTCATTCGGCTCGAGCTGGGCGAGCAGCCCCGTCACGCCGCATACCGAGTACTACAAGAGGATCAAGGCGGGTGAGGGGCTGGCGCCACTGACCTCGAGTCTGTTCGGGGATAGCATCAGTCCCAGCTCTGGATCGACAGAATTTGTCGTTACTGACATTGACCTGCCAGGCAACAACGCGCTGCCGGTGCGATTGCAACGTCGTCTCGCTGTGCAGTCCTTCAAGGACCGGCAGCCATTGGGGGGATTCGGCAGCTGGGACATCGAAGTCCCTTTCATGCACGCCACCTTCGACTCCATCTGGAAATGGAACGAGTCGGGTAACGGCGCTACCCAACGCTGCTCGCAGACGTTCTATCCGAAGACACGTACCGGCGTAGGCACCTTCGAGATATGGACCGGCGTGCAGGTGCGTGTCCCCGATCAGGGCGAGCAGGAAATGCTGCTGATCGCCAACGCCTCCAACCCGAAACCCACCAATGGTGAAACCTATCGTTGGGGCACTCGAGGCAACATGCGCCTCAGTTGCCTGGGATCCACGGCAAATGGCTATCCCGGTGAGGGATTCCTGGGCGTGGATGCTTCGGGGAATCGCTACTTCTTCAATGTGGGTATTGAACGAACAGCGGGTTTCATGGATCTCGGCCAGGGCGTAGGTTCCAAGCTGGTGCGCGTTCTGCTGATGGCCAGCCGGGTCGAAGATCGCCACGGCAACTGGGTGGCCTACGACTATTCGGGCGACAAGCTGGTTGGCATTCGCGGCAGTGATGGCCGCGCCATCTCCATTGCCTATGCCGGGGATCGCATTGCCAGTGCGACAGCCAATGGCCGTACCTGGAGCTACGAATACAACGAGGGCTCCGGTGCAATGGGTTTCGCGCGCTGGCCTGCGCTGCGCGCCGTGCAGCAGCCGGATGGTGCTCGCTTCGGCTATGAGTACAGCTGGCAGGATGGCGGATTCGGTGGCCTGAACCCGGAGTATCAGAGCTGGGATGGTGAACCGAAGCTCTGCATCAAGCCCACGTTCGAGCAGTCTGGATTTACCCTGATCGCGACCCACCCATCGGGGACGCGCGGGCAGTTTGAATTCAAGTACCTGCGCCGCACCCGCCTGGGTGTAAAAAGTACGGCTTGCGCGGACATGGGCGGGGGGCGCTACGCGCAACGCGCCTCCAATGCGTTCGACCTCTTCGCGATCACCAGCAAGACGCTGACGGGGCCCGGGTTGGGCAATCTGACCTGGACGTACGAGTCGGGCGGATATGACTCGGGCCTGGCCAACTCCGCAGTGTCGACGATCGTGGAGCCGGATGGTACGCGCCGTCACAGTGTGTTCGGACGAAAACTCGACGAGAACGAGGGGCAGTTGCTGCAGGAGGCGGTGCGTGCGCCGGACGGTCAGATCGTCCAGGTCACCACCAATACCTATATGAGTTCGGACGAGGTCCAGGCCGGACCGTTCCCGGACAGCTACGGTTCGATGACCGCAGCCGATGATCCCTTCGCCGTCAAGATTCGTCCCCTGAAGCAATCTGTGCTCAGCCAGGATGGCGTCAACTTCGTCAATACGACCGATCAGTTCGACGCGCACGTGCGGCCGGTGGTGCAGACCGAGAGCAACTCGTTGGGGCGCGCACGGACGCTGAGGACTATGTACTTCGACGACACCGGCCGCTGGATACTGGGCCAGGTCGGGCGCAGCACACAGAGCGTTGGCGGCGTTGAAATCGAGACCGAGCGCACCGAGTTCGACTCGATGGCGCGCCCGCAACGTACCTACGCCTTCGGCGTGCTGCAGCAGACGCTGGGCTATCACGCCGATGGCACGCTCGCCTCCGTGGCCGATGGCAAGGATAATGCCATTGCGCTGGGCAGCTGGAAGCGTGGCCTGCCGCAGAGTGTTGCGTACCCGGACGGCAGCAGTGCCTCGCTGCAGGTGGATGACAATGGCTGGGTGCGCGCGGCAGTGGAGCCCAATGGTGCCAGCCGGAGCTTCGATTACGACGGGATGGGCCGGATTGTGCTGGCGACCCAGGCCGCCAATGACAGCGTGGCATGGAATCCTTCTACAACGCGATTCTTCCAGGTGCCGGGAGCGGAGATCGGGCTGGAAGCGGGACATTGGAAGCGCGAGTCCAGTACCGGCAACGCACGCGCGGTGACGTACTACGATGGGTTGTGGCGCCCAGTATTGGAAGAGTCGTTCGACGCTGCGGACCGTGGCGGTACATTGCGCCAGACGGTGACCCGTTATGACAGCAATGGGCGCCTGGTTTTCACCTCCTATCCGACGCGTGTCGCATCGGACTTCCGTTCGGCGCTGCCCGGCACCTACACAGGTTATGACGCGCTGGGGCGACCCACCCGCAGCGAGCAGGACAGTGAACTGGGGCGCCTGGTCACTACGACCGAGCAGCTCGGCGGAGGCAGCGTAAGGGTGACCAATCCGCGCGGCATTGCCACCACCACCGACTACCTGATGTACGGCAAGCCCAGCCAGGACACGCCCATCCGGATTCTCCATGCGGAGGGGGTGGTGACGGAAATTCAGCGCGACACGCTGGGCAAGCCGCTGTCGATCCTGCGGCGCAACTACGATGGCAGCGTCAGTGTGCGGCGCCAGTACGTCTATGACGGCGCCCAGCGCCTGTGCAAGAGCATGGAGCCTGAGACCGGTGCAACCGGCATGGGCTACGATGCCGCAGGCAATCTGCTCTGGTCTGCCTCGGGCCTGACGTTGCTGGGCCCTCAATGTGAGAGCGAGGCTGCCTATGCGTCGCCTTCGCGGGCTGACCGGACCTACGACAGCATGAATCGCTTGCTGACGCTGCGCTTCTCCGATGGCCAGGGCGACCAGGACTGGAACTATTGGCCTGGCGGGAAAGTGAAGCGTGTGCAGACCCGCAACAACGGCGCCATCACCACCAACGACTACACCTACAACCTGCGCGGACTGCCCACGTCCGAGAGCGTGGCCTACGACGGTGGCGAGGCCTGGGCGCTGGGCTATGGCTACGATGCGAACGGTGCCCTGGCAACCCATGTGCAGCCGTCCGGCCTGACGATCGACTATGGCCCGAATGCGCTGGGGCAGCCGACGCGAGCCGGAGCCTTCGCCACCAACGTGCGCTATTACGCGAACGGCGGCATGAGCGGCTTCACCTATGGTAACGGCGTCGTGCATCAGATGACGCAGAACGCGCGCGGCCTTCCCGATCGCAGCACCGACAGTGGTGCCGGTGGCAAGGTCATCGATGATGGCTACGACTACGATGCCAATGGCAATGTGGCGGCCATCAGTGACGGCCTGCCGGCAGCCCCTGGAAACCGCGACATGCGCTATGACGGCCTGGATCGTCTGACCGCGGTGACGGCGGCCAGCTTCGGAAACGCAAGCTATGCGTACAACGTTCTGGATAACATCGTCGCCGCCAACGTCGGCGCGCGGCGGCAGTCATTTGAATACGACTTCAACAATCGGTTGACGAACGTGCGGGATGCCGCCAGTGGCGCGACCGTGACCGGGCTCGGGTATGACGCACAGGGCAACCTGAAGATCCGCAATGGCGTCGCGTTCAGGTTCGACTACGGCAATCGCCTGCGCGAGGTCGATGGCAAGGAGGCCTATCAGTACGACGCGCATGGACGCCGCACCCTGGCCAGTGCGCCCAATGGCAACATTCGTTCCCTCTATGGGCAGGATGGCGTGCTGCGCTATCAGCACGACCAGCGCCAGGCCAAGGGCTTTGACTACATCCAGCTCAACGGCAGCCTCGTTGCCAAGCGTGCCGTGGATATCGCGCCTGCAGCATTGGTCGTAACGGCCCCGGGCTACAGTGCGGACGGTGCGTTTGCCGTGCAGTGGGCGGCCGTTGCCGGTGCGCAGCGTTACGAGGTGCAGGAGTCGAGTGGCGGTGAATGGCAGGCCGTCTATCAAGGGCCCGCGCTGAACGTTTCGCTGGCCGGGCGAAGCTCCGGCGTCTATCGCTATCGTGGCCGTGCCTGCAATGGCACTGTCTGCGGCGCTTGGGGTGTGGAAGCCTCCATCCAGGTGGAGCTTGCTCCCACCGCTGCGCCGGTGATCACCGCACCGGCACAAGGTATCAACGGAGCCTATTCCCTGAGCTGGTCTGCGGTGCAGGGTGCCGCCCGCTTTGTGCTTGAAGAGGCCGTGGGTGGTGGATGGAGCGTGGTCTTTGATGGTTCTGGCCGCACCTATCAAGTGACCAGCAAGCCGGCAGGCACCTATCGCTATCGGGTCAAAGCATGCAATCCACAGGGCTGCGGCGCCTACTCGGCCGAAGCGATGATCACGGCGTTGTACGCTCCATCCGTGCCGACGTTGTCAGTACCCGTTGCGAGCTACAACGGCAGCTACGCCGTCTCTGTTTCGAGCGTGGCCCAGGCCAGTAGCTATCGCATTGAAGAACAATTCAACGGAGCGGCGTGGACTGAGATCAACCGGATCAGTGGGAATCAACTGGCCATCACTGGACGAATCGCCGGCAGCTATGCCTATCGTGCCTTTGCATGCAATGACGCAGGGTGCAGCGCGGCGAGCGCCGCAGGCGCGATCATCGTGACATTGCCACCGGTCCAAGCCACGGGGATCAATCTCGGGGGTGTGAGCTACAGTTCAACCGTGAGCATGTGGTGGGGCGCAATCCCCGCCGCGACGAGTTACCAGTTGATGGAACAGCTCAATGGCGGTGGCTTCGGACTCGCCCAGGAAGACGGTGCGACCGCCGTGGCCCGAGGCGGCCGCTGGCCGGGTCAGTGGGACTACCAGGTGCGTGGCTGCAATGTCGCAGGTTGCGGACCGTGGTCCGCGGTAGCGGGCGTGCGCGTGATTGGTCCTCCGGCGACCCCGGTTCTGCGCGTGCCGGATGGGGTGGGAATCGGCGCGGCTTACTCGATCTCCCTGCTGGAAGTGGCGGACGCGACGCGCTATGAAATCGACGAAAGTACTGACGGCGCCAACTGGTCGCTGATTGCGGGAGATCGAGCCGTTTCCCTCAGCAAGGGCGGCGGAGGCAACTTCTACTACCGTGGTCGTGCTTGCAATCCCGCAGGCTGCAGTCCCAGTTCTGCTGCTGGCCTGGTTGCGATTTCCAGTGCGCCGGCCGTACCCACGGGTGTGAGGATCGTAAAGAGCGGTCCCAACATCTGTTCGGTCATCTGGAATGCGTCGCCGGGTGCTACCTACTACAACATGCGATCAAGCAGCGGCGGCGCGACCTACAAGGCGGAAGGCATCGGGTACGACCTCGATACACGCTGCCAGGGTGGCTACAAGGTGCGTGCCTGCAATGCGCAGGCGTGCTCGGCCTGGTCGAACTGAGGTGGGCGCGATGAACGCAGGAATGAAGATGCTGGTGAGTCGAACCGTAGGTGGGGCCGCGCTGATTCTGGGTGGACTGTTCAATCAGGCTGCTGCGGAGACGATTACCTATATCCATACCGATGCGTTAGGGTCACCGGTCGCTGAGACTGACTCGGCTGGCATCGTTATCCGACGTACCACCTATGAGCCCTATGGTGCTGTGATTGGTGGGTCCGTCGCTGATGGGCCTGGTTATACCGGGCATGTGACCGATGCCTCGACAGGCTTGAGCTACATGCAGCAACGGTACATGGATTCACAGTTGGGTGTGTTTCTAAGTGTGGATCCTGTGACGGCCTATGGGGGGACTATGGCGCAGTTCAACAGGTACAGGTATGGAAATGGAAGTCCGTATCGATTCGTTGACCCAGATGGACGTATCGGATGCACTGGAACCAGAATCCAAGGCGTCTGCGATTCTGGCGGTGTCGCGGGTTTGCGAACGTCCGCGCGAAGCCCTGTCGACGATAAGCGAGAAACTGGCGCTCCGAGGATGGCAATATCCAATGCATCATCCAGGGAGTACAAGGAATCCGATTCAAATGGCGAGAAAAAGCAGATTGTGAATGCAATCGGTCTGCTGCCCACGTGGAAAGCCAAGTCTGCAGCCGACAGAGCACTGGCTGCGGCGGTGGAGTCAGGCCTCCCAGGGCAGCACAATGGCAAGGGAGACGCATTTCGACATTGTCTTTGGTCATGTGACATGGCGAACACAATTGGTCAGAACAGCGCTAAGTCTGTTGGCGACATACACGAAGCATGGAGTAGCGGCCCAAGACGCGAGGTGCTTATGGACCTTTTCAATAATGAAGTTGGACGAAGGTATAGTGGTTCTGGACGCACGTGCGCGGCCGCATGCATGTCAGGAGTTGGAGACGGGTCGCTCAGCACCGACGTAGAGGAGTGGGGAAAATGAGAGGTTTGATCTTGCTGGCGGCGGGGCTGTTGTCCCTCATTGGCTGCAGTTCGCCACCGGGTCTCGGGGTAAGTTTGAGCAATGAATCTGGTGAGGCGATCTATCAGGTCAGATTGCAGGCCGGAGGAAGCACGTTTGGCACCGACCAGTTGCCGGCGGGTGAGAAGGCGTCTGGCAGTCTGGACGTTGTCACGGATTCGGCGGCGGAAGTTGTGTATCGGCGATCACCTCAGTCGGAGGAGATCCATTGCGGCGGGGATGTTTATGTTGCTGCCGGTGCTCGTCAGACATTGGTCGTTGTCGTGGGCAAGGATGGATGCGCGTTCAGGATCCAGTAGATGGGGGGAAAGCAAGTGGATGTGGGAGGGCGGCCAAGATTGTTAAAGGTAGAGCGATGGGTTGGAAGAACATGGTGCTGCCTGGCTGCTGTCTGCCCTAGAAGACTCCCGTCGCGCCAATGCTCAGGTACTTCTGGAACACGCCCGATGTGACACCGCGCCAGCTGAAGAATTGAGGAGGATGCGGCAGACGACCCGCTCGCAGCGGAAATCCCGAGGGTGTAGCAGATCGTCTTGGCTGTGCCCTCAAGGCAATTGACCTTGGCGCCTGACAGCCACTAGAATAGTCAGCTAAGCCGGAATAGCTCAGTTGGTAGAGCGGCGCATTCGTAATGCGTAGGTCGCAGGTTCGACTCCTGTTTCCGGCACCAGTTGTAGAAAAGCCCCGGCCTTTGGTCGGGGCTTTTTTGTTTGGCCGATTAGCGGCGCGACGCTATCAACGCCGCGCCATCCCCGCATCCTTCGCCAGCCACCACGCCAGCTGCCGGAGATATCCACCTGCCGCTCCCGCCAATGCGCCCATCATCAGGCGTGCAAGCACCCTGGTCCCGCGCGCGGCATGCTCCCGCGCCCAAGGCAGTACCGCCACCACCTGTGCACCCAGCAACAGCATCAGTACATCCAGCCCCAGCGCGTCCACCACCGGCAGCAACGGCAGCAGATCCGGATTGCAGGCCAGCACGATCACCAGCGCAGCACCCAGCACGGCCATCAGGCGGCGCCCGGCGGGCAGGGTAGTCCAGTGCAGCAGTCGGCTGATCAGGCGCATGGCATTCCTTGTGTCACGTGTGGGAGTCCTCATCAGGCTCAATCGGCCGCACCGGCTGCCGCAGCACGGTTTTCAACCGCGCCGCGTCGGTCCTGCGCGGGTCGCTCAGGTAGATCTCATGATGGGGGCCGGCAAAGGTGTATCCCAATGCGGGCATCAGTTCGTCATGCAGATGCGCCAGGGTGGGCCCTTCGTCATCGTAGGCGCCCACGTGCAAGGTCTGCAGGCTGGGGCCCTCGGCAAGGACTTCATGGCGAAGGCTGGGCGGAGCCTCTCCCAGCTTGGTGCGCGCCTTGCTGATCGCGGCCTGCCACTGTGCAGGGGCGATGCCCTCGGGCGTGCGGATCATTACGGTCCAGGCCCACTCATCCTTCCGCCGCGCGACGAAGCTGGCCGGATCCTCGGCGCTCCACAGTGCTTCCAGCGGCGGCACCACGTAGTCCTGTCCTTCGGCCTTCAGCGCGAACTTCAGTGCATAGCTCACCGAATACAGCCACTGCACGGCCTGCAGGTAGGCGGGGGCCGTGTTCGGGTCGCCGCGACCATCGACCATCACGTAGGGCAGGGGGGGTACATCGATCCGTACGAACCTGCCGGCGGGCGGTTGATAGAGCGTTCGGTCGCGCTTCCTGAAGTCGATCTTGTCCAAGGGCCTTCCTCCTGCGCCGAGCATCCCATGCCGGCTACCCGCCAGCACGCCTGAACAGGTTCAGACGACTTTGCCGAACGAGTCCGGACCGCCGGCCAGCACCCGATGCTAGGATGCCGCCCCCGGGTGTTCTGCCCGCCGCGCCTGCGCGGTGCGACAACGTGTCGCAGCCAGAATCGGGCCTTTCCTGCGCTCGATCATTGTCAATGCCTTTCTTAAATGGTGGGTGACGGCCTAAAATTGAAAGGCTGACTCGACCCCACCTCCCTGCCTGTCTTCCGGACCGGTGGGACCGGCTTTGGCCGGAACAGGCAGGACGGGGAACGGCATTCCCTCGCAATTGGATCGACCGATGATTCCGTTGAAAACCCTTGGGCGCTGGTTGCGCCCGGGCCTGCTGCTGTCGTTGCTGGTGATGCTCACCGGTTGCGATGCGGTGGCCATCCTCAGTCCGAAGGGCCAGATCGGCCAGGATGAGAAGACCCTGCTGATCACGGCCACCGTGCTCATGCTGCTGGTCGTCATCCCGGTCATCATCATGACCCTGACGTTCGCGTGGAAGTATCGCGCCTCCAACACCAAGGCCCGCTACGAGCCGAAGTGGTCCCACTCGACGGCGATCGAGGTGGTGGTGTGGTCCATTCCCTGCATGATCGTGCTGGTGCTGGCGGTCCTGACCTGGCGCTCGTCGCACGCACTGGACCCGTATCGTCCGCTGGATTCGGACGTCAAGCCGGTCACCATCGAGGCGATCTCGCTGGACTGGAAGTGGCTGTTCATCTATCCGGAAGAGAAGGTGGCGGTCGTCAACGAAATCAAGTTCCCGGTCAACACGCCGCTGAACTTCAAGATCACGTCCGATTCGGTGATGAATGCCTTCTTCATCCCGCACCTGGGCAGCATGATCTACTCGATGGCTGCGATGGAGACCAAGCTCCACCTGATCGCCAACGAGACCGGTGAATTCCCGGGCATGTCCTCGCACTACAGCGGCGCGGGCTTCGCCAAGATGCACTTCACCGCCTACTCGGTCACCGATGCCGAATACCGCCAGTGGCTGGACCAGGTCCGCGCCGGCGAGCAGACCCTGGACAAGGCTTCGTTCAAGGCGCTGGGTGAAGCACGCAACGCCGAGTGGTACCCGGTCACCTACTTCGGCAAGACCGAAGAAGGCCTGTTCGACTGGGTCATCGCCAAGCACATGGGTGACAACAAGCATTACGGCATGAAGCACTCGCACGCCGGTGCCGCCGCTGCCGATGCCGCCAGCCATGAAGCGCACGAGGGCCATGCCCCCAGTGACGCGCATGATTCCAAGGAATCGGGTGAAAACCTGGATGCCAACGAACACGAACACGCAGGCCATGCCGGCCACGCGGGTTCGGGAGAATGAACATGTTGGGAAAACTCTCTCTTGAGTCGATCCCCCACGATCCGATCGTGCTGACCACCCTGGTCGGCGCGGTGCTGGGTGGCCTGGGCGTCATGGCCCTGATCACCAAGTTCAAGCTGTGGGGCTACCTGTGGAAGGAGTGGTTCACCTCGGTGGACCACAAGAAGATCGGCGTGATGTACCTCATCGTCGCCTTCGTCATGCTGCTGCGCGGTTTCTCCGACGCCATCATGATGCGTACCCAGCAGGCCATCGCCGTCGGTGGTTCCGAGGGTTACCTGCCGCCGCACCACTACGACCAGATCTTCACCGCCCACGGCGTGATCATGATCTTCTTCGTGGCGATGCCGCTGATCACCGGCCTGATGAACCTGGCCGTGCCGTTGCAGATCGGTGCGCGCGACGTCGCGTTCCCGTTCGTCAACTCGCTCAGCTTCTGGCTGTTCGTGTCCGGTGCGGTGCTGATCATGCTGTCGCTGTGGATCGGTGAGTTCGCTGCCACCGGCTGGCTGGCGTTCCCGCCGCTGTCGGGCATCGAATACAGTCCAAGCGTCGGCATGGACTATTACATCTGGGGTCTACAGGTGGCGGGTTTGGGTACCACGCTCAGTGGTATCAACTTCTTCATCACCATCCTCAAGATGCGCACCCCGAGCATGAAGCTGATGCAGATGCCGGTGTTCACCTGGACCGCCCTGGTGACCAACGTGCTGATCGTCGCGGCCTTCCCGGTGCTGACCATCACCCTGGTGCTGCTGACCCTGGACCGTTACCTGGGTACGCACTTCTTCACCAATGACGGTGGCGGCAACGCCATGCTGTACATCAACCTGATCTGGATCTGGGGCCACCCGGAGGTGTACATCCTGGTCCTGCCGGCGTTCGGTGTGTTCTCCGAAGTCATCGCGACCTTCTCGCGCAAGGCGCTGTTCGGCTACAAGGGCATGGTCTACGCCACCGCCTGCATCGGCGTGCTGTCGTTCATCGTGTGGCTGCACCACTTCTTCACCATGGGTTCGGGCGCCAACGTCAATGCCTTCTTCGGCATCACGACGATGATCATCTCGATCCCGACCGGTGTGAAGATCTTCAACTGGCTGTTCACCATGTTCCGCGGCCGCGTGCACTTCACCACCCCGGTGCTGTGGACCATCGGCTTCATGGTCACCTTCGTCATCGGCGGCATGACCGGCGTGATGCTGGCGATCCCGGCCATCGACTTCGTGCTGCACAACAGCCTGTTCCTGATCGCCCACTTCCACAACGTCATCATCGGCGGCGTGGTGTTCGGCATGTTCGCCGGCATCACCTACTGGTGGCCGAAGATGTTCGGCTTCCGCCTCAACGAGTTCTGGGGCAAGTGCGCGTTCTGGTGCTGGTTCATCGGCTTCTACGTGACCTTCATGCCGATGTACGTGCTGGGCTTCATGGGCATGACCCGTCGTCTGCAGAGCACGGTCAACCCGGCCTATGAGCCGCTGCTGCTGGTCGCAGCTGCAGGTGCCTTCATCGTCGGCGCCGGCATCCTGTGCCAGATCATCCAGGTGGCCGTGTCGATCCGCGACCGCAAGAAGACCGTCGACCTGACCGGCGACCCGTGGGATGCCCGTACGCTGGAGTGGGAAACCTCTTCGCCGCCGGCCTTCTACAACTTCGGCACCCTGCCGGAAGTCACCGAACTGGACGATTTCTGGGAGCGCAAGCAGCGTGGTGAAGCCTGGCCGAAGCCGGCCAAGTACACCGACATCCACATGCCGCGCAATACCGGCACGGGCGTTGTCATCGGTGCCTTCAGCCTGGTGTTCGGCTTCGCGATGATCTGGCACATCTGGTGGCTGGCCATCGTCGGCTTCGTCGGCATGATCGCCACGTTCATCTACCGCACCTTCGACCAGGACGTGGACTACTGGGTCCCGGCCGCCGAGGTGGAACGCATCGAGAACGAACACCGCAAGCACCTGGAAGCCCAGGGGCTGGTGAAGTCGGAGCTGAAGGCATGAGCACCAATACCTCGACCCTGAGCCACGGGCACGCCGCGCACGCGGCGGCCCATGGCCATGACGACCACGAGCACCACGACACCGGCGGCAATACCGTCTTCGGTTTCTGGGTGTACCTGATGAGCGACTGCCTCATCTTCGCCTCGCTGTTCGCCACCTACGTGGTGCTGGCCGGCGGAACCGATGGTGGCCCCACCGCGAAGGACCTGTTCGAGCTGCCGTTCGTGGCGTGGGAAACCGCGCTGCTGCTGACCTCGTCGCTGACCTTCGGCCTGGGCATGATCGCCATGCACCGCAAGCAGATGGGCCAGATGTACCTGTGGCTGGGCATCACCTGGCTGCTGGGCTTCGGCTTCATGTGCATGGAAGTGTGGGAATTCCAGCACCTGATCCACCAGGGCTACGGTCCGGACCGCAGTGCCTTCCTGTCGGCGTTCTTCGCCCTGGTCGGTACCCACGGCCTGCACGTCAGCGCCGGCCTGCTGTGGCTGCTGGTGATGTTCGTGCAGCTGAAGAAGTACGGCCTGACCCCGACCAACAAGACCCGCATGGCGTGCCTGAGCCTGTTCTGGCACTTCCTGGACCTGATCTGGATCGGCGTGTTCTCCGTCGTCTACCTCAATGGAGCGCTGTAATGGCACATGACAACCATGCACACGATCACGGCACCGGCGGCGAAAGCCACGGCAGCGTGAAGTCGTACCTGATCGGCTTCGTGCTGGCGGTGGTGCTGACCGTCATCCCGTTCTGGATGGTGATGTCGGGTGACTTCTCGCGCACCGTCAACGGTGTGGTGATCGCGGTCACCGCGGTGCTGCAGATGCTGGTCCACCTGGTGTTCTTCCTGCACCTGGACCGCTCTTCGGAAAGCCGCTGGAACGTCAACGCTGCGGCCTTCACCGTCGTGGTGATCGGCATCATCGTGGCCGGCACCCTGTGGGTCATGCACAACATGAACGTGCACATGATGCACTGACGTCCTCGCGACGTTGCCACGCAGAAAGGCCGCCCTCGGGCGGCCTTTTTGTTGGCGGCTGGATGGGGTCGGATCCCTGGCCGCAGGCCAGGGCTCTGACCCCGGGGCCCGGTAGATTCAGGCCACGCGTGGATGGGGTTGCGTGGATGGGGTCAGAGCCCTTGCCTGCGGCCAGGGCCCCGACCCCGAAACTGGGGCCTCAGCCCACCCGGCGCAGGAATTCCTCGGCGTCCATCGGCCGGCCCAGGTGGTAGCCCTGCAGCTGGTCGCAGCCAAGTTCGCTCAGGTACTCGCGCTGCGCCTGCGTTTCCACGCCCTCGGCGACCACCTGCAGCTGCAGGGTGCGGCCCAGCGCGATGATCGACGAGACGATGGCGGCGTCTTCGTCATTGCGCTCCAGGTCGTGCACGAACGCACGGTCGATCTTCAGTTCGGTGGCCGGCATGCGCTTGAGGTACAGCAGGCTGGAATAGCCGGTGCCGAAATCATCGATGGCGATGTGCACGCCCATCGCGGTCAGGTCGTTGAGTATCGCCAGGCTGGCATCGACGTCCTTCATCGCCGTGGTCTCGGTGATCTCCAGGGTCAGCCGGGCCGGCTCGATCCGGTGCCGCTCCAGCACTTCGCGCACGCTGTCCAGCAGCACCGGCGAGGCGAACTGCAGCGGCGACAGGTTCACCGCCATCGACCATTCCGCATGCCCGGCCTCGTGCCATGCGCGCAGCTGCGCGCAGGCGCGGTCCAGTACCCAGTCGCCGATCGGCAGGATCAGGCCGCTGCGCTCGGCGATGGGAATGAACACATCCGGTGCGAGCAGGCCGAGCTCCGGGTGCTGCCAGCGCAGCAGCGCTTCGGCGCCGGTGGCCGGTGCGCCCGCGGCGGGGAACTTGGGCTGGTAGTGCAGGACCAGTTCGTCGCGGGCGATGGCCTTGCGCAGGTCCTGCAGCAGGCGCAGCTGGCGGTTGGCACTGAGCTGCATCGACGGGGTGAAGAAGGTGTAGCCGTTCCGGCCGGTTTCCTTGGTGTGGTACATCGCCGCATCGGCATGCGCCATCAGCTCGCGCTCATTGCTGGCATCGTCCGGGTACAGGGCAATGCCGAGGCTGGCACTGACCTGCAGTTCGGCCGCGTCCAGCGTGAACGGTTCGCCGGCGGCGGCGATGATGCGCTCGGCCACCACCACCGCATCGTCGGGAATATCGATGGCCAGCACGATCACGAACTCGTCGCCGCCGAGGCGGGCGAACGTATCCTGGGGCCGCAGCAGGCCGCCGATGCGCTGCGCCACCGCCACCAGCAGGCGGTCGCCGAGCTGGTGGCCATAGGCATCATTGACCGCCTTGAAACCGTCCAGGTCGCAGAACATCACCGCCACCGCATGGTTGCGGCGCCGCGCCTTCTCGATGGCCTGCTCGATGCGGTCCTGCAGGAGCATGCGGTTGGGCAGCTGGGTCAACGGGTCATGCAGTGCGGCCTGGATCAGCTTGTTGTTGGCGTGCGCCAGCGAGTCGGCCAGCAGCCCGGTGCGCACGCGCATCTGCCGGTCGAACAGCGAGGCCACCAGGGCGATGCCCAGCGTGGCCACGGTGGTGACGATCACCAGCACCGCCAGCCAGCGCGTGTCGATGCCGCCACTGCCGACGGCGCCACAGATGCTGCCCTCGGCGAAGCGCGCCGCGGCCATGCCGGTGTAGTGCATGCCGACGATGGCCAGGCCCATCACCAGCGATGCAAGCGCGCGCAGGAGCAGCGTATGGCGGTGCTCGGCGCGCAGGCGGAAGGCGATCCACAGGGCGGCGCCGGCGGCACCGATGGCCACCGCGATGGAGGCGGCAAACCAACCCGGGTGGTAGTCGATGCCGGGCTGCATGCGCATCGCTGCCATGCCCAGGTAGTGCATGGTGGCGATGCCCAGGCCCATCAGCACGGCCCCGGCCAGCAGCCGTCGCCACGGCAGGCTGGGCCGCGACACCAGCCACAGCGCATAGGCGGAAGCACCGATCGACACCGCCAGCGAGTACAGGGTGATGCCAAGGTCGTAACCCACCGGGATCGGCAGGTCGAAGGCGAGCATGCCGATGAAGTGCATCGACCAGATGCCCAGCCCCATGGCCGCCGCGCCCCCGGCCAGCCACCAGCGGGCCACGCGGCCCTCGGCCGTGGCCAGTCGCCCGGCCATGTCCAGCGCTGTGTACGAAGCAAGAATGGCCACCAACAGGGAGATGATGACCAGGCTCTGACTGTAACTGCCAGTCATGTTGAATCCAGTGGGGAGGGAGGGGCGCCCGCAAGGCGCACGCCCGCGACCCCTATCGGCGCGGGTGGGCAGGACTTGAGCGGTCGCAGCACCTGCGACCCGGCTCGGCTATCCTGCCACGCCTGTTCCCGTTGCTGGAAATCATCCGATGGCAAAAGCCCGCACCGCCTATGTCTGCAATGAATGCGGCGCCGAATTCAGCAAGTGGCAGGGCCAGTGCACCGAGTGCAACGCCTGGAACTCGCTGTCGGAAATCGTGCTGGAAAGCGCGGCGGCGGCCAAGGCGCCGGCCTCGCGCCGGGCGGGCTGGGCCGGCAAGATCGACCCGCCGAAGATCACCGCCCTGAAGGACGTGGAGCAGACCGAGCATCGCCGGGTCTCCACCGGCATCGGCGAGTTCGACCGCGTGCTGGGCGGTGGTCTTGTCGAGGGCGCGGTGGTGCTGGTCGGTGGCGATCCGGGCATCGGCAAGTCGACCCTGCTGCTGCAGGCGGTAGCGAAGATGGCCGCCGAGCTGCCGGTGCTGTACGTCACCGGCGAGGAATCACTGGCGCAGGTGGCCGGCCGCGCGCACCGGCTGGAGCTGCCGTTGGACGGGGTCAACGCACTGGCCGAAACCGGGGTCGAATCGATCCTGCAGCATGCGTCCAAGGCCGGCCCGCGGCTGATCGTGGCCGACTCCGTGCAGACCCTGTGGACCGAGAGCCTGACCGCTGCGCCGGGCTCGGTCAGCCAGGTGCGCGAGAGCGCGGCGCGGCTGGTGCGTTTTGCGAAGGAGACCGGGACCGCCGTGTTCCTGGTTGGCCACGTCACCAAGGAGGGCGGCATCGCTGGCCCGCGCGTGCTCGAGCACATGGTCGACGCGGTGCTGTACTTCGAGGGTGAGAGCGGCAGCCGCTTCCGCCTGCTGCGTGCGTTCAAGAACCGCTTCGGCGCGGTCAACGAACTGGGCGTGTTCGCGATGGGCGACAAGGGCCTGAAGGAGGTCTCCAATCCGTCGGCGATCTTCCTGTCCGGCGGCAGCACCCACCAGCCGGGCAGCTGCGTGATGGTCACCCGCGAGGGCACCCGGCCGCTGCTGGTGGAGGTGCAGGCACTGGTCGATGCGTCGCCGCTGTCAAACCCGCGCCGTGTCGCGGTCGGCCTGGAGCAGAACCGCTTGGCCATGCTGCTGGCGGTACTGCATCGCCACGGCGGCGTGCTGGTCGGCGACCAGGACGTGTTCGTCAACGTGGTCGGTGGCATCCGCGTGCAGGAGACCGCCGCCGACCTGCCGGTGCTGCTGGCGGTGCTGTCCTCGCTGCAGGATCGGCCGTTGGCGGAAAAGACCATTGCCTTCGGCGAGGTAGGCCTGTCCGGCGAGATCCGTCCGGTGCCCAATGGCGAAGACCGCCTGCGCGAGGCCGCCACCCATGGCTTCAAGCGCGCCATCGTGCCCAAGGCCAATGCGCCCAAGGGGGGCTCGGTGAAAGGCATGGAAGTGATCGCGGTGGAGCGCCTGTCCGAGGCCATCGACGCGGCGTGATGCCCTTGCTGTAGGCGCACAGACGTCAAACACGGCAAGGGTCAGCTTCCCTGTGCTAGTTTTTCCCGCTCGACGAAGACGCCCCCTGGCGTCTTTCCGTGCCCAGGAGTAAACGATTACATGCAGGACACCGCGTTCACCACGCCCGACGCCGAGATCCGGCGTGCCGGCGTCGATCTCAATGGACTGATGACGGTGCTGGGCAAGCACCTGTATTCCACCCCGGTGGTGGCGCTGCGTGAGCTGGTGCAGAACGCGCACGACTCGATCATCCGCCGCCGCATCGAACAGCCTGGCATCGAGGTGCCTTCGCGCATTTCGGTGCAGGTCGATGCCGGTGCCGGCGTGCTGCGCATCACCGATACCGGTGCCGGCCTGACCCGCCAGGAGATCCACGATTACCTGGCCACCGTCGGCGTTGGTTATACCCGTGGCCTGCGCCAGGGCGGCGAGGATGATGAGGGCCTGATCGGCATGTTCGGCCTCGGCTTCCTGTCGGCCTTCGTGCTGGCGCGCCGGGTCAGCGTGCGTACCACCTCGTACCAGGCGCCGGATCTAGGCCATCTGTACGTGTCCAGCAACGCCGAGCAGTACACCGTCAGCGAGGTGCCGGCACGCGCGGTGGGGACCGAGGTGGAGCTGGAGCTGCATCCGGACTTCCTGCCGCTGGCCAACGAGGCGCGCCTGCACGAGGTGCTGGGCCGCTACTGCGCGTTGCTGACCGAGCCGATCTTCATTGGCGCTGCGAACGAGGCGATCAATCCCGAGCCGCCGCCGTGGCGCGGCCAGGGGGATGTCGCCGTGCATCCGGTGCAGGCGCGTCGCCAGGCGCTGCAGTTCGCTGCGCGCTTCGAGCACGACTTCGAGCCGATCGTCACCGTGCCGCTGCGCGCCGATGGCAGCAGCGATGCCACCGGCCTGCTGTGGGTGCAGGACGGCGCCACCTATGGCACCAGCGACAACCGCAACCTGTCGGTGTTCGTGCGCGGCATGCTGCTGGACGACGACGCGCGTGACCTGCTGCCGCCGTGGGCCGGCTTCATCGGCGGGGTGATCGAATCCTCGCGGCTGACCCCCACCGCCAGCCGCGAAGACCTGCAGCGCGATGACCAGTACCGCGCCGTGCAGCATGCCTTGCTGGAGGCGCTGATCGAAGGCCTGGCCGACGTTGCGAAGCAGCAACCGGAAGCGTGGCGGCGCGTGTTGAGCCGCCACAACGAGGCGCTGCTGGGCGCGGCGCTGTGCGATGACCGCCTGTTCGACCTGCTGCTGGAGCACGTGCGCGTGCCGACCTCGCAGGGCGACCTGCCGGCCAGCGCATTGCCGGCGCGTGGCGCGGTGCACGTCATCCTCGACAATGGCGGTGGTTTCGAAGAGATGCTGTTCCGCGCGATGGGCGTACCGGTCGCGCATGGTCATCGCTATGCGGTGGTGCCGTTCCTGCGGCGCTGGGCCCAGGCCAAGGGCCTGCGCCTGGTCGAACTCGGCACCGAGCAGGGCAACCGCGCGCTGTTCCGTACGGATGACAGCCTTGATGAGACGCAGCTGGCGTGGCTGCGCGAGCAGCTGGGTGACGGCGAGCAGCTGCTGCCGGCGCGCTTCAGCCCGGAGGCGCTGCCCGTGGTGGTGGTGCCCGACCGCGAAGCCGAATTGAAGCAGCGCCTGGAGGATGACGAGAACGACAAGCGCGTATCGATGGCGGCGCTGCGCCTGGCCCGGCAGTTCACCGCGCGCATCGAATCGCGTGCACCCTCGCGGTTGTATCTCAATCTCGACAACCCGGCGGTGCAGGCGCTGCTGCGCGCCCAGCGCGAGGGCCATCCACAGGCCGAAGCCGCAGCGCGCCTGCTGCGCTCGCTGAAGATCATCGTCGCTGCGCAGGGCCGTCCCCTGGCCCGGGCAGCGACCGCCACGCCAGGCCCGGATCTCAATGGCGCCTTTACCGACATCGCCGGTGCCCTGCAGCAGATGCTGCGCTGAGCACCGCACCCTCTCATCCAGCCTTCGCTAGACAGGAGCACTTACCCCATGGACATCTGGAACTGGGTCGAAAAACTGCAGGGAGACCTGCGCCAGGCCGGCCAGGCGCAGAACGCGCACCTGCTGAACCGCCTCGCCGACGAGGTCAGTGAGCTGCAGATCGATCGCGTCGATGCACTGCTGCCCGAAGCGCGTGCGCTGGGCAAGGCGCTCGACAACCCCTGGGTCGATGTCTACGTCGGCCACTGGGCGCTGCGCAACCGCGTCGGCAACCGCGTGGAAGGCGAGAGTGCACTTGGCGAAGCCGTAGCGCTGTTCGAGCGCGCACACCGCGAGGACACGCTGGAATGCCCGCAGTCGATCTGCGTGACCCAGGACCTGGCGGCCTGCTACGGCAACATCGATGGCCCGGGCTGGGTGCCCGAGCGCATCGAGGTGTGCGACGAGACCCTCGGCCGCATCGATCCCAGCTGGGCCTGCTTCCAGTGCCTGAGCTGCGAGAAAGCCGATGCGCTGCTCGACGACGGCCGTGGCCAGGAGGCGCTGGATTACCTGCAGGTGCAGTCCGATGCGATCGAGGCCTGTGGCAAGGAAGTGTTCGACAGCTTCCCGGAGATGCAGATCAAGATCCTGCTCGCGGTCGGCCGGGCCGAAGAGGCGCTGGCGCTGATCGAGAAACGCGAGGCCGAAGTGGCGGCTTCGGGTGAGTACGAACCGGCCAACTGCACGGTGCCGCGCCGCCTGTCCAAGGCGTGGGCGCTGGCCCAGCTGGGTCGCGATGAAGCGGCGCTGCAGCAGCTGGTGCCGTGGAGCGAGCTGACCCCGAACTACTGGCGGCTGTGGGCGAACACCGCCGCAGCGCTGTGCCAGCGCGACCCTGCACGCAATACGTGGGACCTGGGAACGCGCTTCAACACGATCATCGAACACTTCGCCCGGGTCGGTTCGCATCGCCTGCTGATCGAAGTCGCGGCGCTCAGCCTGGAGCTGGCGTTGCAGCGGGGGGCGCGCTGGGTAGCACAGCGCCAGCTGGAACTGGCCCGCACCCATCTTGCGCAGCTGCGGCAGGACCGTGGCGCAGCTGCCCTGGTGGCCGGCCTGGCCGCACGCATCGACGCCTTGCCGGATGTCGCACCGCTGCCGGTGCCGGCCGCCGAACTGCTGGCATGGCTGGAGGCGCAGGGGGAGCAGAACCAGGCGCGCGACCCGGAGCGTGAGGCGCAGTGGCTGCTGCAGGCACAGGCGCAGCTGCCCGATGACGAGGCCTTGGCCGAGATGGCCGCCTCTGCGCTGAGCGCCTGTGGTGCACAGACCGAAGCGCGTGCATTGCTGTGGCGCTTCGTGCGCGCACACACGCAGGATGACGGTCCGGCCGCCTATACGTTGATGCGCTGGCTGGCCGAGCAGGGCGACGACGATGGCCTGCGCCAGTTGGCCGACCTCTATCGCGGCAGCGTGCCGGTGTTCGCGCACTGGTGCGACGTGCAGCGCGCCCGTCGGGTGTCCGACTGGCCGGCGCTGGAGCGGGCCGCGCAGGCGCTGCTGGCGGCATCGCCGGGTTCGCACGGTGCACGTGGCACGTTGGCACGGATGTACATGGAAACCGGCCGCTTCAGCGAGGCCCAGGCCTGCTATGCGCAGCTGGTGGAGTTGCTGGAAGAACCCAACGCGGCACATTGGGACCATATGAGTGCAGCCAGCGCGGCACGCGACTGGGATGCGGTGCGCCGCTCGGCGGCAGCGATCGGCATGGAGCTGTCCAGCCAGGACGGTGTGGTCGAGGAGCCATGGGGCTGGGTGATCATCCGCAGCGAAGAGAACGGCGAGCCGATGGAGTACTACGCCCGTCGCAGCGGCCCGGTCACCGCGCGCATCGTCGAGAACGCGCCGGCCAACCGTGCCCAGCAGGTCGGCGACTGGGTGGTGTTCGATGCCGCGCTGGTGCACCCGGCGCCGGAGGAGGAAGAAGCGCGCGAGCATTTCATCCCGACCTATGCGCAGGTACATGTGCTGGAGCGCGGCGGCTTCGCCCGCAGCTGGCTGGTCGACGGCGCGCACCCGGGCGAAGACGCGTGGAATGCCTTCGTCGAAGCCGCCGAGGCGCAGGGCTGGAAGGTGTGGTCGCACAGCCGCCCGGACTACACGGTCACCGACCCCGGCATGGAGGAAGGCACCCTGCCGGGCCTGCTGTTCACCGTCGCCCAGCCGCAGGACCATGCGCCGCTGGCACTGCACCGCTTCCTGCAGCAGGAGACCGCGAAGTGGCCGCATCCGCATTGCTGGCTGCGATTGGCCGAAGCCTGTGATCAGGACCGCCAGCCGCATCTGGATGTGATCGAGCGTTACGGGTTGTAAGCCGGGTATCGGGTAGTGGCGGGGGCGGGGCGGGCGCCCCGCGCGAGCCGGGAGTAGGGGCGCGCCGCGCGGGTTCGCGCCGCCCGGGCCCCCCCCGCGCCGGTATATCCTGAATTGCCGCCCAGCGGCCGGCACTACCTCAAGGAGAAATACATGCGGAAAACAGGGATGTTCATGATCGCCGGGCTGCTGCTGGCCGCCAACGCGCAGGCCGCACAGGCCTGCCAGGAACCCGTGGCTGTGGCCCGCGCCTTCTACCAGGCAACGACGGGCGATGGCGACCTGCTGGAACCGCCCCCGGCGCTGGTCAGCCCCGCCTTCGGCAAGGCACTGCGCGGCGAGCGCGCCTGCCAACAGCGGGAAGAAGGCATCTGCATGATCGATTCCGATCCGTGGCTGGATGCGCAGGACGGCGACATCGAAACCCCGGTGCGTTACAGCTGGAAAGAGGCGTCGGCCACCGCCGGCCGGGTCGAGATGCGCTATTCGGTATGGAAGAAGGCCTACGTGACCCACCTGCCGATGGTGCGCCAGGGGCAGGGCTGCTGGCAGGTCGATGACATCCTCACCAACAGCGGCCGCTCGGTGCGGAAGATTCTGGCCCAGACGGCGCCCTGAACCGCCTGCGGCATCCACGCAGGGTGCGGCCCAGTTGCGGGCCAGCGGCCGGCACTACCGGGGCGGGGGCCGACCGTTGGTCGGCATGCCTTATCGCGTATGCCCGAACACCAGTTCGATCACGAACTGGCTGCCGAAGAATGCCAGCAGCAGCAACAGCATCGCCGCCAGCGTCCAGTGCACCGCCTTCATGCCGCGCCAGCCGTAGCGCCGGCGGCCGATCAGCAGCACGCCGAACACGATCCACGACAGCACGCTCAGCACGGTCTTGTGCACCAGCTTCTGCGCCAGCAGGTCGTCGACGAACAGCACGCCGGTGACCAGGGTCAGGGTCAGCAGTGCGAAGCCGACGGTGATCACCCGGAACAGCAGTGATTCCAGGTCTGCCAGCGGTGGCAGTGCGCGCAACCACGGGCGGAATTCGCGGCGGCGCAGGGCGCGTTCCTGCAGCCACAGCATGATCGCCAGCAGCGCGGCGATGCTCAGCGTGGCGTAGGCCAGCAACGCCAGCCAGGCGTGGCTGGCCAGGCGCCAGCCCAGCACCTTGCTCGGTTCGTGGCCGTAGCCGTGGTAGGCCAGCAGCAGGACCGCGGCCAGCGGAAACACCACCACGCCCAGCGCCGACATCCGCCCGCGCGCGCCGACCAGCGAGGTCAGCCAGGCCATGCCCAGGCCGACCAGCGACAGCGCGGCGAAGAAATGCATGTCCGGCCCGCCGTTGGTGCGCATCGCTACCATCACGTGGTAGCCACCATGCAGCAGCATCGCCGGCAGGGCCGGCCACAGCCAGGTGGGGGAGCCGGTGGTTTCATCGCGGCCAAGCGCGCGCACCAGCAGGGCACTGGCGGCCAGATAGAGCAGGACGGCGATGAGAACGATTGTCATCGTTGCAGTTTCGCATACCCCCGGGATGCTGGCGACGGCCCCGTGGTCGCAGTCCGGGCAGACAGCCGGACCCGTTATACTGTCTGCCTTATTGTCCCCCGCTTTCAGACAGGTTGCGCCGCATGTTCGAGTCCCTGACCCAGCGCCTTTCCGGCACCATCGAGCGCCTGCGTGGCCGCGGCCGCCTGACCGAGGAGAACATCCGCGAGGCGACCCGCGAAGTGCGCATCGCGCTGCTCGAAGCCGACGTTGCGCTGCCGGTGGTGCAGGCCCTGATCGAGCGCATCAAGGTGCGTGCGGTCGGCCAGGAAGTGCTGAAGTCGCTGACCCCGGGCCAGGCCCTGATCAAGGTCGTGCGCGACGAGCTGACCGCGGTGATGGGCGCCGAAGCCAGCGACCTGAACCTCAACGTACCCGCCCCGGCGATCATCCTGATGGCGGGCCTGCAGGGTGCCGGCAAGACCACCACCGTGGGCAAGCTGGCCAAGCACCTGAAGGAAAAGCGCAAGAAGAAGGTGATGGTGGTTTCGGCCGACGTCTACCGCCCGGCCGCGATCGAGCAGCTGAAGACCCTGGCCGAGCAGGTCGGTGTGCTGTTCTTCCCGTCCAGCGCCGACCAGAAGCCGGAAGCCATCGTCCGCGCCGCCATCGACGATGCGCGCAAGTCGTTCGTCGACGTGCTGCTGGTCGATACCGCCGGTCGCCTGGCCATCGACGAAGCGATGATGGCCGAGATCAAGGCCCTGCACGCTGCCGTGAACCCGGCCGAAACCCTGTTCGTGGTCGACGCCATGACCGGCCAGGACGCGGCCAACACCGCCAAGGCCTTCGGTGATGCGCTGCCGCTGACCGGCGTGGTGCTGACCAAGACCGACGGCGACGCCCGCGGCGGTGCCGCGCTGAGCGTGCGCTACATCACCGGCAAGCCGATCAAGTTCGTCGGTGTCAGCGAAAAGCCGGAAGGCCTGGACGTGTTCCACCCGGACCGTATCGCCAGCCGCATCCTCGACATGGGCGACGTGCTGTCGCTGGTCGAGCAGGTCGAGCAGCAGGTTGACAAGGACAAGGCCGCCAAGCTGGCCGAGAAGGTTGCCAAGGGCAAGAAGTTCGACCTGAACGACATGCGTGACCAGCTCGAGCAGATGCAGAACATGGGCGGCATCGGCGGCCTGATGGACAAGCTGCCGGGCCTGGGCAACATCCCGGACCATCTGAAGCAGCAGGTCAGCCAGGGCAAGGAGGTGCCGCGCATGATCGCCATCATCAGCTCGATGACGAAGAAGGAACGGCGCAACCCGAACCTGCTTAATGGCTCGCGCCGCGCGCGCATCGCCAAGGGCTCGGGCGTGACCCCGGCCGACGTCAACAAGCTGATGAAGCAGTACATGCAGATGGAAAAGATGATGAGCAAGATGGCCGGCGGCGGCATGAAGGGCATGTTGCGCAGCATGAAGGGCATGATGGGCGCCATGGGCGGCCGCGGCATGCCGTTCCGTTGAAACTGGCCCCTTCGCACTCTGATGCAGCACCCGGGCCCATGCTCGGGTGACGGCGTAGAAGCGCCGCATCCAGCAGTCGAGCAAGCTCGACGCCACCCCCATCCTGCGCGCACCATGGGGGCCTGTCCGAAACGATGGGCCGTCATGCAGAGTTCCGCTGTATCTTCCCGCGCCGAGGCGTTCTGCCGGCGCTTTGGCGTTTCCGTTCCGATCCTGCTGGCACCGATGGCCGGTGCCTGTCCGGTGCCGTTGTCGGCCGCGCTGGCTAATGCCGGCAGCATGGGCGCAATGGGCGCGGTGCTGTCGTCGTCGGCCGATATCGGTCGCTGGATGGAGGACTTCCGCGCGGCCTCCACCGGCCCGGCGCAGGTGAACCTGTGGGTGCCGGACCCCGCACCGACCCGGGATGTCGCTGCCGAGGCCGCCAGCCGCGCCTTCCTCGCGCAGTGGGGCCCGGACGTGCCGGCCAGCGCCGCCGATGCCACGCCCGCCGACTTCGAAGAACAGTTCGCCGCGCTGCTGGCGGCACGCCCGGCGGTGGCCTCGACCATCATGGGCGTGCTGCTGCCGCGCCACGTGCAGCAGTTGAAGGACGCCGGCATTGCCTGGATCGCCTGTGCGACCACCTTGTCCGAAGCACGCGCGGCACAGGATGCCGGCGCCGATGCAGTGGTTGCGCAGGGCGTGGAAGCCGGTGGACATCGCGGTTCCTTTGATCCGGCGATGGCCGAACGCCAGCTGGTCGGCCTGTTCGCGCTGTTGCCGCGCCTGGCCGATCACCTGCAGATTCCGGTGATCGCCGCCGGTGGCATCGCCGATGGCCGCGGCATCGCTGCCGCACTCACCCTGGGGGCCAGCGCCGTGCAGATCGGCACCGCCTTCCTGCGCACACCCGAAGCGGCGATCGCTTCGGCGTGGGCCGATGGATTGGCGGCCAGCGAACCGGAAGACACCTGGCCGACCCGCGCCTTCAGCGGTCGCCTGGGCCGTGGCCTGGCGACACCCTATGTGCGCGCCGCCGCCGCAGAGGGTGCCCCGGCGCCGCGCCCGTACCCGGTACAGCGCGGCCTGACCGCGCCGATGCGCAGGCAGGCGGCGCAGGAAAACCGCCTGGCCGCGATGCAGGCCTGGGCCGGGCAATCGGCGTGGATGGCGCCAGCGCAACCGGCCGCCGACGTGCTGCGCGACATGTGGCAACAGGCGCAGGCACTGCTGCGATGACGCTGACCTGCAACGGCCAGCCGGTGCAGGTGAAGGATCTGCTGCCGGCGCTGGTGAACTACGGCCACTTCACCTCGCTGCAGGTGCGGGGCGGAGCGGTGCAGGGGCTGGACCTGCATCTGGCGCGGCTGTCGCAGGCGACCCGCGAACTGTTCGGCAGCGAACTTGATACGGCGCAGGTGCGGGGTTGGATGGCGCAGGCCCTGCAGCAGGCGGCGCTGTCCGATGCCTCGCTGCGGGTGACGGTGTACTCGCGCCACTTCGATTTCCGCAACCCGCTGGCGGCGGTGCCGGTGGATGTGCTGGTGGCGGTGTCCGCGCCGGTGACGCTGACCGCCTCCAAGCGCGTTCGCAGCGTGACCTGGCAGCGTGAACTGCCGCAGATCAAGCATGTCGGCACCTTCGGCCTGTTTGCCGAACGCCGTGCTGCGATGGCGGAAGGATTTGACGATGTGCTGTTCGTGACCGCCGATGGCGAGGTGAGTGAAGGCAGCACCTGGAACCTGGCCGTGCACGATGGTGACCGGCTGCTCTGGCCTCAGGCGTCGGCCCTGCGCGGGACCGCCGAAGCGCTGCTGAAGCAGCATTGGCCGGGGGCGCAGGCCACGCAGCCGTTGCGGCTGGCGGACCTGATCGGTATGAACGCCGCTTTTGCCTGCAACGCCAGCGGCCTGTGGGCGCTGGAGGCCATTGACGGGCATGTCCTGCCCGGCTCGCAGGCCTTGGCTGAACAGGGAAGGGCGGTGCTGGCGGCGGTGGCCTGGCAGGGATTGGGGTCAGATCCCTTTTGCGGCGCAAAAGGGATCTGACCCCCGGCATGCCCCTGGGCTTGGCTCGGCCGGGCTCTGCCGCTATAATCGCCCGCTTACCTCGCCATCCTGGCGACTGGGCAATAGGAAAAACACCATGGTCAAGATTCGACTGACCCGCGGCGGCGCCAAGAAGCGTCCGTTCTACCACATCATCGTGACCGACGTGCGCAGCGCGCGCGACGGCCGCAACATCGAGCGCGTTGGCTTCTACAACCCGGTCGCCCAGGGCGCCGAGAAGCGCATCGAGCTGGACCTGGCCCGCGTTGACCATTGGGTCAAGAACGGCGCCCAGCCGACCGACAAGGTCCGCAACCTGATCAAGGAAGCGACCAAGTCCCAGGCCGCTGCGGCCTGATCCTGACGGGCCACGCTTCGGCGTGGCCCTCTTGGTTGAAGCAGATGAAAGATATCGAGCGCCGCATCCTGCTGGGCAGGGTTGTCGGCGCTTTTGGTGTGCGCGGCGAGATCAAGCTCGAGTCCTGGACCGAGCCACGTTCCGCCATTTTCCGTTACCAGCCGTGGATCGTGCGCAGCCCGTCCGGCGTGGAAACCACGATTGAAGGTGTGCGTGGCCGCGACAGCGGCAAGCACCTGGTCGCCCGTTTCCCCGGCGTCGAGGACCGCGATACCGTCGAAGCGATGCGCGGCACCGAGATCTACGTGGCCCGCAGTGCACTGCCGCCGCCGAAGCCCGACGAGTACTACTGGGTGGATCTGGAAGGCCTGGACGTGAAGACCACCGAGGGCGTTGCCCTGGGCCAGGTCTCGCATCTGTTCAGCACCGGTGCCAACGACGTGGTGGTGGTCCGGGGTGACCGCGAGCGGATGATTCCGTTCGTGCAGCCGGACTTCGTCACATCGGTCGACTTCGAGGCCAACCTGGTCGTGGTCGACTGGGATCCCGAGTTCTGAGTGTGAGCATGCGCTTCGACGTCATCACCCTGTTCCCCGAGTTCCTCGCCCAGTCCGCTGGACTGGGCGTGGTCGGGCGCGCGCAGGAGAAGGGCCTGTTCAGCCTGCACGGCTGGAACCCCCGTGATTACGCCGAAGGCAACTACCGCCGGGTGGACGACCGCCCGTTCGGTGGTGGCCCGGGCATGGTGATGCTGATCGAGCCGCTGCAGGCCTGCCTGCAGGCGATCCGTGATGCTGATCCGACCCCGGCGCGGGTGATCCATCTCAGCCCGCAGGGGGCGCCGTTGACCCAGGCCAAGGTGCGGGAACTGGCGGCGCTGCCGCGCATGGTCCTGCTCTGTGGCCGCTACGAAGGCATCGACGAGCGTTTCCTGGAGGCCAATGTCGACGAGGAGATTTCCCTCGGCGACTACGTGCTGTCCGGTGGCGAGCTCGGCGCGGCGGTGATCATCGACGCCGTGGCCCGCCTGCAGGACGGTGCCCTGAACGACGCGGAATCGGCGGCGCAGGACAGCTTCGAGGGCGACCTCGGCCTGCTCGATTGCCCGCACTACAGCCAGCCGGCCCAGCACCCGCTGGGTGACGTGCCGGACGTGCTGCGCTCGGGCAACCACGCGGCCATCGCGGCCTGGCGTCGCCAGCAGTCCTTGCTCCGTACCGCGCAGCGGCGCCCGGACCTGCTGGATGAACAGGCGCTGGGCAAGGCCGACCGCAGGCTGCTGGAGGAGGGCCGCCAGGCCCAGAAACACAAGGCGAGCCCCTAGCGCAGGGCTGGCGTTATCGGCTATCATGGCCAATTCCCGTCGGCCCCGGCCGGCGCGCGCAGTACCCAAAACAAACGTGCAGCACAGTCCGGTGACTGCATGAGCCTACGTTGTCGATACGACACGCCCACCCGAACAAGAATCGGTGTAACCCATGAGCAAGCTGAACAAGTCCATCGTCGCGGAATTCGAATCCGCCCAGATCACCCGTGAACTGCCGAAGTTCAGCCAGGGCGACACCGTTGTCGTCAACGTGAAGGTGAAGGAAGGCAGCCGCGAGCGCGTGCAGGCCTACGAAGGCGTTGTCATCGCCACCAAGAACGCCGGCCTGAACTCCTCGTTCACCGTCCGCAAGATCTCGCACGGCTACGGCGTCGAGCGCGTTTTCCAGACCCACAGCGCCATCATCGACTCGGTCGAAGTGAAGCGTCGTGGTAAGGTCCGCGCCGGCAAGCTGTACTACCTGCGTGGCCTGGAAGGCAAGGCTGCCCGCATCAAGGAAGACCTGGCTGCCGCTGCTGCCGCCAAGGCTGCCCGTCTGGCCGAAAAGGCCTGATAAACAACTTCGGTTGTTGCCGCGACGGCCACCTTCGGGTGGCCGTTTGCGTTTCCGGCACCGCATCGGCCACGATCAGGTGATGAATGACATCAACCCGCGCTATCCGGCCGTGATCCAGTCGGCGCTGCGCTTCCTCGACGGCAAGGGGCTGGCACGCGTGCAGTCGGCACCGCTGCTGCATCGCCTGCTGTGGCGCGCGGGCATCGCGCTGCCGCCGCCGATCCTGGCCGGCTTCGGCACCAATGCGCTGGTGCAGGGCCTGCTGTTCGGGCTGTTCTGGACCGCGCTGATGTGGCTGATGTTGTGGCAGGGCAGCGAGCGCCCGCTGGCCTTGCTGCTGGTGGCCGGGCTGTTGGCCGGCGCCCTGTTCGGTGTGGTGATGGCGGCGCTGATGCGCTCGCTGCGCCGCCACCGCAAGCTGCCGGACTGGCAGCAGTTCCGGGCGCGGCAAGCGGACTGAGCCGATGGCGCACTGCGCCGTGACCGACAGGCACGCACCGCGCTAGGCTGCGGCTTCATCCCGTTGGACGTACCGTGCGATGCCTGCCAAGCGAACCGCACCTTCCACCGCGCCCACGCTGCTGTCCGGCGGCAACCCGCAGATCGCCAAGGGCGAGGGCGACGCTCCGGTGCAGGCGTACATCGCCGCCATGCCGGACTGGAAACGTCCGATCGGCGCACAATTGGATGCGCTGGTCGAACAGGCCGTACCTGGCGTGCACAAGGCGGTGAAGTGGAACTCGCCGATGTATGCGGTTGCGCCGGGCGCGGGCTGGTTCCTCAGCTTCCATTGCTTCACCCGCTACATCAAGGTGGCGTTCTTCCGCGGTGCTGCGCTGAAGCCGGTGCCGCCCGAGCCGTCCAGAAGTGCCGATACGCGCTACCTGCACATTCCGCAGGATGGCGCGCTGGATGAAGCACAGTTCCTCGACTGGGTGCGCCAGGCTGCCGCCTTGCCCGGCGAGCAGATGTAAGCCCGACCTTCCGACTTCTTTCCCGACGAGAGCCCCATGATGGCCACGCATGCACCGAACCCTGCCGATGCCGGGACACCGGCGGCTCAACTGATTGATGCGCGCATTGCCGAGCTGGGTGACTGGCGTGGCGAAACGCTGGCACGCGTGCGTGCGTTGATCCATGAAGCACTGCCCGACGTGCAGGAAACCTGGAAGTGGCGCGGCACGCCGGTGTGGGAGCAAGACGGCATCCTGTGCACTGGCGAAACCTACAAGCAGGCGGTGAAGTTGACCTTTGCCCACGGTGCAGCGCTGGCGGACCCGAAGGGTCTGTTCAACGCCAGCCTGGAGGGCAATACGCGGCGCGCGATCGACATCCATGAAGGCGCGATGCCCAATGCGGCGGCGTTGAAGGCGCTGCTGCGCGAGGCGGCGACGTTCAACGCGGCGAAAAAGAAGCGCTGACCGTCTTCTGTAGCGGCGAGCCCATGCTCGGCTGACAGGCCTGTGCGGACCAACCGTCCGCACCCACCTCAACGTGGCGGGGCTGGCTCCAGCGCCGCATCCGGGTCGGCCACCGGCGAAGGTGGGCAGGCAGGAATCTCCGAGGGCGTGGCCAGTTCCTCGGCGTGCGAGGGCTTGCCCATCATCTTCGCCTTGCGCCAGCCGCCCCAGCGGTAATAGGCCAGCGACAGCAGCATCGACACCAGCGAGCTGACCGGGAAGCTCCACCAGATCGCATCGGCGCCCCAGTACGGCTGCAGCAGTTCGGCGAACGGCACGCGTACGCCCCACAGCGAACCGGCCAGGATCAGCAGCGGCGGAATCACTGCGCCGGTGGAGCGCACCACGCCGGAGATGACGAAGCTGACGCCGAAGAACAGGAACGAGCCGATCACTACGTGGTTGAGGTGGCGGGCGATGTCCAGCGCCTGGCTGGCCGGTGGCAGGAACAGCGCCAGCAGCTGGCGATCGAACACCACCAGCGGCAGGATCAGCGCGCCGGTGAGCAGGAAGTTGAACAGCACGCCCTGGCGCGCGGTGCCGCGCACGCGGTCCCAGCGTTGCGCACCGACGTTCTGCGCGGCCATCGACGAGCACGCCGCACCGATCGCCATCGCCGGCATCTGCAGGTAGTTCCACAGCTGCAGGGCCGCGCCGTAACCCGCACCGGTGTCGGTGCCGTACTGGTTGACCATCGTCATCAACAGGATCACCGACAGCGAGATCAGCACCATCTGCAGGCCCATCGGCACGCCCTTGACCACCAGCGACTTGAGGATGGTCATGTCGAGCTTGAACAGGCGCATGTCGGCGCGGCCCAGCCACAGCGTGTGGCGCTTGTGCCGCATGTACAGCAGCAGGCCGGCCAGCGACAGTGTCTGCGCGACCAGCGTGGCCCAGGCCGAGCCGGCGATGCCCAGCGCAGGGAGCGGCCCCATGCCGAAGATCAGCACCGGATTCAGCACGATGTCCAGTGCCACCGACACCATCAGGAAACGGAACGGCGTGCGCGAGTCACCGGCACCGCGCAGTGCGGCGGTGAGGAAGGCGAACGCGTACAGCGTCGGCATCGCCAGGAAGATGATCTGCAGGTAGGCCTCGGCCAGCGGCAGCGACGCGGCCGGCGTGCCCATCGCCGCCAGCAGCGGATGGGCCATGAACCAGCCGGCGATGGCGATGATCACCGACAGGCCGATGAAGAAGGTGGCGCTGGTGCCGACCACGCGCCGCGCCTGCGCGATATCGCGCGCGCCGATCGCCTGGCCGATCAGGATGGTCGAGGCCATGCCGAAGCCGAACACCGAGCCGATCAGGAAGAACATGATGTTGTTGGCGTTCGCGGTGGCGGTCAGCGCCGCCTCGCCGAGGAAGCGCCCGACCCAGACCGCATTCACCGAACCGTTCAGCGACTGCGCGATGTTGCCCGCCAGGATCGGCAGGGAAAACAGCAGAAGATTGCGGCCGATCGGGCCGGAGGTCAGGTCAAGCGGCGCTTTGGCCATGGAGTGGTGATCGAATCCCGGGAGGCGCACACTAGCACCAAGCCGGTTTGCAGGATGTGGCAATGCATCAACGACCGCAGGTGAAATGGAGCATGGCGTTGGCCTTGATCGGCGCCGTACTGGCCGCATGTTCGACAGGTGACCGGCTGGGCGATACCCAGGTGCGGCCAACCGACCGCCCCGAGTGCCTGGTCGGCAGCCAGCGCCAGGATCTTTCCGCCGGCGTTCCCACCCTGATCGGGGGCAGCGGCTGCCGCACCGACCCCGACAACCCGCAGCCCCTGAACAAGCGAACGGAGTAGTTCCTGCCGATGACCGAGCTTTCCCCGCTGTCGCCCAGTGTCCGCCTGGACATCTGGCTGTGGGCGGCCCGTTTCTTCAAGACCCGCAGCCTGGCCAAGCAGGCCATCGAGACCGGCAAGGTCAGCGTCGCCGGGCAGCGCCCGAAATCCTCGCGCGCGGTGCGTGTCGGCGAGCAGTTGCAGGTCCACCGTGGCGAGGAACATTTCGAGATCCAGGTGCTGGGGCTGAGCGACCAGCGCGGGCCGGCGCCGACGGCGCAGCAGCTGTATGCCGAGAGTGAGGCCTCCAGGGCCCGTCGCGCCGAGCAGCGTGCGCTGCGCATCGCTGCACGCGATGGTTTCCAGCCGCCGGAGCACAAGCCTGACAAACGCGCGCGACGGTTGATCCGCGCGCTGGGCGATATCGACGCGTTGTAGCGGGCGCCGGCGTGCTCCCGGCGCCCGCCGGCCTCAGCGCTTGCCGCCCAGCAGGCTGCCGCCCATCTTCAGCAGGTCGCCCACACCGAGCTGGCCGTCACCGTCCTGGTCCAGCAGGCTGCCGAGCAGGCCACCGGCAAGACCGCCCTGTTGCTGCACCTGCTGCTTTTCCTGGCCGAGCGCCTGGCTGAGCGAGCCGGCATCGGCCTGGCCGCCGCCGAGGCGCTGGGCGAGGAAGGCCATGACGATTGGTGCGAGGATCTGCAGCAGTTGGCTGGTACGGCCGCTGTCGAGCTGGGTGGCCTGGGCCAGGCCGGTTTCCACCTTCTGCTGGTTGCCGCCGAAGATGTGGCCGAGGATGCCGGCGCCGTCGCTGGCGGCACCACCGCCACCGCCGCCCAGCACTGAGCCGAGCACGCTGCCCAGGTCCAGGCCGCTGTGGTTGTTCTGCAAGGCGCCGAGCAGCGCCTGCGCGCCCTGCGGCTGCGAGGCGTTGTTGCCCAGCGCGCCCATCAGCACCGGCAGCGCGGCACTGATCGCGCCGGACGCCTGGGTATCGCTGATGCCGAGCTGCTGCGATACCTGCTGCAGCGGAGCGCCCTGCAATTTGGCGAGAAGTTCGTCGGTCAGGCTCATCTGCGGAATCCTTGATTGGGGTTGGGCGTGCAGAAGGTACGACGCGGACCGTTAAAACGGCGACGCCGCCTCACGGGGAGGCGGCGTGCCGTTCATGGGGGAGGGCGATCAGAGCTCGATGTCTTCGGCGCCCGGGGTGGCGGTGGGGAAGTCCGCTTCCGGCTGCGCCGGCTTGAACGGATCCGACGGCTGGCTGGCCAACGCCTTCAGCGCCGCGGCGACGCCGGCGCCGTAGGCCGGGTCGGCCTTGCTGCAGTTGTCGATGTGGCGCTGCTTGATGAAGTCCGGCGCATCGCCCAGGGCACGGGCGGTGTTGGCGAACAGGCGGTCCTTCTGTGCCTGGTTGTAGCTGCGGAACAGCGCACCGGGCTGGCTGAAGTAGTCGGCGTCGTCTTCGCGGAAGTTCCAGAAGTCGGCGTCGCCCCGGATCTTCATCGGCGGTTCGCGGTACTGCGGCTGCTCCTGCCACTGGCCGTAGCTGTTCGGCTCATAGTGCGGCAGGCCGCCGTAGTTGCCGTCCACGCGCATCGCACCGTCGCGGTGGTTGCTGTGCACCGGGCAGCGCGCTGCGTTCACCGGAATCTGGTGGTGGTTCACGCCCAGGCGGTAGCGCTGCGCATCGGAATAGGCGAACAGGCGTGCCTGCAGCATCTTGTCCGGCGACGGGCCGATGCCCGGCACCAGGTTGCTCGGCGCGAACGCCGACTGCTCCACGTCCTGGTACCAGTTGACCGGGTTGCGGTTCAGTTCGAACTGGCCCACTTCGATCAGCGGGTAGTCGCTCTTCGGCCACACCTTGGTCAGGTCGAACGGATGCACGCGGTAGGTTTCCGCATCCAGCTCCGGCATGACCTGGATGAACAGCTTCCACTTCGGGAAGTCGCCCTTCTCGATCGCGGCGAACAGGTCGCGGCCGTGGCTTTCGCGGTCATGGCCGACCAGGATCTGCGCCTGCGCGTCGGTCAGCGATTCGATGCCCTGCTGGCTGACGAAGTGGAACTTCACCCAGAAACGTTCGCTGTCGGCGTTGGTGAAGCTGTAGGTGTGCGAGCCGAAACCGTGCATGTGGCGGAAGCTGCGCGGAATGCCGCGGTCGCTCATCACCACGGTCACCTGGAGCAGCGCTTCGGGCAGCAGCGTCCAGAAGTCCCAGTTGTTGCGCGCGCTGCGCAGGTTGGTGTGCGGGTCGCGCTTGACCGCCTTGTTGAGGTCGGCGAACTTGCGCGGGTCGCGCAGGAAGAACACCGGGGTGTTGTTGCCGACCAGGTCCCAGTTGCCTTCTTCGGTGTAGAACTTCAGCGCGAAACCGCGGATGTCGCGCTCGGCGTCGGCGGCGCCACGCTCGCCGGCCACCGTGGTGAAGCGGGCGAACATCTCGGTCTGCTTGCCGACCTTCTCGAACAGCTTGGCGCGGGTGTACTTGCTGATGTCGTGGGTGACGGTGAAGGTACCGAACGCGCCCGAGCCCTTGGCGTGCATGCGGCGCTCGGGAATGATCTCGCGATTGAGGTTGGCCAGCTTTTCCAGCAGCCAGACGTCTTCCATCAGCAGCGGGCCACGCGGGCCGGCGGTCTTGCTGTTCTGGTTGTCCACCACCGGCGCGCCGAAGGCCGTGGTCATCGGCGTGACCGGATCATCGCCGTGCTTCTGCTTCGGCGTGGTGCTCAGCTCGCGCTGCTGCTCGGCGCCTTCCGCAGGCGAGGGCGCGGTGTGGTACGGGCATTTGGCACTGTTGTTATCGGACTGGCTCATGGCTGGCTCCTGCGGGTGAAGACGGGGTGGAACATCTTCACTCGACTTTAGCTAGGGCCAGATGAAATGAATAATCGAATGATCCATT
The DNA here is from genome assembly GCF_036319965.1 of Stenotrophomonas sp. SMYL41. Lineage (NCBI taxonomy): Bacteria > Pseudomonadati > Pseudomonadota > Gammaproteobacteria > Lysobacterales > Lysobacteraceae > Stenotrophomonas > Stenotrophomonas sp. SMYL41. The sequence continues at coordinate 20,167 of NZ_JAWIRX010000007.1, read as the reverse complement.
CATGATGATAGATTCTGTCAATTGAAAATCAGAAACGGATTTGCAGAACCTTTCGATGGGCCTCCCGCAAGGTAGGCGGGAGGCCTTGGGCGTGCGCTGCGGTTACAGCAGCGCCTTCAACCGGTACAGGGCTTCCAGCGCCTGCTTCGGGGTCAGCTCGTCCGGGTCGATGGCGGCCAGCGCTTCCTGGGCCTTGTTCGACGGTGCTGCGAACAGCCCGAACTGCTGTGGCGCATCCAGCGCCTGCGGCGCCAGTTCGGCGGCATGGCTTTCACCGCCACGTTGCTCCAGCTCGGCCAGGCGACGACGCGCCTGCGCCACGGTGGCGCGCGGCAGGCCGGCCAGTGCGGCCACCTGCAGGCCGAAGCTGCGGTTGGCGGGGCCGTCCTTCACTGCGTGCATGAACACCAGCGCTTCGCCGTGCTCGACCGCATCCAGGTGCACGTTGGCGATGCCGCTGCGGCCGCCCTCGTGCTGCTCGTCGGCCAGCGCGGTCAGCTCGAAGTAGTGGGTGGCAAACAGCGTGTAGCAGCGGTTCTGGTAGGCCAGGTGGCGGGCCACTGCATCGGCCAGCGCCAGGCCGTCGTAGGTGGAGGTGCCACGGCCGATCTCATCCATCAGCACCAGCGAATGCGCGGTGGCGTGGTGCAGGATGTAGCTGGTCTCGGCCATTTCGACCATGAAGGTCGACTGCCCGCGCGCGAGGTCATCGCCGGCGCCGATGCGGGTGAGGATGCGGTCGATCGGCCCGATCAGCGCACGGCTGGCCGGCACGAAGCTGCCGATGTGGGCCAGCAGCACGATCAGCGCGTTCTGCCGCATATAGGTCGATTTACCGCCCATGTTCGGGCCGGTGATGACCAGCATGCGGCGGTCCGGATGCAGGTCCAGATCGTTCGGTTCGAACGGCTGCTCGCGTACCGCCTCGACCACCGGGTGGCGGCCGCGCTCGATCTTCAGGCACGGCTCTGCCTGCAGCTCCGGGCGCGCCCAGTCCAGCGCCTGCGCGCGTTCGGCGAAGGCGGCCAGCACATCCAGTTCGCTCAGCGCAGCGGCGCACTGCTTCAGCGGTTCCAGCTGCCCGCCAAGGGTATCCAGCAGCTGTTCGTACAGGTACTTCTCGCGCGACAGCGAACGGTCACGCGCGGACAGCACCTTGTCCTCGAACGCCTTCAGTTCCTCGGTGATGTAGCGCTCGGCATTGGTCAGCGTCTGGCGGCGCGTGTAGTGCACCGGCGCACGGTCGGACTGGCCCTTGCTGATTTCGATGTAGTAGCCGTGCACGCGGTTGTAGCCCACCTTCAGGGTGGGAATGCCGCTGCTCTCGCGCTCGCGAAGTTCCAGGTCGACCAGGAACTGGTCGGCATGGGTGGACAGGCGGCGCAGCTCGTCCAGCTCTTCATCGAAGCCATCGGCGAGCACGCCGCCGTCGCTCAGCTTCAGCGGCGGCATTTCGGCGATGGCGCTGGCCAGCAGCTGCGCGCACTCATCGTGTTCGCCCAGCGCGGCATGCAGGGCCTGCAGGCGCGGCGAATCCAGCGGCGCCAGCACGTCGCGCACCGCCGGCAGCAGGCCCAGGCCATCGCGCAGGGTGGAGAAATCGCGCGGACGCGCCGAGCGCAGTGCGACGCGGGTGAGGATGCGCTCCAGGTCGCCGAGGCGGCGGAACTGCTCGCGGATATCGGCGTCGCTGCCGCGGTCGATGAGGGTTTCCACTGCATGGTGGCGCTGCACCAGCACCTCGCGCAGGCGCAGCGGGCGGTGCAGCCAGCGCCGCAGCAGGCGGCCGCCCATCGGCGTCACCGTGCTGTCGAGCACGCCCAGCAGGGTGTTGCGGGTATCGCCGTCGACACGCGTATCCAGTTCCAGGTGGCGGCGGGTGGCGGCGTTCATCGCGATCGCTTCGCCTGCGGTTTCCATCGCGATCGAGGTCAGGTGCGGCAGGCGCTGCTTCTGGGTTTCCTCGACATAGCCGAGCAGGGCACCGGCGGCAGCGGTCGCGCGTGGCTTGTCGTCGATGCCGAAGCCGCTCAGGTCATGCAGCTTGAAGAAGCCCAGCAGCTGGCGGCGGCCGCTGTCGGCGTCGAACAGCCACGGCGCACGGCGGCGCACGCCGGTGCGCTGGCGCAGGAACTCCGGCCAGTTCTCTTCGTCGGGCACCAGCAGCTCGGCCGGCTCCAGACGGGCCAGTTCGGCTTCCAGCGCGTCGTCGGTCTCGACTTCGTTGACCAGGAAGCGGCCACCGGCCAGGTCGGCCCAGGCCAGGCCGTAGCCCTGCTTGCTGCGCGAGAGCGCCATCAGCAGGGTGTCGCGGCGCTCGTCCAGCAGCGCTTCGTCGGTGACGGTGCCGGGGGTGACGATGCGCACCACCTTGCGTTCGACCAGGCCCTTGGCCAGCGCCGGGTCACCGATCTGTTCGCAGATCGCCACCGATTCGCCCAGCGCCACCAGCCGTGCCAGGTAGCCTTCATACGCGTGCACCGGCACGCCGGCCATCGGGATCGGCGCGCCGCCGGAGCTGCCGCGCTGGGTCAGGGTGATGTCGAGCAGGCGCGCGGCCTTGCGCGCGTCGTCGTAGAACAGCTCGTAGAAGTCGCCCATGCGGAAGAACAGCAGCAGGTCCGGATAGTCGGACTTGGCTGCGAAGAACTGCTTCATCAGCGGGGTGTGTTCGGCGGACTTGTCTTTGGACATGGGGCTCGTGGATCTGGGGCATGCGCCCGCGCCGGTCGGCGGCAGGCTGCAGCGGGTACAGGGCCGCCCATGGTAACGGCTGGAGGCGGGTCGGCGGGCACCCGATGCAGGTGCCGCGTGGCTTTCAGGCCGGCACCAGCCTGATCCGGGGATGCCCGGCGAAGATCTCCATCACGATCTCGAAATAGGTCTGGCCATTGCCGCGCGCCAGTGCGTCACGCTGACGGCTGATCGCATCGGCGTTGAAGGTGCCGGGTTGCTCCAGCTTCGCGTCCAGCCATGCCAGGGTGGCATCCACGCCGAGCGACGCACGGCTGTGTTCGATGTCGCGCCAGACCACGGTGGCCGTTGCATGCCCGGCCAGGGCGCCGTAGCCGCCGTAAAGGAGGTCGTCCAGCGCATCCAGGCTGGGCCCCAGTTGCCAGTCCTCGCCGGTCATGAATACGCGGTTGATCTCGGCATAGAGGCTGGGAATGTCGCCAATGGCCGCGCCTTCGATCTGCAGGTGGAGGGTCATGGGCGGACTATAGCGTTGGCGGGAGAAAGCCCGTGTGCTGGAGAGGCCCGGCTGGCGCTTGCCTGTCGCGGTCGCCGGAGGGGGCTGGCATCCGTGTATCGGTGCGGCTTTGAATTTGCCCCTATAGAAATTCCCTGGGTGGCCGATTACGGTTCCGCCACTTCGCGCTTCGCGCGGTGGCGTGCTGTCGCTTGTGTGCCGGCAGACCTCATTCAAGCTGATGTGCCGGCTCCCTCACTCCCGGGAAAGGGCGGCCGGCGCGTAGCGTCAAGACTCAGGGACAGATTGTGCAATCAGGGAAGAAGCAGGGGCGGCATGCATGCCGTCGTGGTGGGTGCCTGGTGCTGCTTGGCATGGCCTTCAATGTTGCCGCCCAGCAGGGGGGCGATCCAGCCGCGCAGGAACTGCTGCGGCAACAGGAACGCGAACGCGTGCTGCGCGAGCAGCAGGAAAGCCGACCCGACGTACGCCTTGAGCGCAGCGAGGAAGCGCAGGGCGATCGTCTGCCCGTGCAGGAAGCGCCCTGCGTACGCGTGGATCACATCGTGCTGCAGGGCGATGACGCGGCGCGCTTCCAGTGGGCGTTGGCCGCGGCCGACCCCGCACATGATCCGGCCAGCGGGCGCTGCCTCGGCACCGAGGGCATCAACGTGGTGATGAAGCGCGTGCAGAACGCGATCATCGCCCGTGGCTATGTCACCACGCGGGTGCTGTCTGCACCGCAGGACCTCAACCAGGGCACGCTGACGCTGTCGGTGGTGCCGGGCCGGTTCCGCGAGGCCGTGTTCTCCGATCCGCAGGGCCGGCATCCGGCCATCGCCAATGCGCTGCCGATCCGCAGCGGCGGCCTGCTCAACCTGCGTGACATCGAGCAGGGGCTGGAGAACCTGCAGCGCGTGCCCACGGTCAGCGCCGACATCAAGATCGCGCCGGCCGACGGCGAGGGTGCGGCGCCGGGCCAGAGTGACCTGCAGATCGACTGGAAGCAGCGCTCACCGGTACGCGCCAGCGTCACCCTGGACGATGCCGGCAGCCGCGGAACCGGCAAGCTGCAAGCCAACGCGACGCTGTCGCTGGACAATCCGCTGGGCCTGAACGAGCTGTTCTACGTCAGCGCGGGCCGTGGCGTGTTCAATGGCCGGGGAAAGGACACCAACAGCTGGACCGTACACTACGACGTGCCCTACGGCTACTGGCTGTTCGGCGCCACCGCCAGCGCCTACGACTACAGCCAGAACGTGGTGGGCGCGTACGAAAGCTATGACTACAGCGGCCGCAGCGGCAACGCCGAGGCACGCGTGGATCACCTGCTGCTGCGCAACGCCAAGACCAAGCTGGGCATCTACGGCCGCGGTTGGCAGCGCACGTCGAAGAACTACATCGACGATACCGAGATCGAGGTGCAGCGTCGCCGTACCTCGGGCTGGGAGCTCGGCCTGACCCACAAGCAGTTCATCGGCAGTGCCACGCTCGATGCCAGCGTGGCCTACCGGCGTGGCACGGGCGCCTTCCACGCCCTGCGCTCGCCGGAAGAGAGGGCGCAGCAGTGGGACCCGACGCTGCCGCTGGAAGGCACCTCGCGGATGAAGCTGATCACCGCCGACGCGCAGTTCAGCGTGCCGTTCCAGCTGGGCACGCAGCGCCTGCGCTACACCGCCGCCTGGCGCGCGCAGTGGAACCGCACGCCACTCTCGCCGCAGGACCGCTTCGCCATCGGTGGCCGCTACACCGTGCGCGGTTTCGACGGTGAAAGCTCGCTCAGCGGTGAGCGTGGCTGGTCGCTGCGCAACGATCTTTCGCTGGGCATCGGTGGCGGCCAGGAATTCTACGTGGCCGCCGACTACGGCCGCATCGGCGGGCCTTCGGCGCAATGGCAATCCGGCCGGGATCTGGCCGGCATGGCGTTGGGCCTGCGCGGCGGCTGGCAGCAGCTTTCCTGGGACGGCTTCGTGGGCTCGGCCCTGCACAAGCCCTCCAACTTCCCGACTGACTACACCACCTTCGGCTTCAGCCTGGCGTGGCGCTACTGATCTGGCACAAGGATTCGTGAAATGAACAGCATCTATCGCTTGGTTTTCAACCGCGCGCTGCGCGTGTGGCAGGTCGCCTCGGAACTGGTGAAAGGCGGTGGTGGGCTGGTCGGCCAGGTTGCCGGGCGGCAGACGGCGGCCGTGTCGCCGCTTGGCTTCGCGCTGATGTGCGCGTTGGGATGGGTCAGCCTGGTACCCGTGGCTGCGGCGCAATCGGTCGGCCACATCGCGTCCGATCCCAATGCGCCCGGTCGTGAGCGTCCCACCGTGGTCACCGCGCCGAACGGTGTGCCGATGGTCAACATCACCACGCCGTCGGCCGGTGGTGTTTCGCGCAACCGTTACTCGCAGTTCGATGTCGGCCGCGAGGGCGTGATCCTCAACAACGCGCGTGGCCAGGTGCAGACGCAGCTGGGCGGTTGGGTGCAGGGCAATCCATGGCTGGCCACCGGCAGCGCACGGGTCATCCTCAACGAGGTCAACGGCCCGGCGAGCCGACTCAATGGCTACGTGGAAGTGGCCGGACAGCGCGCCGAGGTGATCATCGCCAATCCGGCCGGCATCCAGGTCAACGGGGGGGGCTTCCTCAATGCCAGCCGGGTGACCCTGACCACCGGCACCCCGATGTTCAGCGGCAGCGGCTCGCTGGAAGGTTATCGGGTCAGTGCTGGGGCAATCGAGGTCAACGGCGATGGCCTCGATGCCAGTCGTGCCGACTACACCGACCTGATCACCCGTTCGTTGAAGGTCAATGCCGGCATCTGGGCCAACCAGCTGCAGGCGACGCTGGGCAGCAACGTGGTCAGCGCCGACCACAGCCAGGCCAGCGCGAGCGCGGCCAGTGGCGAAGCGCCGACCTTCGCGCTGGACGTGGGCGCGCTGGGCGGCATGTTCGCCAACAAGATCTGGCTGGTCGGCAACGAGCACGGCGTGGGCGTGCGCAATGCCGGCAGCATTGGCGCGCAGGCCGGCGAACTCGTGGTCACGGTGGACGGCCGGCTGGAGAACACCGGCGCGCTGCAGTCACTGCAGAACGTGCGCGTGCAGGCGAGCGGGGATCTGGCCAATGCCGGCACCATCGCTGCCACGCATGAAGCGGCGATCATCTCCGGCGGCACGCTGGACAACAGTGGCGGCAAGCTCAATGCACAGCGCCTGCAGCTGCAGGCGCAGGCCCTGCGCAACCGTGGCGGCGCCATCGAGCAGGCCGGCGTGCAGGCGTTGAGCCTCACCGCTGGCAGCGTGAGCAATCGCAGTGAAGGCCTGATCGGTGCGCTGGATGCGGTGGCGTCGGGCGGCACCGGTGGTACCCCTGGCAGTGGCACCTCGCCGGGAAGCGGTGGAACGCCAGGTACCGGTACGCCCGGAACCGGCATGCCCGGTACGGGTACTCCGGGTACGGGCGCAGGCGGTGCGCCGGTGACGCCGGCTGTTCCGTTGGCCGCCGGTGTGCTGGACATCGCCGGCACGCTCGACAACAACGGCGGCAGCATCAGCAACGGCGGTCGTGTTTCGCTGGTTGCGGGCAATGGCCTGGACAACAGCGGAGGCCGCCTTGGTGTGGCCTCGCTGCGCGCCACGGGCGATCTGAACAACGATGGCGGCACTCTGCAGGTGCACGGTGACGCTGCGCTGCAGCTGGGCACGCTGTCCAACCAGAAGGGCGCGCTGAGTGTGGCCGGTGCGCTGCAGCTGCAGACACAGTCGCTGGACAACCGGGCAGGCGAGCTGCGCCATGCCGGCAGTGCCGAGTCGGCATGGACAGTGCAAGGCGCGTTCAACAACGAGGGCGGCCTGTTGGCGACCAATGCCGAGCGCCTGACGCTGGGGGCAGGTCGGGTCTTCAATGCCGGTGGCCGCATCGAGCATGCCGGTAACGGCGGCCTGTCGCTGACCACGGGCAACTGGACCGGTGCCGGCGGTCGCCTGAGCACGCTCGGTCGCCTGGACTGGACGGTGGGCAACGCGGACGTGCGCAATGGCACGCTCAGCGCAGCGCTGTTCCAGATCGCCGCCGGCACGCTGGACAACCGCGGCGGCAGCCTGCTGTCGCTGGGCAACCAGGGCAGCATGCTGCGGGCCGGTATGCTGGACAACAGTGCCGGTGGCACCGTGGCCGGCAATGGTGAACTGACCGTCTCGGCGACCACGCTGGATAACAGCAAGGGCCTGCTGCAGCAGGCAGGCAACGGCGCGTTGCGTGTTCACGCCGATACGCTGCGTGGCAGCGAAGGCCGCCTGCTCAGCAACGGCGACCTGTCGCTGACCGGTGGCCAGCTGGATGTGAGTGGCGGCACCACCTCGGCGCAGCGCGTGCAGATCCAGGCAGACGGCCTGCGCAACGCCGGTGGCCAGATCGTTTCGCTGAGCAATTCCGAGCTGGCGCTGGAGGTACGTGGCACCTTCGACAACAACGGCGGGCAGGTGCTTGGCAATGCGGGCCTGCGCATCGATGCGGGCCGCATCGACAACCAGAAGGGCACGCTGCAGTCGGCTGGTAGCCAGGGCGCGACCCTGACCGTGCGCGACGATCTGGACAACAGCGCCGGTGCGATCTCTGGCAACGGCCAGTTGCAGCTGCACGTCGGCAGCCTGCTCAACCAGGGCGGCAAGGTACTTGCTGCGGGGAGCGGCCTGTTGCAGGTACAGGCCCGCGAACTGCTGGATAATCGCGATGGCGGCCGCTTGGCGGGCAGCGGCAACGTGCTGTTGCAGGCGGCGCGGCTGGACAACCGCAGCGGTGCAATCGAACACGCCGGCAGCGGCACGCTGCAGATCCGTGCCGATGCGTTGCAGGGCGCGGCGGGGCGGATCCTCAGCCAGTCCACGCTGACGCTCGATGGCGGCGAGCTGGTGCTGGGTGCCGGCAGTATCACCCAGGCAGAGCACATTGCGATCAATGCCGAACGCCTGGACAACGCCGGCGGCAACCTCAGCGCCACCGGCAGCGATGCACTGCAGTTGCTCGTGGCACAGAGCGTGGACAACAGCGGCGGCACGATCGCAGGCAACGGTGCCCTGGATGTGCAGGCCGGTGAACTGCTCAACCGCAAGGGCACGCTCAGTGCTGCCGGTACAGCCGGCAGCACGTTGCAGGTCAACGGTACGCTGGACAACCATGAAGGCACCATCGCCAGCAATGCCAACCGGCTGACCATTGCTGCCGCGCGGGTCGACAACACCGCCGGTGCCATCCGCCACGCCGGCAACCGGGGCTTGGATATCACCACGACCCGCCTGGATGGAAGCAAGGGCACGCTGGTCTCTGCGGCTACGCTCACCCTGCGCGCGGATGAGGTAGACCATCGCGACGCAACGCTGGGGGCGGATCGCTTCGACATCGAGGCCGGAACGCTGGACAACGCCGGTGGCCGCATCGTCGCCAGTGGCGAGGGTGCCAGCCGCATCCATGCCACCACGCTGGGCAATGCCGGCGGCACGCTGGCCAGCAATGGTGACCTGACGCTGCAGGCGCAGGCGCTGGACAACAGCGCAGGCAAGATCCAGCACGCCGGCAGCGGCCGGTTGCAGGTGCTCGCGCAGACCCTGCTGGGTGCAAGCGGCAGCGTGCTCAGCAATGGCACGTTGGTGCTGGAGGGCAAAACGCTTGACCTGTCGAAGGCGACCACCTCGGCGCGACGCATCGACGTCATTGCCGATAGCCTGATCACGGCCGGAGGTGCACTCACTGCCACCGGCGACGAGGCGCTGCGCCTGCGGGTACAGGGGCTGCTGGACAATCGCGGCGGTTCGCTGGCCAGCAATGGCGTGCTCGACGTTTCCGCGCGGCAGCTGATCAATGCGCAGGGCATCCTGCAGGGTGCCGGCAGCGGCCGTTCCACCCTGGCCATCGGCCAGGCACTGGACAACCAGGGCGGGCGCATCCTGCTGGGTGGCGCGGGCACGCTCAATGCCGCCAGCCTCGACAACCTCGGCGGTACCATCCACGCCGGTGGCAGCGAGCTGGTACTGGGCATCGACGGTCGCCTCGACAATGGCAGCCAGGGGCTGCTGTCCAGCGCTGGTGCGATGACGCTGAACGCCGCGAGCCTCGACAACCGGCACGGCACGGTGGTGGCAGGCAAGGACCTGCTGCTGACCACGGTTGCAGGCGTGAACAACAGCGATGGCGCGATGCAGGCCGGCGAGCTGCTGCAGCTGCAGGCCAACGGCCTTGACAACCAGCGCGGCACGCTGCTGGGTGGCCAGCTGACCGTCGATACCCGCGGCCAGCGGCTGGACAACAGCGCAGGTACGCTGGGTACGCAGAAGGGTGCGCTGACCGTGCACAGCGGTGCGCTGGACAACCAGGGTGGCCGGGTGCGGTCGGCCGCCGATCTGCTGATCGATACCACAGGGCAAGCCATCGACAACCGCAGCACGGCCAGCAGTGGCGGCCTGTTGGCGGCGGGCAAGCTGCAGCTGGAAGGAGGCGCGCTGGACAACCGCGGTGGCACGCTGAACGCGCAGGGCGATGCGCGGCTGCTGCTGGCCAGTGCCGACAACAGCGCCGGCGGTACGCTTGTCAGCGCGGCAGGCCTGTCGCTGCAGGCCACGACGCTGGCCAACGGCGCGGGGCGCGTGCAGGCCGGGCGCAATCTCGACCTGACCCTGAGCGGGCACCTGGACAACGCTGCCGGTGCAATCGCCGCCGGCCAGCTGCTGACCCTCACCGCCGCCAGCGTCGACAACCGCAATACCCGCGGTGGCGATGGCACCCGCGGCCTGCAGGCGGGCGAGCTGCAGTTCGGCGCGCAGTGGCTGGACAACAGCCAGGGCCAGGTCGTCACCGATGGCGGGGCGCGGCTGCAGATCAACGGCCAGCTGCAGAACACCGGCGGCGTGATCAGCACCGGCGGCAACCTGGACAGCCGGGCGGACAACGTCGCCAACAGTGGCGGCCTGCTGCGGGCCGACGGCAGCCAGACCCTGGTGGCACGTGCGCTCAGCGAAGACGGCCAGGTGCATGCGCAGCGTGACCTCGGCCTCACCCTGCAGCAGGGCATGCGCCAACGTGGCGAATGGATCGCCAACGGCACGCTGTCGCTGAACCTGTCCGGCGACCTCGACAACCAGGGTGTGGTGCGCGGTGGCAACCTCGACCTCAACGCCCAGAACATCACCAATGCTGCCTCGGGTGAGATCTCCAGCCAGGGCACGACCCACCTCAACGCCCGTGGCCAGCTGACCAACCGCGGCCTGATCGATGGCGCGCTGACGCACCTGGAGGCCGGCGAGATCGACAATCTCGGCACCGGGCGCATCTACGGCGATCGCGTAGCGATCTCCACCGGCGTGCTGAAGAACCGCGCCGAAGAGGCCGGTGGTGCCACCCGCGTCGGCACCGTGGCCGCACGCGAGCGGCTGGACCTGGGCGTGCGCGAACTGCAGAACACCGGCAAGGGCCTGATCTACAGCGGCGGTGATGCGGCCATCGGTGGATCGCTGGGGGCCGACCGGATCGCCAGCGGCATTGCCGGGCGGATCGACAACATCAGCTCGGTCATCGATGTGACCGGCACCCTGTCCATCGATGCGCAGGTGGTCAACAACATCCGCGAGAACGTGGTCATCACACAGGCCACGACCGTGAATGCCCCGGTGCGCATGGAGCGGCCCGCATGGTGGCGCAACGGCAAGAACGCTACCGAGAACATCCGCAGTACCAGCCATTACTCCGCGCACGAGGTGTACTACCTCAACCCGGCCGACATCCTGGAGGACACACCGCACATCACGCCGGACGGCTTCACCGTGCACCGTGCCGTGGTGCGGCTGACCGCGCAGACCAGCGCGTACTTCTTCGGGCGTGGTGGACTGTATGCCGCGCTGGGAGAGCGATCGCGCCTGAACTTGCAGGATGGCACGGTGGTGATGTACTACGTCGGCCGCCAGGACAACCAGGTCAATCCGGACCAGGTTGCCGGTGGTGCCGACGATCCCTTTGCCGAGCTGAGCACCCTGCATCCCGATTCGCCGGCATTCCGCTACGTCGATGACAGACTCACCTATTCCTCGGCGTATGGCACCTGCACGACCAATTGCGTGCAGTTGTGGACCTTCAAGGACTACGATCCCGACCGCATTCTGACCAGCCCACAGTTTGCGGGCGGCAATTCAACCAGTGCCAACGAGCAGTACCGCCTGGCCACGCGCACGGTGACCGAAGATGTGTTGCAGCCGGGCGTCGGTGCCGATGCGGTCATCCGGTCCGGGCGCGCGATGCGCATCCGCACCGATGACCTGCGCAACCACTACGGCAGCATCGCCGCCGGCGGCGATCTGGACATTGTCGGCCTGAGCGGCGCGGCGAAGGTGGAAAACCTGGCGGCCACGTTGTATCGCACGCATCAGTTCTCCAACGTCAGCCATACCTTCGGCGGTGACGTAATGACCTGGAGCACGCCGGCCATTTCCGAGGTGACAGGTAAAATTGGCGGCAGCATTGTCAGCGGCGGCTCGTTGAGCATCGACGTCGGTGACCTGAGCAACCTCAACCAGGGACGAAACGCGCCGAACGTGCAGAACGGTTCGGCCATGGCCAACCTCAACGTGCAGGGTCCCAAGACCCTGCCGGATGGGCCGGGCCACGGCGGTGCGCAGGGGCCCGGCCAGTCCACCGGCACCGGTGCCGAACGCGCGCTGGCACAGGCGGCCGATGCCGCCGGCACCCAGCAGGGCGGCAGCGTCGGCGGCGTGAGCGGCAACAGCAGCAGCTCCGGGCCGCGCGTGGTCGCGGCCAGTGGTGGATCGCCGGACCGGATCGCGATGGGCGCACCGGACACGCGCGCGCCGAGCGCCAGCCTGTTCAACGTCAATCCCAACGGTGGCCACTACCTGGTCGAGACCGATCCGCGCTTTACCGACCACAAGACCTGGCTGAGCTCGGACCACCTGCTGGGTCAGATGGGCTACTCGCCCGATACCGTGCACAAGCGCCTGGGTGACGGCTACTACGAGCAGAAGCTGGTGCGCGAGCAGATCGGCCAGCTGACCGGTCGACGCTTCCTCGACGGCTACGCCAGTGACGAGGCGCAGTACCGCGCGCTGCTGGAGGCCGGTGCCACGGTGGCCAGCGAATGGGGCCTGCGCCCTGGCGTGGCGCTGACCGAAGCACAGATGGCACAGCTGACCAGTGACATCGTCTGGCTGGTCGAGCAGACCGTCACCCTGGCCGATGGCAGCACCACCACCGCGCTGGTGCCGCAGGTCTACCTGCGCCTGCGACCGGGCGACCTGGACGGCAACGGTGCACTGCTGGCCGGCGCCAATGTCGATATCAAACTGGGCAATGGCCTGGTCAACACCGGCAATATCGCCGGCCGCAAGCTGGTGACCATCGATGCCGGCAACATCGAGCATCTGGGCGGCAGCATTTCCGGCCAGTACGTCGGGCTGTCGTCGGACAAGGACATCCGCGTTGTCGGTGCCGCCGTGACGGCCACCGATGCGCTGTCGGTCAAGGCGGCGGGCAACGTCTCGGTGGCCTCCACGGTGGAGACACAGCGGGGCGGTGGCACCTACCAGTACGAAACCAATCGCATCGATCGGGTCGCCGGCCTGTATGTAACCAACCCCAGTGGCGACGGCATGCTGTCGGTGGTGGCTGGCGGGGACATCAGCCTGCAGGCCGCACAGCTCCGCAACGCTGGCACTGACGGCCTGACCCAGCTGGCCGCAGGCGGCAATCTGGATGTTGGCGCTATTGCGCTGGAAGAACGCCGCGACGCCACCTTCGATGAGCGCAACCACCAGCGCAGCAGCAGGACGACACACGCTGCCTCGTCGGTACAGGGCGCTGGCGATGTGGTGCTGGCCGCTGGCAAGGACATCACCCTGGCCGCCGCGCAGATCAAGGCGGGGGGCGGCCTGGCACTGCAGGCCGGTGGGGACATCAACAGCCAGGCGCTGGTGGACAGCGAGAGCCGCGATTTTGCCAATGCAGGCAAGCGCAGCTCGCTGCAGGTCAGCCAGCGTGATGAGACGGTGCGGGGTAGCCAGTTGTCTGCTGACGGCGGAATCGCACTCAGTGCAGGCCGCGATGCGAACCTGGTAGCCGCGGAGGTACGAAGCGAAAAGGACGCGATCAGTATTGGTGCTGGCCGTGATGTGAATCTGACATCCGCGCAGGAAGAGCACACCTGGGAGCAAGACACCCAGCGCAAGAAGCGTGGACTAACGTCCACTACGCGTACCGCAACGCACGATGCGACCCAAGACATCCTGGTCGTTGGCACGGTTTTGTCGGGTGAGCGGATCAGCATCGGCGCAGGTCGTGACATCACAGCCGAGGGCGCCAAGATTGCGGCCACTGGCGATGTAGTGATGGCCGCCAAGGGCAATCTCAGTATTGTTGCTGCGGAGTCCATTCATTCCGAACAGCACAGTAGCGATCGCAAGAAGTCCGGGCTGCTTGGGGGGATGAATGGCAGCTTCGGAGTTACCTTCGGCAGCCGAAGTGCCGGCAACAGCAGCTCCCTGACCGAAACGGTCGCGGAAGGAAGCATCGTCGGCAGCGCGCTGGGCAGCGTGACACTAACGGCGGGAGAAACGCTGCACATCGGCGGATCCGATGTTCTCTCCAAGAACGGAATGACGTTGCTTGGCAAGGATGTACGCATCGATTCAGCAGAACAGCACTCGGAGTACAACGACAGGAACTACTTCAGGCAGTCAGGTCTGAACGTCGCCGTGGGCGGTGCGACCGTTGATACGATTCAAGGTGCACGCGCCGTGTACGCCTTAGCCAAGCGCGCAGACGAGGTCGAAGACGATCGCCTCAAGGCGCTCTATGCGTACAAGGCGGCCCAGGGGGCAATCGCTGTGGCCCAGGCTGCGGGGCAGCAGTCGGGCGATGGAGGTGGCGGCGCCGGATTGAACGTCCGGGTGACCGCAGGAACCCAGCGATCCCAGTCGGAAACGACGATGGAGCAGACGACCCATCGTGGCAGCACATTGCACAGTGATGGCGATGTGGTGATCGCAGCCACGGGCGGTGATCTGACCGTGGTGGGCAGTAGCGTGTCGGGTCGCAACGTAGATCTTGCGGCGGCCAAGGATCTGATGATCAGAAGCAGCGAGGATCGCTACGCCCAGGACAGCAGAAACCAGTCCCAGGGTGGAGAGATCGGTGTTGCGATCAGTGGAAGCAGCGGCGGCGGTGCAGCGATCGGTGTGTATGTTGGCGCCAATGCCGCGCGTGGCAAGGCCGACGGGAACGGCACCGTCCACAACGAAAGTATCATCAAGGCCGGGGATCGCCTTACGTTTGCGAGTGGTGGAGACACGACTCTGCAGGGCGCACAGCTGGTTGCCAACCAGGTGATTGGCCAAGTGGCGGGCAATCTGGCGGTGCGCACAGAGCAGGACACGGATAGATACAAGAGTCAGCAGCTTGCGGCAAAAGGTGAAGCCACGATTGGCTATGGCTTCGAGGGTAGTGCCAGCGGCAGCGCCGCCTTGATTGACAGTGACTACCGCAGTGTCCGTGAGCAGACGGGAATCGCCGCTGGTGATGGGGGCTTCCAGTTGCAGGTTGGGGGCAACACGCATCTGGCCGGAGCCGTCATCGCAAGTACCGCGGATCCGTCGAAGAATCTGCTGTCGACGGGTAGCTTGACGGTTGAGGATCTCAAGAACCGGGCGGAGTTCCTTTCTGCATCGATCAGTGGCGGTACCAGCGGCGGTGGGAGCCCCTCGGACGGGTTCAATTTCAACCCGTCGGTGATGCCGGGCCTGCCAACGGGTGACCGCAAGAGCACCACCACGCGGAGCGGCGTAGCCGACGGCACGATCGATATTAGAAACGGAGACAGCAGCACGCTGGCAGACCTGCAGCGCGGCGTAACCAGTCTGGACAACGCCAACGGGTTTGCGCCCATCTTTGACGAGAAGAAGGTTCAGGAGCGGCAGGAACTCACGCATATCCTGGGAGAGATCGGTTTCAAGGCCGTTGGCAATCTGGCCTCCAAGAAGAGTGCCCAGGCCAAGGTGGACCTGGAAGTTGCGCGCGCCAATGGTGATGCCGAGGCCGAGGCCGACGCGCTGCGGCGGATCAGCGAGTGGGGTGAAAGCGGGCGCAATAAGGTCCTGCTGCATGGCCTGACAGGCGCTGCCGTTGCGGCATTGAGTGGCGGCGATATTAGTGGCGCCGCTGCGGGTGCCACCGGTGCAGCGCTGGCCAAGGAGGCAATGACGCGTTTCCTCACAGGCCAGGGCATGGATCCGCGAAGTGGTGAGTTCAACAGCTTGATCGAACTCGCCAGTGCTGCGCTGGGCGGGGTCGTGGGTGGTACCGATGGTTCGGGCACGGCGCTGCTGGGAGATCAGTTCAACCGTCAGATGCACTGGGACCAGTACCTGGAAGCTCTGGATGTCTGCAAGGCAAACCCCGCTGTGCGAGGCTGTTCCACCATTCTTGAGATGTCGGACAACACCAAGGCGGTTGTTATTTCCGACAGTAGTGATGAGGTTGCCTATAAAGTCATAGCGAATCAGAACAAGGAAACTGGCGAGACTGTCAGCTTCACGCTGACAGAGTCAGACGGAACTCCTCGGCTCATCATGCAGAAGGATGAGTACAACGATTTCGTTGTATCTGGACTGCCTCCGCCGCTTTGGGGCATGACGCCTGGTTACGCATTGGATCTGGGTTCCTATTTTTCACACGGCTTGAGAGGGAATTTCGGCCAAGCGTTTGGTGATATGTCCAACATCTTCACCAGTGGCGAGTACTGGCAGGATCTTGCGGTTTCGATGACCCTCGGATTGGCCGGGATGCCGCAGGGCAGGATGGTGCCTGCAAGTTCAGCGACCGCAAGAGTTGGGTTGCGCGAAAGTTTGGCGGGGCAGGCGGGAATTCCAAGGGATATTCTTAAGGCTCCAGCCAATATATGGGGAAAGTCAATTGATCTGATTCGGCAGTCATTTAGTATGGATGGTGCGACGTTGGTGCGAATTCCTGCGAAAGCGAATAGCTCTGGCAATGCTCAGGTATATAGGGTTAGCGGCGGGGCAACGGGCATCAGAGAGATTCAATACAGTCCCTCAACAGCAGGGTCGGCGCAAAAATCGGTGCACGTTGGGGAATATTACAAGTTGACCTATTTCGATGGGAGTAAGGTTAAGGTTATTGATCCTTCGGGGTACCGTCCTAAGTTCCGTGGTCCCGGTGATCCGATTTACGACAACAATACGATATACTTGAATCCGCAGGGTCAGAAAGTTAAATTTAATCATTCAACGAATACTTGGATTCCAGAATGAATATCTCCATTAGTTTCTCCATTGCGTGGGATGCACCTATTGTTCCTGGTGTATCGATGGCAGCTATACCTCTGCATGCGTCATACGGTGATCTGGACGCGGTTCTCGCCGCATATCTGATTGACGCGGATGCTCAGCTGTACAGGTTTGAGGGCGGGCCTGATCTTCGTCTGGAAAGATATGGTCCTGACGAGCACGGTAATGGCGGGCTCCTGTTCTCCCTGCCTGGCGGTGATCGCGCTGGTGACATGGCTGCGCTCTCTATTACGATCGAGGGCTGGGTTGTGCGGGCGCTCAAGGTTTACGCATTGGGGATGCCGTGGGATGTTGTTGCACGTAAGTCCTATCGTGGACTTGCGGCAGGATCAATTGGCCTGGGTAGTCTGGTTTCTGATTTTCTTGTTTTTAGCGAGTTGCATTTCGATGAGGCGGAGGAGTGGTTCTGTAGCGGAGGTGATTACGGGGTCCTCGAAATTTCCGGTTGGGGTGTGCCGCTCGAGGATGAGCCGGAGCAGGTCGTGACTGCAATCTGCGTTGTGGCTTGAGGGTGTTTCTGGTCGTTGCATTGAGTTCGTGAAAAGCCGCGCTTGACAGGCAAGCGCACCTCAATGGCCGGGATGCTGCGGGATGGGCTCTATACATGGAAATCGTATCAAGTACATATTGGCACATACGGTTCAAAACCCCGCAAAGGCCACGCATTCGGTTTTCGTTGAGGATAGATCCAAGTTGATCTCTCTTATCGACGAGGCTTGGAGGATGAAGGGCGTGCGGTGCCTGGAGATCCGGGGACGTTCATCGTCCCAATGGGGCGAGTGATTGGCACTGCCGGCGAGAAGAACATAAGAATTATTGTTAAGCCTGGCGCCAATAAAATAATGTCTGCGTATCCCGTGCAGTGAGGTGTTTCGTGATTTGTCCGCGTTGTGAGCAAGGTGAGATACTTGAGGCTCGCGTCAAGGAGAGTGTGGCTCAGATTTTTGTCTGCGACGAATGTGATGCTGTATGGTTTTCTTTGAGTGACATCGGCGTTTCTCCGTTCCGGGATCTTGAAACCTATCTTGAGGAGAATTCAATTGCTCCATCTTGGGAGTCAATTTCCGTGGAGGCGCCTGTGATGCCTTGATGCACGCGACGGTTTATATCTGGTGAAACAGCAGGAGCATGGGTCGGCACTGATACAGGGTGGGCCATTTGACAGTGGCTGGATGCAGCAAGCCGCAAGCCGCGTATGAGCAAGAAGTAGGTACGACCTCAGATGGAGTCCTGTGTGCTTCATCAAGTGCTACGCCGTGACGTGCGGGTTCCGCTTTGTGCTCTCCTTCCAGTTCGAGAGTACCTATGCAGCAAGGCTCGGGAAGAATCTGGTCTTCCCGGGGCCTGCTGCCCGTAACGCCCGACAACCCGGTCGCAGCTCCTAGCCTGATTTCACCTCGCTTCACGTGGCGATATACCTTATGAATATAAGGCGCAGCCTCCGGCCTGCGCGCGGCCACGACTTCGACCGTGGTGACTGCCGGCAGCCAGCGCACCAACAGCGAACAGAGCCATTCGACCAGTGATGCCCGCGTCAGCCAGTTGGCTGCAGGCGGCGATCTCACGTTGATTGCCAATGGGGGCTCGATCCTCAGCCAGGGCACGCAGATGTCGGCCGAGGGCAACGCTGTGCTGCTGGCCACCAAGGACATCGTGTTCGACGTGGCCCACAACACCGAGCGCAGCGACAGCAGCAGCCGCGGCAAGGGCTGGGGCTTTGCCAACAACACCAGCGGCCTGCCGTTCGGTACCAACAACTCGCAGAGCCAGGGCAGCGGCAGCAGTGACACCATCACCGGCACGCAGCTGTCGGTCGGCGGCGGCGTGCGCATGGCCACCACCGAGGGCAACATCAGCCTGACCGCAGCCAATATCGCCGCCGAGAAAGACGTCAGCATCCGTGCGGCCGGTGATCTGCTGGTCCGCAGCGGGCAGGATACGGTCAGCAACGCCAATACGTCGGACAGCAAGGCGATCGGCACGGTACAGATATCGGATACCGAGAAGTTCTCCGGCTGGCACCGCGAGCAGCACCAGGACGAAAGCGCGCAGGTGTCACAGGTGGCCAGCAGCATCGGCAGTCTGGGCGGCAGCGTGAACCTGACCGCCGGTGGCAAGTACACGCAGACGGCCAGCAACGTGGTGGCGGCCAAGGACGTGAACATCACCGCCGCCGAAATCGAGCTGCTGACCGCCGATGAGAGCGGTCACTACTCGCAGAGCGACAAGGACCTGAAGATCGGCGTGTTCGCGCGGGTGAAGTCGCCGTTGATCGACCTGATCAACAACGTGGACGCGGCCCGTCAGTCCGATGATCGCCTGCAGAAGATGCAGGGCATGGCGGCGGGCGCCAACGCGTACCAGGCAGCCAGTGCGATCTCGGCACTGTCCGGCCGTGGCGGCAGTGGCGAACTGTTCCGTGCTGAAGCAGGCATCGGCTTCAAGACCGCCAACAGCAGTGCCGATGGCAGCAGCAGGGTGTCGCGTGGTTCGACCATCCAGGGTGGTGGAAACGTGAACCTGACCAGCACCCAGGGCGACATCCATGTGGTGCAGGGCAATTTGAGTGCAGGCAACACGCTCAGCCTGGATTCGGCCGGAGATATCCTGCTGGAAGCTGGCAAGGCGCATGTGGCCGACCGCAGCAAGAGCAGCAATGCAGGTGCCGAAGTCGGCGTGGGGGTCTCTGTAGGCGCGCAGACCGGCGTGTACGTGTACGCCGAAGCCAGTGTTGGCAGCAGCAAGGCCAATGCCGAGAGCAGCACCTGGCAGAACACCACGCTGACCGGCAAGAACATTTCGATGAAGGCCGAGGGCGATACCACCCTGCGTGGCGCCACGGCGACCGCTGACCGCATCGACGTCAAGACCGGCGGCACGCTGACGATCGAGTCGCTGCAGGACATCGCCGAGAGCATGTCCAGGAACAGCCAGGTGGGTGGCCGCGTGCAGGTGTCGTTCGGTACCGCGTGGAATGCCGACGGTTACGCCAGTGCAGGCAGGGCCAGCGGCAGCTATCAGGGTGTTGGCCAGCAGAGCGGCCTGTTTGCCGGCAGTGGCGGGTACCACGTCGATGCCCGCCACGTGAATCTGGTGGGTGGTGCGATTGCCAGCACCCATGCGGGCAACAGTGAACTGACTACGGACTCGCTGTCGTTCACCGACCTGCAGAACCACATGGACTACACGGCCAGCTCCGGCAGCATCAGTGGTGGTGCGGGCGGGCAGATGGATGGCTGGACGCCCAAGCCGGGAACGGCCGCACCCCGAGGTGGTCCGGGCCTGCCGATGATGGAAAAGGGCAGCGACAGCAGCTCCACCCTTGCCACCTTGACCGAGGGCAACATCACCATCGGTGGCAAGCAGACGTCGGCGGCTGAGCTGGGCATCAATACCGACGCCAGTGGAGCGCATCGTGCGCTGGAGGCATTGCCGGATGCGAGCAAGCTGCTGGCGGACCAGCAGGCGATGGCGGCTGCGGCGGGGACGGTGATGGCCACCAGCCAGCAGATTGCCTGGGACGTTCAAGCCTATCAGAGCAAGAAGGCAACCCAGGCATACTACGATGGCCTGTCAACCGACGATAAAAAAGCATTTAATGCACTTAGCGCAGCGCAACGCGATA